>JBBODD010000001.1:0-309000 GCA_038002745.1 Bacillus sp. FSL H8-0547
CATCTGATGATTTTCCAATGAAGGATAATACCCCTTCTTCCGGCACGTTCAGCTGCTCTTCAGACTGCCCGGCGAGCTGTTCGCTCTCATCCTGCTGTCTGATCGGCTGCTCATGAGTTCCATACTGAATATATAAAAAATAAGAACCTGCAATAATCAGCAAAAGAAAAAACGTCTTAAATATACCGCCCAGCTTTCATCCCTCCAGGTCTTTCGTTTCTGCCATTATATGAAACAGCAAAATCTATATACTAGTAAACAGTATTTCACAAGATTGGCAGATAGTATATCCTTTTATACGTCATTTAATCAAAAAACAGGTTTTTTTTCAAATCGTAAGGTTCAAAAGTGCTAAATATTTAAAAAGGAGCATGCAGCTGCATGCTCCTTTCATCTTCAGTGGAAATGGCTTCCATGTTCAGAAATGTCTGAGAGCGCCGTTCCTGCTCTTTGATCTGTCAGATGATTAAGTGACAGGTCTCCCAGTGAAACCATCCCCAGCATACGGCCATTTTCCACTACAGGAAGCCGTCTGATCTGATGCTCGGCCATGAGCCTTGCAGCTTCTTCCGCTGTTGCATCCGGGCCGATTGTACAGAGGTGATCACTCATCACGTTTGTCACCTTGTTGGACCCCGGATGTTTTTCAGCTATTCCCCGAATAACCAAATCACGGTCTGTAATCATTCCAATCAGCTTATCCCCTTCGACTACGGGAATCGAACCTACATCCCAGTCCCTCATCTTAACAGCAGCCTCATAAACATTATCAAGCGGTGTGCATACCTGAATATCTTCAGACATAATATCTTTCACTTTTTGCATCTTTTATCCTCCTGACAAACGATATGTGAACGGAACCGTTCCAATACACCCAGTTTGTCCAAAAACAAGATAAAGATGTAAAATAAAAGGTAAAGATTGAAAGTTCGATGCATTCGTACTATGATTGAAGGGGAGTTCATTAAAGCGCTTTACTAATGAAAATGCCGCGACAAGGTTTTTAGGAGGGAATACATAATGAAAATGGAAAACACGGGACTTGACGGGCTTACAATTGAACTGAACAGACTGGATGAAATCATGGATGATCTTGGAATTGTCCGTGCAGGCCAATGGGATTATGAGCGCGTTACATATGACCGCAAGTTTGAAAACAAAGGGGAAACGTTCTACCTGCGCATTCCGGGCTATGCCGCTGAAGGTGATATCGGATCAAGACATGCAGTAATTAAACTCATGACTCCTCTTCTTGGAAAGCACTATTATCCTCATGGTGTTGAATACGGAGAAGGCGAGGATTTTCCAAACGCTGTTTTAAACACAAGCAAAAATCTTCTGAAACAGCTGAAAGAAGAAATCGGCCGCATCGTTTAAACTGTCTCTGGCAAGTGCAGAAGCAGATGGCAGAAAAGCAAAAGCTCTTGCAGCTTTTGTTTTTTTGAAGCAATCGTCACAATTGAAAAAGATCTGATAGAAAAGCCGGACATTTTTGTCCGGCTTTTCCATTTATACATAACAATGGGGCTTTTGACGCGGCAAAATCTTCTCCAGCAGGCTCATATCATTTTTAGAACCCTTTATATATCCTGCTTCAAAAAGCACCCTTGGATTAAGACTTTTAAACAATGCCGCAGCGAGAATACCGCTGTCCATATACAGCCCCATTTTACTGGCGTCAGAACGTACAGCTCTTCCCGCGCCTCCTTCAATGCAGTATGTGCCGCTGTTTGCAGGCATGGATGAATCCGTAACGTGTAAATACAGCGGACTTCCTTCGTTTTCAAAAGGAAACATAGCTAAAAAATCAGGCAGATTCGTAATTTTCCCAATAATAGCTGGAATATGGCGGCTTGATAAAAACCGATTTTTCAACTGATATGGAAATGAATCATTCTCTTGTGCAGTCAAAACTATTTCATTTACTTGAAGCGTCCTGATTTTGTTCCAAAGGGCCGGTTTAGCCTTCGGGCTGATTGCAGCCCATTCTTTTATATGAAGCTTTTGATCAGCCAGGAAACATTTCATATAGCCAATGACTTCACCTTTGTCGTTAACCGCTGCAAAAAGCGAGTTTTGTCCCACACTCTTATGATCAGTGAGGTTGTCGGAAGAAGAAATTAGACAGGTGTGATGCCCGGATAATTTCCTCACAATCTGTTTTGACAAGTATTCACCGCTGATTCCATCAGCTTCAAATACTTCACAGGTACTGTTAAATGACCGTAAATAAAGGCATTCCGCTGCCATTCTCCATTCCCTTGCACCTATTAAAGTTTCAACGCCATACTTCCTTTTGAAGGAGAGAGGCACGTCATCAAAAAAAACCAAGTGACATCCCTGATTTCTCCAGTCTTCAAAAAGACCCTTCATTTGCCTGTCCAACTTGCGGGACCTCCAATTAAAGAAAGGGGATGCGCTTACTTGAACGGCTTTAAGCTTATGACCCGAATAAGTTAACTCTCTAATGCGGACAATTAAATCTTCCCCGGGTGCACCTTGAAAAAACGGCAGATCTGCTTCCATTCTTTTTTCGGCTCTTCCTATGCTTAACACCTCTCTTCTATGCTTTCTTTTTCAGCTCCCAGGATAAAAAAACATCTTCTTTTTTCGTGCAGATCATACCGAGCTTTTCAAACAGTTTAATGGATTTGCTGTTCTCATCCAGACACTCCATCTGAATGCTGGCTACTTTTCGTTCACTTGTCAGCCATTCCATGACAGCGTCAATCGCTTCATAGGTCAGACTTTCTTCATCAGCAGCTTCATGAATGTTGTAGCACAGCTCAACTGTCCCGCTGTCATCAGGCATTCCCTGAAGAAACAAATCGCCGATAATTCTTTTTTCATTGTATAAAATGATCAGCCAAAGGCCCCATCCGTACTCCTGATCGTTTTCCTCGAGCTTTTCAATATACAGCGGGAGCATCCCTCTTACAGCAGAAGAAGGCCAGGCACAGGGTATTCCAATCGGGGACCGGGTTTCCAGTTCCTTTCTGTGGAAAATCAGCGATTTTGCAATATCCAATGAACAAGGAATAATTAAAAGCCGGTCTGTTATAATTTCAATCATCTTCCCGACACTCCCTTTCAAGAACTCCCTCATACTTTCATTTTATGGCCATAATGAGCGTCCTATACTTCCTGCAGTCCGTTTTTTCATGTTCAGAGCATAAAAAAGAAGCAATAGAAATCTTTCATTCTATTGCTTCCTCATTTAAAATCCAAATATCGCTTTAAACACAGATGTCGTTTCTCCGCCTTTGTATTGAATATAAAGGAGAAAATAAACAGCAACTCCTGTGATTGCAGTAAAAAACCAGATGACGCTTGTTCCGGGTCCAAGCTTTCTGTGCCTTGCGAGCCTGTTTTTAAAACCTGAGACCAGCATGATGATTCCAAGCACTGCCCCTACAGTTGCAAGAGTGATATGGAAAATCAAAAATACTGTATAGTAGATTTTGATAGAATCAGGTCCGCCGAAAGCAGTGTTCCCGACAAAGATTGTCCGTGATGCATAGACAATAAAAAAGATTATCGCAAAAACAGCGGCCGTCATCATCGCCTTCTGATGCGCCTCTATTCTCCGCTGTTTGATAAGATACCATCCAACAGCAACGGCTGCAGCGCTGAGAACGATAAAGGCTGTACTGATAGTAGGTAAAAGAGGTACGTTCATATTGGCAGCTCCTAATATAGTAATCATAGATTGATAAGCAGAAAAACCGGAGCGTATCTTATTTTACCGGCTGAGGAGCAAGACGGCTGCGTTCTTCAAGTTCGTCTCTCTCTCTTTCTTTTCGGGCCCATTTAAAGAAAATAATCCCGAGCAGTCCCCCATAGACAAATTCCTGAATAATCTTCATCATGATGCCGCCAAGCTGCTGGTCTTCCACTAATGGAAGGGTATTAAACATTTCCGGGCCGGTAAGATCAAGTCCTGCCAGCATGCTTGCAGGAACGCACAGTTCAAGAGCACTCGCCCAGGCAGCTGGATTCGTGTAGGTGGAATACAAAGATATATCTGCGAAGATAATCAGCGCACATGCCGGTGTAAGCAGCATTCCATTTGCAAATATGTAGCCGATCTTCTTAATTCCGCCAAGCTCTCTCCATTCAGGAAGCTCATTTAACAGAGGCCACCACATAAGCATTGCGGCAATAAAAATAAAGATGGTAACAGCCGCATGAAGGATATGGTCTGTTTTCACCGCATCAAAAACAAGAGGAATATGATAGAGCGAAAAAACGCCATTAAATACAAAAAGGGCAATCAGCGGACGGGACAGGAAGGAAACTGTCTGTTTAATAACCGGTCTGTAAATGATGGCTCTCCACATCCATACGGGCACACCATAGATCATAAGCGGCGGAACGAGCAAATATAAGAGGGCCATTTGTGTCATATGTGCACTGAACATTAAATGCCCCATTAAATCCAGAGGACTGCCTTTTACCGCATAAAGAAGAAGAATAGACGCCGTGAACAGGGATTTCTGTTTGAACGTGACAGGTTCACTGTCTTTAAAACGGCTTCTAAGCGGCCCTGCTGCAAGGAAATAGACCACTAGAATACTTGCTGTAAACAGAAAAAAGTACGGGCTCCACATTGCTCTAAAGCCAAACATTTCTAAATTTAACAATGAGTTCAACTCCTATTTCTGCTAGTACTCCCTGTCCTATTATACACCTTAGATGAAGCGCTATCAATGAACGTTCTATGACAAAGACACAGGACTTCCAGGATTGCCTGAAAGAAAAACATAAAAATAATCCGGCTGAAAAATCAGCCGGATCAGAACTTACCACCATATGATTGTGACAAAAGCAAGGACTGTTAAAAACGCAACGCCGATTCCTGAATAAAGGAAAAGCGCAGGCACCTCATGTCCTTTATGGCTCATGTGCATGAAGTAGTAAAGCTGGAAAATAACCTGTACGACAGCAAGAAGAAGGATAAATGGAATCTTAAACCATTCTGCAATGCCGTCATATCCGATCGCAACAAAAGCAATGACAGTCAGGAAGATCATCAGTGCAAAGGTTACGACCTGATATTTCATATCTTCTTTGTTTTTCTTGCGGCGATATGCAAGATCTACTTTTGGGTTTCCTGAGTTTTGATTTGCCATCAGTTTATCCCACCATTCCCATTAAGTATACAACTGTGAAGATGAATACCCATACAACGTCAATGAAATGCCAGTAAAGACTTGCAACGTAGTATTTAGGTGCGTTGTATAAGTTCAGTCCTCTTTTTGCATTGCGGACCATCAATGTTGTAATCCAAAGGAGACCGAATGCCACGTGGGCACCATGTGTTCCGACAAGCGTGTAAAAGGCAGAGCCAAGTGCACTGCTTGTCATAGTGAATTTGAATTCATGAATATAATGATTGAATTCATAAATCTCAAGTGCAAGGAAGGCAGCTCCTAAAAGAACCGTGATTCCCATCCATAGCTGCATTTTTTTAAATTGAAAGTTCTTCATGTGATACATTGCATATACACTCGTCAGAGAACTTGTCAAAAGAAGCATTGTTGCACCAAATACGAGCGGAAGCTCAAACATCTCCTGGGTTGTTGCCCCTCCGTTGTCAGAATCCCTGAGTGCCAGGAACGTGGCAAATAAAGAAGCGAACAGAACCGTCTCTCCGCCCAGGAACAGCCAGAAACCCAAAAACTTATTTTTGCCTTCAAGGGTTGCCTTTTCAGGTGAGGCAGGGAACGTTTCAGCTGTCAATTTTTCCTCAACATGCATTATGCCTTTACCCCCTTATCGTTATCATCATTCATCAAATCTTCTTTGTGGATGTGATAACCGTGATCATCAATGACAGAACGCAGGAACATACAGCCAAGAGTAATGGCAAATCCGATAATAATAACCGGAACGCCCCATGCGTGTTCTGAATGATAAAGCAGTCCGAATGCAGCAACGAACAATCCAAAAGACATGATCAAAGGAAGAATCGATCCGTTAGGCATATGAATATCGCCAAGCGGCTCGGCTGGAGTCATTCCTTTATTGCCTTCCATTCTTTCTACCCACAGTGCATCAAGCCCGCGTACAAGCGGAGTTTGTTTGAAGTTGTATTCAGGTGCCGGCGATGAAACGGCCCACTCAAGGTTGCGCCCGTCTCCCCATGCATCTCCTGCAGCTTTTTCACCTTTAATCGATGAAATAATGATGTTCCAGAGCAATACGATTGTTCCGGCTGCCATCAGGAATGCACCGACTGTACTGATAAAATTACCCATTTCAAGTCCCTGGCCAGGCAGGAATGTGAATATACGGCGCGGCATCCCCATCAGTCCAAGGAAATGCTGAATAAAGAAAGTTAAATGGAATCCTGTAAAGAACAGGACAAATGTAACGACGCCAAGCTTTTCTCCGAGCATTTTTCCAAACATTTTCGGCCACCAGTAGTGAAGGCCTGCAAATAATCCCATGACAACTCCGCCTACAATAACGTAGTGGAAATGGGCTACAACGAAATACGTGTCATGATACTGATAATCTGTAGGAGCAGCAGCAAGCATGATTCCTGTTACTCCGCCCATTACAAACGTCGGGATGAATGCTACAGACCAGATCATCGGAACGGTAAAGCGGATGCTTCCGCCCCACATTGTAAACATCCAGTTGAAGATCTTAATGCCTGTAGGAACAGCAATTGCCATTGTGGCAACCGCGAAAATTGCATTTGCAATCGGTCCGAGACCGGTTGTAAACATGTGATGCGCCCATACCATGAATCCTAAAAAGCCGATAAGTACAGTTGCGAATACCATGGAAGAGTATCCGAAAAGACGCTTTTTGGAAAAATGAGGAAGGACATCAGAGAAAATTCCGAATGCAGGAAGAATCAGGATGTAAACCTCAGGATGTCCGAAGATCCAGAATAAATGCTCCCAGATGATTGTATTTCCGCCTAGTTCAGGAACGAAGAACCCTGTTCCGAAAATGCGGTCAAACATCATAATAGCAAGGCCGACTGTAAGCGGCGGGAAAGCGAACAAGATAAGTGCAGATGCTACAAACGTTGTCCATGTAAACAGCGGCATGCGCATGTAAGTCATTCCTGGTGCGCGCATATTGATGATGGTTGCAAGGAAGTTAATCCCGGCAATCAGTGTTCCAAATCCTGATATCTGGAGACCTAATAGATAAAAATCGATTCCGTGTCCAGGTGAATTAAGAGCAAGCGACGCATAGTTCGTCCAGCCTGCATCAGGAGCTCCTCCTAAAAACCATCCCATGTTCAGGAACAATCCTCCAAAGAAGAAAAGCCAGAAGCCAAGAGAGTTTAAAAAAGGAAATGCAACATCGCGGGCTCCGATTTGAATAGGAACCACCGCATTCATAAATGCAAAAATCAGCGGCATGGCTGCCAGGAAAATCATGGTTGTTCCATGCATGGTTAAAACTTCATTATATAGTCCGGCTGAGATGAAATCATTATCCGGTACAGCGAGCTGAATACGGATCAGCATCGCTTCCAGACCTCCCACGAGGAAGAAGAAGCCGCCGGAAACCAGGTAAAGGATGGCGATTTTCTTATGGTCTACCGTTGTCAGGTAGTCCCAGAGAACTGCGCCGAACCCTTTTTTCTGAGTTAACGTACTCACAGTGTTACCTCCCTTTTATTCTGCTAAGACAATCTTATTTGGCTTCTACCTTCAAGCCGCTTAAGTATTCTGTAAGAGCATCAAGTTCCTGATCATTCAGTTCCGGGTATGTTTTTGTCATTTTATTGCCCGGTTTGTACTGTTCAGGATCTTTCAGCCAGTTTCTGATGTTCTCTTCATTATGAGGAAGAATTCCTGCAACTCGTGAACGCTCGCCGAAGCTTGCAAGGTTGGGAGCAGTTCTTGCCTGTTCAGGACGCTCATCCACCGGAGTGACAGCGTGACAGCCGATACAGCTTTTTTCCTGGAACAGCTTCTCTCCTTCTTTAGCAAGGTCAGAAGATGCAACAGCTTTGGCATTCTTCATTTCTTCAGCCCACTGAACAAACTCTTCCTTGGATTTTGTTTCAACTTTAAAATCCATCAAAGCGTGTGAAGGTCCGCAAAGCTCAGCACATTTTCCGTAGAAGTATTCTCCGGCCTGCTCAGCGCGGTCACCGTCAAAATTAAGCCAGAATTTATTCACATTCTCCGTGTTTGTATCCATTTTTCCGCCTGCAGAAGGCACCCAGAATGAATGTTTAACATCAGAAGCAATCAGGTTAAAGTAAACCCTTTCATCTGTCGGCACAACTAAATCCTGGCTCGTGATGATCCCGTAGTCAGGATACTCAAATTCCCACCAGTAAAGGTTTGCTCTTACGTTTACAACGACTGCATCTTCAGGCTTGCGGTCTTTTTTATCCATTGCCTTGACGTCTGCAAGCTCAAATGTTGCAGATACTACAGGAACCGCCAGCACAAGCAGTAAAAGAATAGGAATAACAGTCCAAATGATTTCCAGTTTATGACTTCCCTCTACTTGCTCGGGAATTTTATTTTCCTCACCTTTGCGCTGTCTGAACTTCACAACCACATAAATGAAGATCACAGTTACGACTGCGATTACAATGACCATGATGAGTGTACTCAAAATCATAAGCGAGTACTGCATATCCGCTACTTCACCAGCTGGTTGAAGAGCGGAAAGATATGGTTCACCACAGCCGGCTAGGACAAGTGTCAGCATTGCAAATACGGCAACGAGACGAAATTTTGTCAGCCTCTTTTCCATAGCTAAATCAAACCCCTCTTTCAGTAAATTAATCCCCGCATGCTCACAGGAATTGTCAATTCCTTCTATGTAAATTCCTAAAAGAAAGAATTTCTAACCTAGTTGATCGTGAAAAGTACCATCGCCACAAAAAGGATCGTTAAGTAGTTCAGCGAATAAATAAACATCCACTTTGCCCATTTCAGGTCATCCTTAGCCTTTATGCCGGACACGGCAAGCACTAGCCAGCCGAGGTTCAGGGCAGTTGCCAGAATAATGAATGCTGCACCAAGCTGAAACAAGTAAAACGGCAAAGGCAATAGACAGATTACCCAGACCATCATTTGCCTTTTTGTAACAGCAAATCCGTGAATGACAGGCAGCATTGGTATCCCGGCTGCCCGGTATTCCTCAACCCGCTTCATTGCGAGAGCGAGAAAATGCGGCGGCTGCCAGATAAACATGATCAAGAACAATACCCATGCCGTCACACTGAGGTCTGCATCAACAGCTGCCCATCCAATGAGAGGAGGAACGGCACCGGAGATGCTGCCGACAACTGTATTCAGCGTATAGTGGCGTTTTGTCCACATTGTATATAAAAAGACGTATGTAATTACGCCGATCAACCCGATAAGCGTTGCTGCTGCCGTTGTCATGGAGAGCATGATAAATCCGAATGCAAGCAATAAAACACCAATCCACAGTGCCTGAACTGGATTCATTCTGCCTGTGACAGTCGGTCTCGTCTTTGTCCGCTCCATAATATGGTCTATGTCACGGTCATAAAAGTTGTTGATGGCACAAGATCCTGCAATCACAAGAGCGGATCCTGACAGCGCATACAGAACTGTGTCAATATTGCCGAGAAAACTTAGCCCGTTAAAATACAGCGCAAGCCAGATGCCAGTGAACGCGGTGATTAAATTGGAATTGACGATTCCCATTTTAATAAGGCTCAAAAAGTCTTTTAAGACGGTTGATTCATAAACTACTTCACCGAATCCTGTTTCTTTCGAGGTCCTTGAATCAGGCACGTATGACAGTCCCCCTTTTAACTCTGCTGCCGGCTGTGCAGCTTGCTATATCATACTAAATTAAGCAATATTTTCAAAATCGCTTCCTTCTTGATATTAAACCATAATCGGTTCTTGTTTTGTGAACAAAATATGAAGAAGTTTTGTCGAAATTGTGAAGCAGAACAGGAGAGCCGGCTAATTCATTGAAAAGCAATTCATTCACTGATACTCTAAAAATAAATGGCACACCTTTATGACCACGTTAACATTCTATCATACCTGTCAGGAATTTTTTATAGATAATGGAATCTTTTGCGAAAAAATGATTCTATTGGGATTTCTCCATATCATTCCTTTTCATTCATTCTGTTTTGCCAGTATAATAAACAGTAGATAGATATTGTCATTATTTGTTGCCTGCCGGACTTTAAAGTGTCCGGTTTTCATAAGCTCATTACTACGAATAAGAAGGTGAACATCTTGCATCGAGCATTAAAAGGAATTGGTGTGCTCACAACACTAGTGATGCTTCTTGTGCTTTTAGGGGGAGCACTCGTCACAAAAACGGAATCCGGCGCAGGATGCGGAGATTCCTGGCCGCTCTGCCACGGAGAACTGATTCCGTCTGAAATTACCCCGGAGCTTGTCATTGAGCTCAGCCACAGGGTTGTCAGCGGACTTGCGGGCATTCTTGTCCTGCTGTTGGCTGTAACTTCCTGGATCAAAATCGGACATAAGAGGGAAACGAAATTTCTGGCTGCTCTTTCTTTCTTTTTCCTGATTCTTCAGGCGCTTATTGGTGCAGCCGCAGTAAAATGGGGACAATCTGATGCCGTTCTTGCCCTGCATTTCGGTATTTCTCTTATCTCTTTTGCATCAGTGCTGCTGCTCACCCTGCTGATTTTTGAAGTAGACAAAAAGTTTGATACAGAGTCCCTTATTATTGATAAAAGGATGAAATTCCACAGCATCGGCATCATCTGCTACACATATATCGTGGTCTATACAGGTGCATTTGTCAGACATAAGGGGGCAAGCCTCGCATGTCCGGAATGGCCGATGTGCAGCAACAGGCCATACGGGCTGCCTGGAACTCTGCATGAGTGGATTCAGATGGGCCACAGATTTGCAGCTGCTCTGATTTTTGTTTGGGTGGCATATGCTGCTTATACCGCAGTTAAGCACTATAAACATCAGAAAGCTGTCTATTATGGATGGATCATAGCGTTTGCCCTTATTTCCATGCAGGTCGCATCAGGCGCGCTTGTCGTATTAACCGGGCTGAACCTTGGCGTTGCCCTGGCCCACGCACTTATTATTTCCTGTCTGTTCGGAGTGCTGAGCTATTTCATTCTGCTGATCAGCCGCAACCGGATAAACCGTGAGGCTTTGAAGAATAAAGAAGATAAGAAAGCCATATAAAAAAGAGAGGCATTATGCCTCTCTTTTTTATATGCCCTGAAACATTTCAATTGCTTTTACCCGCTGTTCGCTGTGTATGACTGTAGGTTCCGGATAATCGTTTCCGATGATGCAGCCAGCTTCTTTCTGTTCCCCTCTGCTCATCTTCCACGGCTCATGAATCCGTTTAGCGTCTACGTCCCGAAGCTCGGGCACGTATTTTTTGATATACTCTCCATCAGGATCAAACTTTTTTGATTGTGTGACCGGATTAAACACTCTGAAGTACGGGACAGGGTCTGTTCCGACAGATGCTGCCCACTGCCATCCTCCAATGTTGGATCCGGGCTCATAATCGACTAGTTTTTCTGCAAAATACGCCTCCCCGAGCCTCCAGTCAAGCAGGTAATCTTTCGTTAAAAAGGAAGCTGTGATCATTCTCAGCCGGTTATGCATCCATCCTTCTGCATTCAGCTGCCTCATGCCCGCATCAACGATTGGATAGCCTGTTTTTCCTTCTTTCCACGCTTTCAGCCTCTCTTTATCCGTATTCCATTTAATTGTCCGGTAGCGCTGATCCGCTTCTTCATTCACGCTGTTTGGGAACTGAACGTACACCATATTATAAAAGTCCCGCCAGGCAAGCTCCTTGATGAATGTTTCTTTTCCCTTATCCTGAAGATGATCCTCACTCTGCATAATGTGGTGATAGACAGTGCGGATAGAGATGCTTCCAGTTTTTAAATATCTAGAGAGTCTGCTTGTCCCCACTTCAGCCGGAAGGTCTCTTTTTTTATGGTAATCTTCCAATTTTTCGTCTGTAAACTCCTGCAGGGTTTTAAGAGCAGCTTCTTCCCCGACGTCCTCTCTTTCTTCAAGGCTGCCGATAATCTCCTTAAGCTTTTCAGCCCCATTACCAGGAAGGTCCTGCTTTGAAACGGTGCAGGCACTTAGTTTTTTCAGATCGATTTCGGCAGGCTGTTTTTTTTCAAGCTTGCTCCACGCTTTGTAATAAGGCGTGTATACTTTGTAAAGGGAGCCGTCCTGCTTTTTAACTTCCTGAGCCCCATGAAGGAAATGATCCTGAAACGTCCAGTACTCGACCTCATTTTCTTTCAGAACCTTTTTCACCTTTTCATCGCGTTCTTTTCCGTAGCCTGTTTCATCTTCATTAAATAAAAACAGGGTGATCTCAGGTATTTTTTTAATTAATGATTCCATTATTTCTTCTGTCTCGCCATACATCAGATGAAAGGCAATTTTATGTTCCCTGCAATGATCCATAAACGCCTTTAATGTCTGAAAAAAATAGTGATGGCGGAAGTCTGCCGGGTTTTCAAGAAAAGCCGGATTCAGCTGAAAAAACAAAAACAGCTTTCCGTTATGTTCTTCTGCCCATTTTACGGCCTCTGACAGGGCTGTATGATCCTGCAGCCTTAAATCTCTTCTGAACCAGACTGCTGCTGTCTTCATGACAATCACCTCTTTCATGATTGTACTGTTTTCCCCCGGCGAATGAAAGAAATGATAGGCTCGGTAAAGAACAAAAGCGTAAGCGCCAAAGTCCGCTCCGATAGGCAGATAAAAATCCGTCGGAAAAGTCCGGGTCCCGCCTTTTTTGACGGATTTGTTCTGACAGAGGATTTAGGCGCTTCCGCTTGCCGAGGATAACTTTGTTATGTAATCCACAGCCTTTTGCTCTTTATCATTTCCTTAACAAAGAAAAAGACAAGAGCCGGGTTCACACCGGGCTCTTGCCTTTTCGGTTTATATAAGTAAGAATTACTCAGTCATTTCAATCAGCAGATCACCAGTCTGAATGGCTTCACCGTTTGCAACATGAATCTCTTTTACGGTACCTGAGAATGGAGCCTGAACGGTCGTTTCCATTTTCATAGCCTCAGTGAGAAGAAGATGATCGCCCTTGCTTACTTTTTCGCCTTTTTCAACAAGTACTTTTATCACTGTTCCGGGCATTGTCGCACCAATGTGATCCTTGTTGCCTTTATCAGCTTTCATTTTGGCGGTAACCGTTGCCTTGACGTTTTCATCGCGGATGATGACTTCACGCGGCTGTCCGTTCAGTTCAAAATAAACGACCCGCGTACCGTCCGGCTGAGGTTCGCCTATTGATACTAGTTTTACGATCAAGGTTTTACCCTGTTCAATTTCGACTTCAATCTCTTCGCCAAGTCTCATTCCGTAAAGGAATGTAGGTGTATCAAGCACAGAAATATCACCGAATTGTTCAAACGTCTTTGCATAGTCAAGGAAGACTTTAGGGTATAGAGCATGGGCAATCGCATCGAAACTTGTCACCTGACGGCCAAGCGTTTTAAACAGGTCTTCTTTTAAAGCAGGAAAATCAACCGGCTCAAGCAGTTCTCCCGGTCTGACCGAAATTGGATCTCTGCCTTTAAGAATGATTTTTTGCAGTTCTTCAGGAAATCCGCCATGCGGCTGGCCGAGATAGCCTTCAAACAGCTCTACAACTGAATCAGGGAAATCAAGCGATTCGCCGCGCTCAAAGATATCATTTTCTGTCAGGTTGTTCTGAACCATAAACAGGGCCATATCGCCGACTACTTTAGAAGAAGGCGTCACTTTCACCAAGTCTCCAAAAAGATCGTTGACGCGTCTGTACATTTCCTTTACTTCATTCCAGCGGTCATCAAGGCCGACTCCTTTAGCCTGCTGCTGAAGATTGCTGTA
This sequence comes from Bacillus sp. FSL H8-0547, assembly GCA_038002745.1. NCBI lineage: Bacteria > Bacillati > Bacillota > Bacilli > Caryophanales > Bacillaceae > Bacillus > Bacillus sp. FSL H8-0547. The sequence goes on from JBBODD010000001.1 coordinate 13,857, forward strand.
TTGTCCGCCGGGCATTTCATGCATGTAAACTTCAGAGTGAGGGGCATTCATGCCGCTTTCAAAATCCCGGTAATAGTGACGCACGCCTTCCCAGTACTGCGAAAGCTCTTCCAGTGCTTCAATATCAATATTCGGACGCCGCTCCATTCCCTGCAGAGCATGATAAAGGGAATTGGCGCTCGGCTGTGAAGTCAGACCTGCCATCGAACTCACCGCTGTATCCACAACATCAACACCTGCTTCAATCGCTTTGGCATATGTAAACAGGCCGTTTCCGCTGGTATCATGTGTATGAAGATGAACAGGGATATCAATTGTTTCTTTCAAAGCGGAAATCAGATCATAGGCAGCCTGCGGTTTAAGAAGACCCGCCATATCTTTAATTCCCAGAATATGCGCCCCTGATGCTTCAAGTTCTTTCGCAAGGTTCGTATAGTAGGCAAGATCATATTTTCGGCGGGAAGGATCAAGAATGTCGCCTGTGTAGCAAATAGCCGCTTCTGCAAGCTTGTTTGATTTTCTTACCGCTTCAATGGCTGGCCGCATTCCCTCTACCCAGTTCAGGCTGTCAAAAATCCGGAAAACGTCAATGCCGGCATAGGCTGACTTTTCTACAAATTCTTCGATCACATTGTCAGGATAGTTCTTATACCCAACAGCATTTGAAGCACGGAGGAGCATCTGCAGCAAAACATTCGGGACTTGTTTTCTGACTGTCAGCAGTCTGTCCCACGGATCTTCTTTTAAGAATCTGTACGCTACATCAAATGTAGCGCCGCCCCACATTTCAAGAGAAAACAAGTTAGGAAGAAGTCTTGCTGTCGGCTCTGCAATATGTTTGATGTCATTTGTTCTCAGTCTTGTGGCAAGCAGAGACTGATGGGCGTCGCGGAATGTTGTATCCGTCAGCAGCACTTCGTTTTGCTCTTTCAGCCAGTTTACAAGACCTTCAGGCCCAAGCTTGTCAAGAATCTGTTTTGTTCCCTCAGGGACCGGTTCTGAGTATTTGACTTTCGGAATATGAAGCTTGTCAAATACAGGTTTCTTTTTCTTCTCAATGCCGGGAAATCCGTTGACGGTCACATTGCCGATATAGGAAAGCATCTTTGTTCCCCGGTCTTTTTTCTTCGGAAAAACAAACAGCTCCGGTGTCGAGTCGATAAAAGAAGTATCGTATTCACCTGACATAAACTTTTCATGCCTGATTACGTTCTCGAGGAACGGAATGTTTGTTTTAATACCGCGGATGCGGAACTCCCTTAAGTTTCTGATCATTTTGGCAGCTGCCTGTTCGAATGTAAGCGCCTGTGTTGAAAGCTTTACAAGCAAAGAATCATAGTGAGGTGTAATGACAGCTCCCTGGAATCCGTTGCCGGCATCAAGTCTGACCCCGAATCCGCCGCCTGAGCGGTAGGCCATAATTTTTCCTGTATCCGGCATAAAGCCGTTCAAAGGATCTTCTGTCGTCACCCTTGATTGAATGGCATAGCCTGTTACTCTGATCTCATCCTGCTGCGGTATGCCGATTTTACTGCTGTGGAGGGCATGTCCCTGTGCAACCATAATCTGCGTCTGCACAATGTCAATGCCAGTCACCATCTCAGTAATCGTGTGCTCTACCTGTACGCGGGGATTGACTTCAATAAAGTAGAATTCTCCGCCTGCAACAAGAAATTCAACCGTTCCTGCATTTACATAGCTGACATTGCTCATCAATTTCACAGCTGCATCGCAAATTTCCCGTCTGAGTTCTTCGCTTACAGATACGCTTGGTGCAACTTCCACAACCTTCTGATGACGGCGCTGAACCGAACAGTCGCGCTCATAAAGATGCACGATGTTTCCGTGGTCATCCCCGATAATCTGAACTTCAATGTGCTTTGGATTTTCAATCAGCTTTTCAACATACACTTCGTCATTGCCGAATGCAGCCTTCGCTTCAGATTTGGCGCGCTCATAGCTTTCTTTCACCTCAGAAGCACTTCTGACAATCCTCATGCCGCGTCCGCCTCCGCCAAGGGAAGCTTTGATAATGAACGGATATCCGTTTTTGCGTCCGAAATCAACTACATCCTCAAGGCTTGCAACAGGTCCGTCGCTGCCTGGAATGACAGGGATTTCTGCCAGTTCGGCCTGTTTTCTAGCTTTTACTTTGTCCCCGAACATATCGAGATGTGCGGATTTAGGCCCGATAAAAATAATGCCTTCTTCTTCGCATCTTCTTGCAAAGTGAATGTTTTCCGACAGGAATCCGTATCCGGGATGGATGGCGTCAACCCCGTTGTTTTTCGCAATTTCAATAATACCTTCAATATCAAGATAGGCATCGATCGGTTTTTTCCCTTCACCGACTATGTATGCTTCATCTGCTTTATAACGGTGGAAAGAGCCAGAGTCCTCCTTGGAATATACAGCGACCGTTCTGATGTTCAGCTCCGTGCAGGCGCGGAACACGCGAATGGCAATTTCACCGCGGTTAGCTACAAGTATTTTCTGAATTTTTTTCTGCGTCATAGGAATCCCCCTTAGGCTTCATCAGTTGTTCGATTAATAGTATAACACATTAGAAATTAGTATATCACTTTAATTTTGCTGAAAGGGAACCGCGTTGCCTTTCAGTTCAGCTGTTTTTTTCACTTCATCCTTCTGATAAACAGAGCGGTATTTAACAAACATTGAAATGTTTATTAGCAGCCCCATTGAAAGCATCAGCAGGATCATCGACGATCCCCCGTAGCTGATAAACGGAAGCGTAACCCCTGTTATTGGAAGAAGTCCGGTCAGGCCGCCGACATTTATGGCTGTCTGAATTCCGATCATGCTGGAAATGCCAATGGCAAGTAGTGTGCCGAATGCATCATCGCAGCTGCGTGCAATATGAAATCCTTTCAGCACAATAAAGGCCAGGAGAACAAGGACAAATAACACGCCAAAAATGCCAAGCTCTTCTGATATAATCGCAAGAATAAAATCTGTATGCGATTCAGGCAGATACCCGTACTTTTGAATACTTTCACCAAGGCCAAGGCCCGTAAGCCCGCCTGAGCTGATGGCATAATAGGAATTGATGAGGTGGAAACCTGAATCTCCTGCATCAGCAAATGGATCCATAAAGCCTGTGAATCTGCTTACACGCTCCGTTGTAAAGATATCGTCCCACATAATAAGAACAAGCGGACTGATCAGAACAGCCATTGCAAGACCGAGAATCAGCAGTTTTACAATATTCTTCATGCCTAGACCCGAGCACAGTACCATTGATACGGCAATCATGGCAATAATGGAAGCAGAACCGATATCCGGCTGCAGAATGATCAGGACACAGATAAACCCTGTAAAGATGATCGGAGGCAGAACCCCTCTTCCAAAATGATCGATATAAGCCTGTTTTTTTTCATAAACTGCAGCGAGATACAGGATCACACTCAGCTTTACAAATTCAGCAGGCTGAAGCTTAAAACCCAGAACGGAAAACCAGCTTCTGGCTCCCCCTGCTACCGATCCGAACACAAAGATCGCGAGCAGCATGCCGATGGATATCAGGACGACGCTTCTTAGAAAAACCGGCTGCAGATAAGCTCTGTATGGGAAAAACATGGCCAAAAGCAGAACAACAAACCCCGCGGCAACGAAGATTGCCTGTCTGATAAAGAAATGGTCGCTCGCATAATCCCACCTTGCAACCGCTGAAATCATGCTGGAACTGTATACCATGACAAGTCCGAATCCGCACAGAAGAAGAACCGCAAGGATAAGTGAGTAGTCATATGATTTTAAGATTTTTTTTATCATTTTATCGCTTCCTATCGTTACAAGTTGCTGTTTTCATGATGAAGTTCTTTTCCTTTTATTGTTCGAGATTGGCAGACGGAATTCCTTCTGAAATCTTGCTTTCAGGGGCACGACTTATGGTAACGCGCTAAACAGGCGGAAACAAGTTAAAAAAGTATGTAGGTCTAAAGCTCCGGGATTGATTTACCTTATAAAAAAACTCAAACTGCATTTTTCAGGCAGTTTGAGTTTTCATTTTCATTCAGTAAGCTTTAACGCGAAGCTTATTTTTTCGTAAAAGCTTCATGAAGTGCAGACATTTCTCTCTCAAGTGTGTCGAGGATCGCTTTGCCTTCTCTTTCTTCGATGAGATCAAGCCTGACAGCAAAGTCAATCTCTCTTGAAAGTCCAAACATTTGTGTATCTAAAACCTCTTCGTAAAGAGGACATTGAGGCATCGTCAAATTGTCCATTTGGACTTGAATCAGCTTCGTAATTTTATCAGCATCCGCTTTTAAAAGAGCAAGTGCTTTTTCTCGATGATCAATTGCAATCTCAGACGCCAATTGAACCCCTCCGTTCCCGAGCGATTACCTTAATCTATCTATTAATATTATAGGGTAAGCGTGAAAAAATCAAGAAAAAACAGGGTGTTTCCCGCACGCCGGCCCTCTTTTGCTAAAAGATGCTCAATTCATATTTTTCTGACAAAAGATTGAGGAGTTTTATTCCTGCAATACTGTTCCCCTTTTCATCAAGAGACGGCCCAAAGATGCCGATTCCAAACTGATAGGGGACGATCCCCATAATTCCGCCTGAGACCCCGCTCTTTGCCGGAATGCCTACTTTTATTGCAAATTCGCCCGAAGCATTATACATTCCGCACGTTACCATAAAGGTTTTGCAGATTCTGGAAATATCCTTTGGAATCACCTGCTGTTCAGTTTCGGGGTGCTTGCCGTCGAGCGCAAAAACAGCCCCTATCTTTGCCAGGTCCAAACTGTGCATCTCAATAGCGCACTGATTGGAGTATAAATCAATCAGATCTTCAACGTCCCCTTCAATGATCCCGTCTTTTTTCATGAAATAACAGAGCGACCTGTTCAGCCAGGCGGTTTCAAATTCAGACGCGGCCACATTTTTGCAGATGTTTATTTTCTTGTTAAACGTAAGCTTCCGTATAAAATCAATATACCTCAGCAGTTTTTCTTCCATTGTCGAGCCTTTAATCATATTTGTGACCGCAAGCGCACCGGCATTGATCATCGGATTCAGAGGGCGCTGTTTTTCGTGTGTTTCGAGTTTGACGATGGAATTAAACGGATCTCCGGTCGGTTCCATTCCAACTTTGCTGAAAACGTACGGCTCCCCGTGATCCATTAAAACAAGTGCAAGAGTCAGTACTTTTGATATACTCTGCAGAGTGAACGTCTTTTCAATATCCCCGGCAGACATACAGGAATTTCCCACATGGTAAATGGCAACTGACAAATCATCCGCTTCTGCTTTTCCAAGCTCAGGTATATAATCCGCTACTTTTCCTTCTGACGTCACCTTTTTCGCTTCTTCCACCAGTTCAGCAAGCTCTTCATTCGTCTTGCACGGCATTTCCGTTCACCTCATCTGTTCATCATTATGAAACGTAGTTTGCCCAATTAAAAGAATCAGCATGAGCGGCATGACAAAATACAGGAAAGCGCTTATACTTTACAAAGAGCTTACTAAAGGAAGGACGTGCAGCAATGGAATCCATCATTACTCTTACAGGAAATGTAGCCTATTCAATTACACTCGACCCGGGGGTCTGGATTTTTGATGACCGCAAAGTGGATCTGAACACTTATTTCGAAGAAAGCAGAGACTCCCTTGACGAGCTTGAGGAATACACTAAAGCTGTTTCAAAACACTGGGATCAGGAAATAAAAGAAGGTGCGCGGCTGCCGGAAGAAAGAAAAGTTTCAAAAAAAGAAGCGCTGCTCAACGGAACGTTCGGAATTCCATTTTTCCCGTTTCTCCAAAATGCCGAGCCGAAAGCTGATGCAAGAAAAGTCATTTTTTTCACTGGCGAAGGAGAAATTGAACTGACTCTGGAAGAAGCCTCAAACGCCGTAATCGGCTTCAGCAGAAACGGGAAACCCCTAACTGAAGATGGTCCTGCGACTCTTTACTATGGTGACGGAAGCAATAAAGACAATCCTGTTAAAAAAATAATAAAAATAATTGTTGAATAGAAAGCATTCTCTGCTTTCCCATAAGAAAGCCGCTGAGATCAGCGGCTTTTCGTGTTTTTTATAACAAATCAGCTGCCAGCTGCGCGAGGCCAGAGCGCTCACCTTTGACAAGTCTGACATGCCCTGCAATCTGCTGGTCTTTAAATTTCTCCACAACATAGGTTAACCCGTTGTTGTATTCGTCCAAGTAAGGATGATCAATCTGCTCGGGATCCCCCATGAGGACAATTTTGCTCTTTTCCCCTACCCTCGTAAGGATTGTTTTCACTTCATGCTTGGTTAAATTCTGAGCTTCATCAATGATAATGAACTGTTCAGGAATACTTCTTCCTCTTATATATGTGAGGGCTTCTACTTCAATTGAACCCATTCCGGCAAGAATGGCATCCAGTTCCCCCGGCTTTTTGGCATTAAATAAATATTCGAGGTTATCATAAATCGGCTGCATCCACGGTCTGAGCTTCTCCTGCTTTTCCCCCGGCAAATAGCCGATATCTTTTCCGACCGGCACAATCGGCCTTGCGACAAGCAGTTTTTTAAATGATCCCAGGTCCTCTGTCTGCATAAGTCCAGCGGCCAAAGCAAGCAGCGTTTTGCCTGTTCCCGCTTTCCCGATCAGCGTCACAAGAGGCATATCGTTTCTCAGAAGCAGCTCCATCGCCATTGTCTGCTGTACGTTCCTCGGTTTTATCCCCCAAATATGATCATGATCAAAGACCAGACGTTTTACCTTTTTCCCGGTTTTGTCCACAATTCCAATAGCAGATGATGAACCGCCGAGAGCATTTTTCATAATGACAAACTGATTCGGATAAAATGGATGATTTGTCACCTCTGCCAGAATCAGCTCATTTTTTTCGTAAAACCTGTTTAGATCATCCCCGCTTATATACAAATCAAGATAGCCCGTGTAGATCCGGTCAATCTCAACCACTCTGTCGCTCAGAAAATCTTCTGCAATGAGCCCGATTGCATCAGCCTTAACTCTGACCAGCGTATCTTTGCTTACCAATATGACAGGTCTGCCGTTTTCGGTTGTCTCTTCTTCAATTGACAGATTTTTCGCCACCGCAAGGATCCGGTTATCATTTGTTTTTTCAATAAAAATCTCCTGCAGCTCGTGAAACGAGCGGTGATTCAGTTCAATTCTTAAAAAGCCTCCGCCCGGCAGCGGTATTTTTTCATGCAGCTTTCCGATGAGCCTTAGGCTATCAATGAGTTTGGAAACATGTCTTGCATTTCGTCCTATTTCATCCATATACCTTTTTTTTGAATCGACCTCTTCTAGAACAACTGCTGGAATGACTACTTCGTTCTCTTCAAATGAAAAAATGGAATTCGGATCTTGAAGTAAGACATTCGTATCCAAAACATAGATTTTACTCAACCTTCCGCCTCCTACCTTATACGGGTTTTTAGAGCGTGCTGCGCGTGCTCGGGGTCCTGAAATAATCAAGCTGTAATTGAAGCGTTGCTAAAATATATGAAATGGTGCATAAAGATAGAAGATTTATCGGACAATAAAATTAAAAAGCATGGTCTAAAAGGAGTGATTACATGCGCAGTATGACATTTTCAGCATTGGTCCTTGTGCTTATGCTTTCAGCCTGTTCTTTTAATCAGGGATCAGAACAAAACCGTTCTGAAGATCAAAATGGAAAGCCGATGAACGTCAGGAACTCTGTCAATGAGCCGGTTGAAAAGAAAACAGGCCAGCAGATTTCACGCCGCCTCGTTGATCTTGCAGGCCGGGTGCCTGGTGTAAATGATGCCAGCGCCGTTGTTCTCGGAAGATATGCCATTGTAGGGATTGATGTGAACTCAGAGCTTGACAGAAACAAGGCTGAATCCATTAAATATGCGGTAGCAGAAAGCATTCAGCATGACCCGTACGGTGCAAATGCTGTTATCATTGCAGATGCTGATACGACAGTGCGTCTAAAAGCAATCGGCAAAGACATTCAGCAGGGCAAACCGATTTCAGGCATTCTTGATGAGCTTGCTGCCATTGTCGGACGCGTGATGCCCGAAATCCCGAATGATGCTCTTAACAATCAAAACCGCCATAACAGACCGACTGAACAGGACAACAATCAGCTCAACTCAAAAGAGCAAAAAGAGCTTGACCGCGAACAGAATGATCAGTCAGAGAACCACTTAAACAGAAACTAACTCAAAAGACCAAGCGCCTTGTTCTGACAGAGGACCTAGGCGCTGGAGCTGGACGACGAAAACTAATCGTAATATTCACTGGAACCATGAATAATTCCATAACAAACACAAAAAGCTTAGTTCATCCTGAACTAAGCTTTTTTCATGGCTTCAAGAACCTGGCCGTCAAGCTTAGCTGCTGCTTTTTCATCATATGTTTTTTCATATGCTGGTTCAGCCGAAATTTTCGAACCGTAAAACATCACATCTCTTACTTCAGAGATCACCAGTTCGATCAGGGCAAGCTTCAGAGGGACAGATTCAAGTTTTTCTTCTTTTATATGTGCATTTCCGTTAATTGTATATGTAGACTCGTTTGCAAGCAGCGTCAGAGCTGCAGCAGGATGTTTTTTGACATTTTTGACAATCCGCGAGCGGTTATCAACGGCAAGGTACACCCGCTCCTCATCCGGTGCAAAAACCCAGGAGACGGCAGAAACATTCGGAGCGCCTGTTTCAAAGTCAATTGTGGCAAAAACAGCAAAACGTTCTTTCTGGAGATTGTCAAACAAAGGCTGAATCAATTTGGTTTCTGACTTATTAGCCATTTTCTTCCCTCCATATTCGTTGTATAATGCTATCATACCTTTTTTTTCTAATGCTTGCTACATTCAAATTCGGACATCCTTTTTGCCGATATATCTCCGCTGCCTGCTGAACTTACGAATGGGACGGGCGGCTTAATCAATTCATTATCTCCAATAAATAAGAATGAGGTGTCACATGAGAGTAAAATGCGTGCTGTGCGACAAAGTTGAAACGATCCATGATGAAACACTCCAGGCTAAGCGTCTGCGCAACAGGCCTATCCATACATACATGTGCAAAGAGTGTGAAATCAGAATTGAAAACCGGACAATTGAACGCGCAAATACCGGGAATTTCAAGCTTTACAGAGATAAAAAAACAGAGGACAGCTGGTAGTGGCACTGAGAGGGGCCATTGCCGGCCTGCTGAGCGGAATTCTTTTGGGGCTTTTTCTTAAATTTGCCGAACAATTAAGCGGCGAAAAAGTATATGTTTTACTCCTTAATATTGACTTTATATACAGGAGGCCTCTCCCTGAACTGGCTGAATTCATTCTTCATTTGGCGGTGGCTGTTGCAATCGGTATCGTCTGCAGCTGGATGACCCGTGCTTTCAGGCTGTCTGCCGGAAAAGTATGGGCTGCTTCTTTCCTCCTTACCCTGCCTGCAGCCCTCCTTTATTTCCCTCTTACCATTCTTGCTGTTAAAGAAACACCCGGCATTTTTAATATTGAAGCGATCTGCTGGTGGATCGCCGGCCATATTCTGTTTGCCGCAGTTCTTGCGGCATGCATACACAAAAAGACACCTCGGAGTTGAGGTGTCTTTTTTAATAGTTCTTATATTTTTCAGGCTCAGCTTCAATCTGCTCAATCATGCTGTCAATCAGTTCAACGGGAAATCTGGATGATTTCAGTTCCCCATTCAGCTTATATGCGACCAGGTACATCACTTCGTCCTTTTGGACAGAAATTTCCTGTATATCATGATTTTCCTTCAGCAGCTGATCAAAAAGGCTGAATGTATCTGCTGCTGCCGTGTCTTCAGGACGGGCGTCTGCCACTGTTTTAATGGAGAGCCAATTGTAGAGGGAGTCCTGAATCGACTTCATGTTGCGGCATCCTGCTGCTCGGCTTTTTTTGACCTGTGGAGTCTGATTTTATAAATAATCAAAATCAGAGCAGCCACAATAAGTCCTTCTGCAACAGGCAAAAACGCTCCTAAAAACGTCAGAACCGTACAGCCGAACATCAAAAACAAGTAGATGACAATTGTCTGAAGAAGGGGAAGCTTTTTAGCAAACCCCAGCTTGAATACGACAATTGACAATCCGAGAATGACCAAATATAAGATATTTGCCCCTGTTTGTGTATCGGGTTCAGTTGCCGTATAAATGCTGTAGGCAACCGGCCACATACTTTCGTATACGTTCATCCCGCTATCCCCTCCATTGCACGTCCAGAGTCAGACTTAAAGCAATCCTGCAAGCTTTTTCTTTTTTGCCTGCTTTTCGCGTTCGTTCTTATCAAGAATTTTCTTTCTCAAACGGATTGAAGTAGGCGTAAGTTCGCAATACTCATCTTCGTTCAAGTATTCAAGAGATTCTTCAAGTGACATGATGCGAGGTTTTTTCATTGTGCTCGTTTGATCTTTGTTCGCTGAACGGATGTTTGTCTGCTGCTTCATTTTGCAGATGTTGACAACAAGATCGTTTTCGCGGTTGTGCTCTCCTACGATCATTCCTTCATACACGTCTGTACCTGCATCAAGGAAGATGATTCCGCGGTCTTCAATTCCCTGGATACCGTAAGTCGTTGACTTTCCGTTTTCCATTGAAATCAGTACACCCTGACGGCGTCCGCCAACCTGGCCAGGCTGCATTGGCTGGTAGCTGTCAAATGTGTGGTTAATGATGCCGAAACCGCGTGTAATAGACATGAACTCAGTAGAGTAGCCGATTAATCCGCGTGCAGGCACGTTGAAAATCAAACGGACTTGACCGTTGCCGTTGTTGATCATATCAAGCATTTCGCCTTTGCGGGCACCAATTGATTCCATAACAGAACCAGTATGCTCTTCAGGAACATCGATTTGAACACGCTCAACCGGCTCACAGCGTACTCCGTCAATTTCTTTTACGATAACTTCAGGTTTTGAAACCTGCAGCTCATAGCCCTCGCGGCGCATGTTTTCGATCAGGATAGAAAGGTGAAGCTCACCGCGTCCTGAAACGATCCACGCATCCGGAGATTCTGTGTTCTCAACACGAAGGCTGACATCTGTCTGAAGCTGCGCCATTAAACGCTCTTCGATTTTACGTGACGTCACATATTTTCCTTCGCGGCCTGCAAATGGGCTGTTGTTGACAACAAACGTCATTTGAAGGGTAGGCTCATCGATGCGGAGGATAGGCAATGCTTCCTGATGCTCAACCGGGCAGACTGTTTCCCCTACGTTGATGTCTTCCATTCCGGAAACGGCAACAAGATCCCCTGCCTTAGCGCTTTCGATTTCAACGCGTTTTAATCCCTGGAATCCGAATAATTTCGTTACACGGAAGTTTTTGATGCTTCCGTCGATTTTCATTAATGAAACCTGCTGGCCGACAGTCATCGTTCCGCGGAATACACGGCCGATTCCGATACGTCCTACATAGTCATTGTAGTCAAGAAGAGCTACCTGGAATTGAAGAGGCTCATCTGTGTTGTCAACTGGTGCAGGAATGTTCTCAACAATAGAATCAAATAATGCAACCATGTTTTCTTCCTGATCAGCAGGGTCCGGACTTGTGCTTGCCGTTCCGTTCATTGCAGATGCAAAGATAACCGGGAACTCAAGCTGTTCTTCCGTTGCATCAAGTTCGATGAACAGGTCAAGAACTTCATCCACCACTTCTTCAGGACGTGCAAAGTCGCGGTCAATTTTATTGACAACAACAATCGGCGTCAGCTTTTGCTCAAGTGCTTTTTTCAGCACGAAGCGTGTTTGGGGCATACATCCTTCATAAGCGTCAACAACAAGAAGTACGCCGTCAACCATTTTCATGATTCGCTCTACTTCTCCGCCAAAGTCGGCATGTCCTGGTGTATCCATAATGTTAATGCGTGTATCTTTATAGTTAATTGCCGTATTTTTTGCCAAGATCGTGATTCCGCGCTCGCGTTCGAGGTCGTTTGAATCCATCGCTCTTTCTGCAACTTGTTCGTTCGCACGGAACGTTCCTGCCTGGTGAAGCAATTTGTCTACAAGCGTCGTTTTCCCGTGGTCTACGTGGGCAATAATCGCAATGTTTCGAATATCATTTCGAAGTTTCACATTTTCATCTCCTAAAAATTTAAAATAACCTAGTGTATTATACCACAAACTTTTGTAGAAAAAAGAAATCATTTTATGTAAACTGATAAAAGGGGCAGTATTTTCTGTCCAAACCGCTTTAAAGGGGATGAAAACAACGATGAAATCCGGAAAATGGATTTTCTTTCTTTTGGCTTTTACAGCGGCGGCATCTATGGTTGCAGTCGGCATCGCTGTCGGGCAAAGAAGCATAATCGGAGTCGTTCTCTCGCTGCTTGCACTTACTGGAGCAATGGGATTTGGCTTTGCCACAAAAAAGAAAATGCGCGATAAAGGAATGCTTTAGGGAGCCTGGATATGTGTCCGGGCTTTATTTTTGTATTTTTTTATCGCATGAAAAAAACCTGCTAAGCAGGCTTCACTGTAATCATATACTCTTTACCATCCGCATCCCGTTCAAGCTTCAGCTGCTCGAAGCCGCACGATGCGAGAAATTTCAGCCAGTCAAGCTTTTCAGCCGGACAGCCGGCAAAAACGGCTTTATGGCCTGCCTTCTTCAGATTGGCTGAGATGTGCGAAACGATTTCTTTTCCGTACCCTTTGTTTCGCTGATCTTCTTTAACAAGTACCGTTCCAATCCATGGTTTCTCGTTTGAAGGAGACCAGCTGATATGAAAGGAAATGCCGATTGCTTCGTTATTGCAGCTCCAAATCTGCCATTCACCGTTATACATCTTATGAGAGATCATGTACTCTGAAGCCTGTTCCGGGAGGCATTCTTCCTTTTGCCATGCAGGGCTTGAAGAAATGAGCTCCTTGAAAAAATCCAGATCTGCATCCTCGTATGGTCTGCTCTCAATCATTATTTAATTAGGTACTCATTCAATATCGTTTCATGAATCCCTTTTTTCGCTACGAAAATGCTGTTTTGTCCAAGCATATTGATTGGTTTTCCATCAAGCGTGGTTGCTTTTGCTCCGACTTCCTCAAGCAGCACAAGGCCGGCTGCAAAATCCCACGGGGCAAGCCTCAAAGTGATGTAGGCGTCAAGCCTTCCCGCTGCTACATATGCGCATTCAATCGTTGCTGAACCATATGACCTTGTCCCTCTGACCGCTTTTGCAACAGGAACAAGCTTATTATGGTCAAATCGTTTATTCTCCATGACCCAGGTAGCGTTCAGGGCTATGACGGCTTCATTCAGCGGCACATCTTTAAGCTTAGGAAGCTCCGTATCATTCATATAGGCGCCTTTTCCTTTAACCGCATGGTAAAGCTCATTGTGCACCACATCATAGATCAGGCCGACCTGTCCGACGCCGTTCTCATAAATTCCGATGGAAATGGCAAAATTGCGCTGCTGGTGAACAAAGTTCATCGTTCCGTCGATCGGATCAACAATCCAGATAACGCCGTCCATCGACTCAGGCTTGTCCCCGAAACCTTCTTCTCCAAGAATTTTATGTTCGGGATATGTATGGTTGATTTTAGAAATTAAATATTGTTCTGTTTCTTTGTCCATATTCGTAACGAGATCATCGGGATTTGATTTGGCCTGAACAGAAAGGACCTTCTGAAAAGACTGCCTGATTTTTTCTCCTGCCTCATAAATCCACGTTTTAGCATCCTCTTCAATCTTACTCCAATTTTCCATGTATAAACCTTCTTTCTATGTAGGTAACCTAATTGCAGGGTTAAAGGCTGTGAACGACTTCTATATAGTAAGAATAACGCAATGAATTTAAGAAACGCAAGCGCTCTGCGGGGAGGATATGTCTGCTCAGATAAAAACGAACCCTGTGCTGAGGTTCGCTTTTGTTTGCGGCTGCTATGCCTGAAGTCTGAGCCATTCTTTTCTGAGTCTCTCAAGCTTGCGTTTGCATTCATTCTTCTTCGTTTCATCATTATCGGTCATGGCGTCGTAAAGGGTGGCCAATTCATAGTCCAGTTCGAGCTTTAGCACCCCTATGCGATGATCTGATTCCTTTTGTCCTGTCGTTCTGACGATTTGTTTCATCTTTCTACCGCCCCTTTCAAAAATTGTCTATAATTGTTAACCGGTGACTTTTAATCGATTGACTTAATTTTCTGATATTTTTATATATGATATGAGATATGGAAATAGGATGCAACTTGGAAGTGAAAATTGTGTATTTACCTATTATTTTTTAAATACCACATTGAAGGAGTGTCGAAACGTGCAAGTTCCTTTCGAATATGCGCACACCTGTGCTAAACTGATTTCATTACCTGCAAACGGGAGGCAATCATATGGAATTTAAAGGTTTTACAAATGAAGATTTTGATGTTTTTAAAATAGATGGACTTGATCAGCGGATGGAGGCGCTCATTTCAGTTGTCAGACCAAAGCTTGAAGTGCTCGGGGAAGTGTTCGCGGATGAGCTGTCGGCCATGACGGGAGAAGAGATGTTCCCTCATGTTGCAAAGCATGCCCGCCGGTCGGTTAACCCGCCGAATGATACGTGGGTGGCATTTGCAGGCAGCAAACGCGGCTACAAAATGCTGCCGCACTTCCAGATCGGACTTTGGGAGACACATGCTTTTGCCTGGTTTGCTGTCATATACGAAGCGCCGGTAAAAGAAGAATACGGTGAAGCGATTGAAAAAAACTGGAGCAAATTGAAAAAGAATATTCCTGATCACTTTGTCTGGTCAGGTGATCATACGAAACCTCAAACCCTTGTTCAGAAAGAGTTGAGCAATACGGATCTTCAAAACCTGTTCAAGCGTCTTCAAACCGTTAAAAAAGCTGAATTACTCTGCGGCATCAGGATTGACCGCGATGACGCAGTAAAGATGAGCGGTGACGAATTTATCAGCACCGTACAAGATACATTCAAAACACTTCTCCCGCTTTATAAGCTCTCTCAAAAAGCTGCGGTTAAGGCTTAAAACTCAGACAGGGTACCATCCTTAAGAGGATGGTACCCTGTTTTGCTTTTCGGACGGAACATACCGCCCTTTTTACATCTTAATCATTTCAGCATCGCTGTTATCTTTGCTTTTTTTCACAGCCCTGTAGGTAGAATAGCCGCTTATTTCCTCAAAATCATCGCAAATGTTTTTTTCCTCTGCTTTGCTCGGGACAATTTCTTTAAACCTGCGGTATTTCTTCATAAAGTCTTCTCTGCTGATCCCCTTTTCATAGGCTTTCTCCACTGCCTGAAAAAACGAGATGACATCGATGATTTCTGCTGTCGACCAATCCGGCTGTATTGGATATTGATAATCCACTCTGTTCACCTGCCTTTATCCTGCTGCTAGTTCCATTTCCCTCTGATTTCCGAGGCTTCTGATATAATTCTTGAAAACAGCTCATCCACACTCGGAACATCCCTGATCAGGCCCGTAACCTGGCCTGCCCAGGCAAAACCATTGTCTATCATACCATCATATATGTATCTTTTGTTAGCTTGTCCGCTAATATAATCTTTCAGCTGCTCATAATCTGCCTTTTTTTGCTCCATGTCAAGAATGGTGTCCGTCCACGTACCTGCAAGCGCCCTGGCAGGTGTACCGATACTGCGTTTAATCACGACTGTATCTCTTTCAGAACTGTTCACAAGGGCTTTCTTGTATGCCTCATGGGCATGGGTGCATTCCTTTGTAGCGATAAACCTTGTCCCCATCTCAATTCCTTCTGCACCAAGACTTAAAGCAGCCATGAGGCCTCTTCCATCTCCAATTCCGCCTGATGCAATGACCGGGATGGAAACCGCATCCACAACCTGCGGAATGAGGACAAATGTACCTGTATCATCCCGTCCGAGATGTCCTCCGCCCTCCTGGCCGACCACCATAACAGCATCAGCTCCGAGTTCCTCAGCTTTTTCGGCCTGCCTTCTTGCAGCCACCAGCACAAGCTTTTTCACATTTACCCCTTTTAATTGATCAAAAATGGGTGCAGGGTTTCCTCCTGTCATCGTAATCACGGGAACTTCTTCATCAATAGCCACCTGAAGCAGGTCAGAATAAGGTCTGCCGTGCTGGCCGACTGCGAAGTTGACGCCAAACGGCTTATCAGTCTTCATCCTGACTCTGGCAATCTCTTCTCTCAGCAATTCAGGCTCTCCAAGCGACATCGCCGTGATCTGCCCAAGCCCCCCGGCATTCGACACTGCCGCAGCAAGTTCCGAATAAGCGAGGTACGCAAGACCTCCCTGTATAATCGGGTACTGAATATTAAGCATATCGGTTATTCTTGTTTTCCAGTTCATCATGATCCCCCTGCCATTAATATCTTCCTCTATATCCACTTCTCTTAAGACAGCCGTTCTCCTTCTTGCTGTGGTGAAAAAAGGGGTGAATAAATAGATATCGGGGTAAATCAAGTCATCTGGATTGACGACACTTCCGAAGATCCCTCAACGGTAAAAGTGGTACCACTCAACGTAATAACGCCACTTTCGAAGATTCCTCAACGGCAAAAGTGGCACCACTCTGCGTAATGATGCCACTTTCGAAGACCCCTCAACGGTATAAGTGGCACTACTATGGGGAATGGCGCCACTTCCTAAGATCATTCAACATCAAAACTGGCAGCATTCAACGGAATGACGCCACTTCCGAAGACCCTTCAACGATAAAAGTGGCATCACCCAGGGAAACGGCGTGACTAACAAGTTATTCCCAGTCAGATTAACCGATTGGAACAGACAAAATCCGAACAGCTTAAACTGTCCGGATTTCTTCCTGAATTCCTTATGCCCCGGCCCTAAAATCTGACCTTTGCCCCCACACCGGCAAACAGTCTGGAAGGATTTTTTTCTGTCATGGTTCTGATGTCCTCTTCCTGCACTCCCTTATCCCGAAGAGCTGGAATGACATTTTCAAACAGGTGGGCAGGGTGCCAGTTCTTCATTTTCTCCTGAACCTGCTTTGGGAGGATCAGCGGTCTTCCCATCCAGTAGTTTACGGTATCGTGAGACATCATAATTTGATCTGCATACCCTTTTTCAAGTAATTCCATCAGCGTCTTTATTCTTATGTCATCGTCAGGTGCTCCCACCATGCCCTGAATGCCGAAACGGTCAAAAGCGATATAACCTCCGTGCTCCAGAACAGCTGAATGATAGTCAGGATCCGTATTGCCGCACATGTGTCCGATAACAATTTTTTTCGGATCACAGCCAAGTTCAATGAGCAGTCTGATTTGTTCCGGCCCCATTGTTCCTTCCTGGGTGTGGGTAAGAATGACCGTGCCTTCTTCGCGGTGAACCCTTGCAGCCGCTCTGAAAAACATTTGTTCATAAGGCGTAATTTCACCCTTGCTTGATGCAAGCTTAATGATTCCGGGCTTGATGCCCGTCACCCGAATGCCTTCTGTCAGCTCTTTTTTAAACATTTCATAAATTTCTTCTTCTGCCGTACCGAGGCCCTGTCTGAATTTAAAGTAAGGGGTGGCTCCTTCCCCTTCATAATAATATCCTGTGGCGCAGATAATCTGGAGACCGGTTCTTTCAGATATTTCCTTCAGCAGCTCCGGATTTCTGCCGCACTCATTCGGTGTCGGATCTACTACTGTATCGACCCCGAAGCTAAGCAGCTGAAGAGCGACGGTAATGCCTGTTTCAAGGGCATCCTGCTCATCAAATCCTCCAAGGGAATCGTCACCGTGAAAACCCGGATACCCGAAAACAAAATGTTCATGAATCAGCGTTTTGCCGAGCTGATCAGCCGGGATAGGCCCTGTAACGGTTTCAACTGTGCCGGTCATTGCGCTTCACCCCATCACCCTTTGTTTTTCTTCTTCCTGAAGCTTCCGCCATAGCAGCTTTCCGCTTGAAGTCATAGGCAGGCTTTCTCTGAATTCGATCATTCTTGGATACTTGTAGGCTGCCATTTTTTCTTTTGCCCAGCTGATGATTTCCTCGCCGTCAATTTTCCCCTTATATTCCTGATTCAGAATAATAAAGGCTTTGACTGTTTCTCCCCTGCGTTCATCCGGTACGCCGACCACGCATGCCTGCATGACGGCAGGATGCTGATATAGCATGCCTTCAACCTCTGTCGGCCACACTTTAAAGCCAGATGCGTTGATCATTCGTTTTACTCTGTCCACGATAAAGTAATAGCCTTCTTCATCGCGTTTTCCGATATCGCCTGTCCTGAAGAATTTTTTCCCGTCAAGCTCGACAAACGATTTTTCATTTTCCTCCGGTCTTCTGTAATAGCCCAAAAAGACTTGCGGCCCGTTCACGACAATTTCGCCTTCTTCTCCATTTTCAAGCTCCCGGCATGTTACGGGATCAATAACCCTTGCATCTACATCAAAAGAAGGAATGCCAAGACATTGAAGCTTCGATCTGTCAGGCGGATTAAAATGTGTCTGGGCAATGGTTTCTGAAAGGCCGTAGCCCTCGATAAATTTCAGGCCGGACAATTGGTACAGCCTTTCTCCAACGGCTGCAGGAAGAGCTGCACCACCTCCCGCTAGATTCATCAGGCTTGCCATGTCCTCTTTTTTCAGGGAAGGATTGGCCATAAAGTCAATCAGCATCGTGCTGATTGTTATCCAGTGGGTTACTTCTTTATCCCTGATGGTATTTCTCGCAAATTCCCTGTCCCACCTTGTCATCATGATCATGGTGGCTCCGGAGAGAATCGGAATGTGCATGCTGTGCACCATGCCTGTTACATGAAACAGGGGCAAAGTCGCAAGACATACCGCATCAGACGTTGCATTCAGCCAGTGATAGCCTCCGAATGTATTGGCCTGAACGGTGCGGTGAGTATGCATGCACCCCTTTGGAAGGCCTGTCGTTCCGGAAGTGTACGGCAGGACAGCGAGATCATCTGCTGATGCCGTCATCCGGGAAGGCACTTCCAGGCTCGACAGCGCATCCTTCCAGTGAATATGCCCGGTTTGAGCAAGCTCAATTGGACCCATTTTTACTTCTTCCGGTATTTCATGACCGGGTTCACCCGCATGCAAATAATCAGAATAGGTTGATACAATGATATTCTTCAGCGGGACTGAGTCAAGCAGCGGAAGCACTTTGGAGTACAGTTCCTGTCCTACAATACCTGACTTTAACTCACAGTCATTTATATAAAATCTCAGTTCTTCCGAGGTGTTCATCGGATTAATCGGCACAACCACGCCGCCGGCACGGAGGATGGCGTTATACCCGATGACAAACTGGGGCGAGTTTTGAACAAACAGCAGAACATTTTCACCTTTTTTAACGCCCATTTTCTTTTCAAGGAATCCGGCAAGATCTTCGGTTTCTTTTAAAAGCTGCCTGTATGTAAGCTCTGCGCCGTAATAATGAATGGCTGTCTTGTCCGGGTATCTTTTTGCAGATAGTTCCAAATTTTCGTACAGGGTTGTTTCAGGTACTGTCAGTGTGTACGGCACTCTTACCGGCCAATGCTTGAAATGTGATTGAATCATGTGCATTTCACCTTCCCGACTGTTATTGGTAGCGCTTACAGTAATATTTCTAACTTTTCTGATAAATACCTTTTTCCTTTGAGAAAATTTTTATTTGCATCTTTTCATGTTCTGGTAAATGACTGTTTTTGTATTTTGGAAATCATACCCGATCCCTTTCGCTTCAGTCCACTGGTGTCTTATTTAAATACTTTTCAGCAACCATAAGTACGAACACAGCCTTAATTAAAGACAGTTTCCCGCTGTATACAGCGGGAAACTGTAAAGATTCGTTCTTTCATCCAGTAGATCTTTACTTATCCAACTTCACAAGCTTTCCGTCTTCTACAACATGAATGGATGTTTTCCAGTTAAAGCCGTTGTTTTCCATTCCGGTCAGATGCCATACCATTTGCTCGTCTTCAAGTTCTTTAATTCCTTTTTCCATATTCTCCATGATTTCCGCCGGGTCTGAGACAGTGCCTGCTTCCTGCATTGCTTTCACTGCGACGTGAAGGGCCTGGTAGTTAAATGCACTTTCGGCTGTCGGTATGCCGTCTGTCAGTTCCGCATATTTATCGACAAACGCCTGGCCTCCCGGTGCGTCGCTTTCACTGATTGGCAGTGTGCCGATTGCGCCTTCAAGCATTTCATATCCTCCGAGGACCGGTTCCATTTCTTCAAACTTCGCCTGGTCCATAATCATGATACCGCCTTTAAACCCGAGCTCTCTCGCCTGTTTGATCAGCAGCGCCGTCGGCTGCGACGGTCCTCCGACAAACAATACGTCCGGCTTTTCTTTAAGAGCATTTGTCATGATGGTGAAAAAGTCTGTTTCTTTGCTGAAATCCACTGAACCGTCAAAAACGATTTCTCCGCCTTTTTCTTCCCAGACAGGTTTAATGGTAGCCGTCCAGTCTTTTCCGTACTGTGTAGCTGTCGGAATCAGTGCGAGCTTCTTCCCGAAGCGTTCCATCTGATAGTCAGCATACGGCTCAGGATACGCGTCATATGCAGGAGGAATGCTCAATGTCAGCTTATTGCCCTGTTCCTGGATTTTCGGTTCGCTCGTATAGGCTCCAATGATGAAGTTTTCCTGCTGGTTAAAAACTTGAGTGGCGAAAACACCGCCGCTGTGCGGAACAAAAACGATCGGTGCTTTATTTTCCTGTACAAGCCTGCGGGCATTTGTTCCCGTTTCATTCGGAAGGTACTTGTCATCAAGGGATACAATTTTCACTTTGTATGTTTTTCCGTCGACTTCAAAGCCTTCTTTATTAATCTCATCTGCTGCCATCGTCAAGCCTCTCAGCGTATTCTCGCCGTAAAAAGCAGCCGGACCGGAAAGCGGGCCGCTGTATCCGATATTGACTGTGCCCTCTCCGCCTGCATCTCCCCCGCCTGACGCACCGCTTGAATTGCATGCCGCAAGACCAATTAACGACACCGAAAGTCCAAGAACCATCCCGATCTTTTTAAGCGATTTCACAGAAATTCCCCCTTGTTTTCATCAAAATCGACTCGTTTTTTAACCTGTTTGTGCTGCAGACCTGCCATTTGCGAAAAAAATGCTATGTCAGGCGCCAATATAGGCGCGTTTGACCTCATCGTTATCAAACAGCTCTTTTTTTGTCCCCTGCATCACAATCTGTCCGTTCTCCATCACATAGCCCCTTGTTGAGATGGACAAAGCAGCATGCGCGTTCTGTTCAGCAAGCAACACCGTCGTTCCGTGCTTATGAATTTCCTGAATGACTTTAAACATCTGGTCTACGATCAGCGGTGCTAGTCCGAGAGAAGGTTCATCAAGCATCAGGATTTTCGGCTTCGCCATGAGAGCCCTGCCGATTGCAAGCATCTGCTGCTGTCCGCCGCTAAGTGATCCTGCAGCATCTTTCCGTTTTTCAAAAAGAATCGGAAACAGAGCATAAATGTCCTCCAGCTGTTTTTGGACAGCCTTTTTATCTCTGCGCCGGGTATAGCTTCCCATTTTCAAATTTTCATAAACAGTCATTTCAGAAAACAGCTTTCTGCCCTCGGCGCACTGGACAATACCTGCTCTTACTAATTTATAGGGCGCCATATTATGAATCTTCCTGTCTTCAAAAAGAATGTCACCGGAAGAAACCTTATTCAGGCCTGACAGCGTATGAAAAAGCGTGCTTTTCCCTGCGCCGTTTGCCCCGAGAATGGTCACAAGCTCTCCCTGCCCGATTTCCATGGATACGTTTTTCAGTGCCTGAAACCGGCCGTAAAAAACATCAATATGTTGCAGCTTCAGCATAGGCATGTCCTCCAAGATAAGCTTCGATCACGTTTGGATCTGCCTGAATATCAGACGGCAGTCCTTCTGCAATTTTTTTGCCGTGATTGAGAACCATCACTTTATCAGCCAGACTCATGACCATCTTCATCTTATGTTCGATAAAACAGACTGTATATCCGCTGCGCTTCAATTTGAGAATTAGCTCGGACAGTCCATCTGTTTCATCTGGATTAACTCCTGCTGCAGGTTCGTCAAGAAGGATGATCTCCGGTTCTGTTGCGAGAGCAAGCGCAATGGCCACCCGTTTTTGGGCTTCCTGTGAGATGACAGAAGCCATTTCGCCTTCTAAATGCTCAACCCCGCAAAAGGCAAGAGCTTCCATCGCTTTGTCATAGCAAAGCTGCTGCTCTGACCGTTCCCTTTTCGTTTTAAATATCCCGTCAAACAAGTTAGATTTCGTTCTGAGGCGATGTCCGATCAGCACATTGTCTATGACAGTAGCGTCCGAAAAAAGACTTGTCGTCTGAAACGTCCTGCCAATTCCGAGCTTAGCCATTCTGGCAGGCTTTGCTGCTGTCACATCTGTCCCGTTAAACAGGATGGTCCCTGAAGTCGGCCTGTGAAAACCGCTGATCAGATTCAGAAATGTGGATTTTCCGGCTCCATTCGGCCCTATGATTGCGGTGATTTTCCCTTTTTCAATCCCAAGATCAACCTCATTTACAGCCGTCAATCCCCCGAAAGATTTTGTCAGCTGCCTGATTTCTATCAGCATCATCCAGCCTCCTTTATTTTTCTCTTAGCATCAGCAGGTCTGCGCTGCGAGAAATACATTTTCAGAGAGTGATAGCTTCCGACAAGCCCTTTCGGATAAAAAAGCATGATCAAAACGACAATCGGACCGAATATCAGCATTCTGTATTCTTCAAGAAACTGCAGGGACTGTGTGACAGTGACAATCAAAAATGTGCCAAGAACGGGTCCTGTCATCGTGCCGATTCCTCCGACAAGAAGATACATCAGCATTTCAAACGTGACAGTAATCGCTGAGATATCGGGCCCGAGAAATCGGATAAAACCCGCATACAGCACGCCTGAGAGACCTGCAAAAAAAGCGGAAAGGACAAAGGCAAGCAGCTGATTTTTCATAATATTGATCCCGATTGTCTTTGACAGATCCTCACTCCCCCTGATGGCAAAGAGCGTTCTGCCGAAAAGAGAGTCCTTGATTCTTTTAACTGCCATGATGGTTCCAAGCAAAAAGAACAAGATAAAATAGTACTGCGATTCAATCGTGTCAAATGTCAGTGGTCCGAGAGCCGATGGCACCGGAATGCCGATCAGGCCCCTGACTCCCCCGGTGACTTCATCCCACTTGTCGATAACCAGATAAATAATAAACCCCACACACATCGTGTATATGGCGAAAAAATGGTGTCTTGTCCTTAGCGCGATCAGACCGATCACAAAACTCAGGGTTATTGTAACGGCAAGCGCTGCTGCAAATGCAAGCCAGAAATTCACCTGATAAGTGGATGTCAGTATGCCGAGTGTGTAGGCTCCTGCCGCAAAAAAACCGGCATGGGCTAACGACAGCTGGCCTGTAAACCCCGAGATGATGTTAAGTCCGTAAACAGCAATGGACCAGATCATGACCAGGATCAGGATTTGCTTATGATAATGATTTTGAGACAACAATGGAAACAGCACCGCAATCAGCAATATAACCGGCAACAGTATTTTTTGAATCTTCACGTGCGTGCCCCCTTTGAAAAAAGACCGGTTGGCTTAATGGTTAAAATGGCCACGAGGAGGAGAAATGCAAAGATGTCTTTATAATCGTTTGAGAGATAAGTAGCTCCCATGCTTTCAGTCAGCCCAAGAAGAAACCCACCCGCTATTGCCCCGGGAATACTGCCCATCCCTCCGATAATGATGATGACGAAGGCTTTCATAATGACCAGGCTCCCCATCGTCGGAAAGACGAGATTGATAGGAGAAGCTAAAGTAGCTGCTGCAGAAGCGAGCGCCGCAGCAATGGCAAATGTCAGCATGGCCACCATATTGGCGTTGATGCCGACTAAAAAGGCGCCATCCCTGTTTTGCGACATCGCGACAATGGAAGCTCCAATCATCGTCTTTGTCAGGAAAAAATGCAGAGCAAGCATCAGGAGGATGGATGAACCAACAACCAGTATCCGCTGCTGTGTGATGGTGAGCCCGAATATTTCCACTACACCTGAAAAAGGCGTCGGCATCTGTTTGTAATCTGTTCCCCAAATCAGCTGCGCCAGCGCTTCAAAAAACAGCATCAGGCCGATTGCAGCAACCATGACTCTCATGGGATTAACATTTCCAAGGTATTTAAACACAACTTGTTCGCAGAGAATGCCGAGAGCAGCAACAATCAGGATCGACAAAATGAGTGCTGCCCAGTAGTTCATGCCATACTGAGTCATAAATAAAAGGCTGACATAAGCGCCGATCATATAGAATGAACCGTGGGCAAAATTCGGGATATGCAGAATGCCGAACACAAGCGTCAGCCCTAAAGCCACAAGACTGTAAACGCTTCCAATTGTAATTCCGTTAAATAATTGCTGAAGAAATAATTCCATAGCGGCCCCCTTACTCATGCTTATTTTCTTCAATTGCAGTCCATCTGGAAAATATTCATGGCAGGTATAGATCAGGGTATAAGAGAGGAGTTTTTACAAAACAGCTGCTGGATAAGGATGGATATAGTAATAGATAAGAGGCAGGGGGACTAAAGCCCCCCGCATAAAAATCAAGGCACTAGAATCAGTTTTCCTTTCGTCTGTCTGCCCTGAAGCATTTCATGAACTTCGCCTGCCTGTTCCAGCGGATAAACGCCGCCGATCGTAAGCTTCAGTTCTCCTTTTTGGAGATAGCCCAGCAGGTCAGACAAACTTTGAAGATAGATTTCTTTCTTTCTCATCATCTGAGGAAGAAAAAATCCGATGACAGACAGGTTTTGAGCCATCAGCGATGACGGATAAAGCCTTGATTGCTCCCCGCTCGCCACGCCGTAAATGACCAGGCGGCCAAATGGAGCCATACAGGAGAGGGTTTTCCTGAAAACATCTCCCCCAGCCATCTCAAGAGCAACATCTACACCTTTGCCGTCCGTCAGCTGAAGCACTTCCTTCTCCCAGCCTTCAAGCGTATAATCAACAGCTTCATCTGCACCCATTTCAAGGGCAAGTCTTCTTTTTTCAGCCGTACTGGCTGTTGCAATGACTTTGCCTGCTCCAAATAATTTGGCAAGCTGGACGGCAATAGTCCCGACTCCGCCTGCAGCCGCATGAACAAGGACCGTTTCGCCCTTTTCAACACGCCCCATTGTTTTTAAGATATGATAAGCGCTCAGTCCCTGCAGAGGCAGAGAGACAGCCTGCTTAAGGTCTACTCCTTCAGGAACGGGAATCAGTCCGCGTTCTTCTGCAACGGTATATTCTGCATAGCCTGTAGCCCTGCTTGATCCAAGAAGGGTAACGACTTTGTCTCCCTTTTTAAAACGGGTAACCCCGTTTCCCGTCTCAGCAACTGTTCCTGCCACCTCCGCTCCGGGAACAAATGGAAGCGGCGTATCAATCACATACTGCCCTTCCCTTCTTGCTGTATCTGCATAATTGACGCCAATTGCTTCAATCTTAATCAGCACTTCGTTTTCAACAGGCTTAGGGACATCTAGTTCTACTACTTTCAATACTTCCGGTCCGCCGTATTCTTTTAATTGAATCGCTCTCATCATCATCTTCACTTCCCCTGAAAGACTGGCTTGCGTTTTTCTTTAAATGCGTGAATGCCTTCCTGATGATCTTCTGTTGAGATCATCAGTGTCTGTGCAATCCGTTCCTGCTCCAGAATTTCTTCAAGTGTGCTCACCGCTGAGGCATTGATGATTTTTTTCATCATGCCATACGCTTTTACAGGTCCCTGTGAGAGCTTATGAGCATATGAGACAGCTTCATCCTTAAGCTGCTCAAGCGGGACTACTTTGTTTACAATGCCATATTCTTCAGCCTGTACAGCAGTAATCGGTTCTGCATTGAAGAACAATTGCTTCGCCTTATAAGGTCCAATGATCCTCGGCAGAAAATAAAGGCCACCCCCGTCTGAAATCAGCCCAACCTGTGAAAAGCTCATCACAAATTTGCTGTCTTCCGCAGCGAGAATCTGATCGCACGCCAATGCCAGATTGAAAGCTGCACCTGCGGCAAATCCATTTACGGCGGCAATGACAGGTTTATCAAGTTCTTTAAAAGCCTTGATGCATTCATTCAGGCGGCCGATATGATCATAAACCTGCTGCCCGTCAGCCTCTCCCATCGTTTTGACGTCCCCGCCTGCACTGAACGACCGTCCTGATCCTGACAGGACAACGGCTCTGATGCTGTCATCTGTTTTTGCCGCGGCAAGTTCATTCGTCAGTGATAAGATCATCTCTGCGCTGAAAGCATTCAGTCTTTCTGGACGGTTCAGTGTTAAAAACAGTACATTTCCGCTTTTTTCTACTAATAGATCGCTCATTTTTATTCCTCCCTGGTTTATGTAATCAGCCAGCCGCCGTCTGCAAGCAGATCAGAACCGGTCATATATGATGCCTCGTGAGAAGCAGCAAATGCAATAATATTCGCAATTTCTTCGGGCTTGCCGACACGCTTCAGTGCGGTATTCCGCTTAATCGCTTCTGTGAATCTTGCGTTTTGCAGACCCTGCTCTGTCAGAGGTGTTTCAATAAAACCCGGTGAGACCGAGTTGACTCTGATGCCATTTCGCGCGAACTCATGCGCAAGCGCTCTTGTAAAATGAATGACGGCCGCTTTAGCTGCGCTGTAATGCGGAATTTCTGCCCCCGCTTTATGTCCTGAAAGAGACGCCACGTTGACGATTGCCCTGTTCTCATTACCCGCACCGCTGCACTCAGCCATATAACCGCCAAGCACTTTTGAAACAAGAAAAACACTTTTCAGATTGACATTCTGTACAAAATCCCATTGTTCGGCTGTTGTATCCATAATTCTCGAGTGTACAGATCCGCCTGCGTTGTTGACGAGAATATGCAGCTCACCGAATTCTTCTTTTACAAAGGAGAGAAGTGAGAGAACATCCTCTTCTTTAGTAACATCAGCTGCAAAAGGAAACGCAGTTTGCTCAGAATGATTCAGCTGCTCTGCCGCGGCCTTCAGTTTTTCCTTGCTTCTTCCTGCAAGAATGACTTTTGCGCCTTCTGATGCAAGCTTTCTTGCCGTCTCAAGCCCGATACCGCTCCCTCCGCCTGTCACAACAGCGATTTGGTTATGAAATCTCATTTTTTTCACTCTCCTTTCACGACGACTTTACCTTCAGATGGCGGTAATCGATCAATTCATCTCCATATAGGACCGGCACACATGAAAAGCAGTCTCTAGTGGAAATAAAGGTGATTTCCTCCTGAAAGCCGTATTTCTTCAGCATTTTTCCCACTTTGGATTTAGCAAGTACGACGGCCGGTTCTTCTTTGCAGCCTTCATAAAACAGCTTCGCTGTCTGGGCGGCATCACTTAGTTCATAGCACCCCGCCTCATCCAGGTGCTGAATCAGGCAGCCTGCCCCGTAAAAATCCTCCAAACTGAAATGCCCGGACGAACCGGAGCAGACAAGGATAATAGTATCCTCGCGGTGGTCTTGAGCAAGGGCATCTGCCACTGCTTTGGCATTCAAGAGCGAGCAGGCGAAAATCCTTCTGGCAGGACTGCTTTTATGAACGGCAACCGTTCCGTTTGTCGTAGATAAAATGATTTTTTTCCCTTTGGCAAAGGCCTTCAATGCGGAGGGATTAGGATCCAGGAATCCATCAATCGTCCTTCCCTCATATTCGCCGACAAGCATGCAGTCATCCTTGTTCATTTCCGCTGCAAGGCTTCGGGCCTGTTCACCGTCCAGCACAGGGATGACGGAACGGGCACCATGCTCAAGAACAGTGGCAATGGTTGAAGTAGCAAGCAGCACATCAAAGACTACCGCAATTTTGTCTTTCATTTTGGCTCCGTCTATTTCTTCTTTTCTGGTCACAACATGTATTTTTCCCATGGTCAGCCCTTATGTGCCAGCCGCAGTGCATGCTGGATCAGGATTTCAGTATATGGCCCAAAGCGGGCAAAGCGCTGGTCATGTGTCTGCCCTTTTTTGAAGCGGTAATAGATCTGCTGGCAGATGACGGCAAGTTTAAAGGTGGCAAATGTGGTGTAGTAATGAATGTTTGCTGTATCTCTGCCGCTTTTCCTGGCATAGCTTTCTATAAATTGCTTTCTTGTATAGAAGATGCCGCTCGCCGTAACGGAAGGCTTGCCCATTCCTTTTTTCAAAGGCTCGGGATCATCCTCCTCCATCCAGTAGCTCATGGCGGCCCCAAGGTCTGCGAGAGGATCCCCGATCGTGGTCATCTCCCAGTCAAACAGGCCGGTCATTTCTTTCAGATCACTTGAAAAAAGCGAATTATTCAATTTGAAATCATAATGGATAACGGTCGGGTCAGGTGAAGCAGGCAGGTTATTCTCAAGCCACTCTGTCAGCAGGCTGACTTCTGGAATATCATCTGTTTTTGCCCTGTGATAGCGGCCGATCCAGCCGTGTACCTGACGCTCCATAAACCCTTCAGGCCTGCTCAGTTTTTCAAGCGCCGTACCTTTATAAGGAACATCATGAAGACGGACAAGCGTATCGACCATCAGCTCAGACAGAGAGCTGCCAAGTTCCACGGTTGCTTCCATTCCTTCTGGAAGCTCAGTGTCGACTAATACTCCGTGCCGTCTTTCCATGATGAAAAACGGGCTGCCTGCAATCGACTCATCGCTGCTGAAAACATAAGGTTTCGGAGCCAGAGGAAACAAAGGGTGCAAGTCTTTTAAAATGACAAACTCCCGTTCCATATCATGCGCTTTAGGAGCCACTGGTCCAAGCGGCGGCCTTCTGAGCACCCCTTCCCAGCTCCCGATCTTAAGGGCATACGTCAAATTCGATGCACCTGTCCCGAACTGTTTGATTTGAAGGGGACCTTCCGGCAGCTCATCCATTTCCGTTCTTAAGTATGTCTCAAGAACCCCCGCATTCAGTTCTTCTCCTGTTCTTACCGGAATAAGCTGAGACATCACGCCACCTCTTTTTGAAAATTCAGATATTTATTTTTAAAGCATGGGTCTTTAACTGTTCTATTAGATGATCTGGCATCTCTTCTGTTTCCTGGGTTTTAAAGTTAAAGGTCACAATGACCGCTTCACCTTCTGCAATCAGCCTTCCGGATTCCTGCTCCGTAATTTCATGATGAACGGTGAAGCTTTTGGAGCCGATTTTCATAACGGAGGTTTGAATGATCAGGTGTTCATTAAAATAAGCCTGACCGCGAAAATCGCATGTTGCTCTGGCAAGAATAAACGGCCAGTCCCCTGAAGACATGCAATATCCCAATGCTTCAAAAAACTGAACGCGCGCATCTTCGAGGTAAATGAAGTAGCTTGTATTGTTCACATGCCCAAGCGCATCTGTTTCGCAAAACCTGACTCTCATCCGTGCTTCATGCATGGAGAAATCATCCCCTTACTTATGGCTGAAAGCAGGCTTTCTTTTTTCAATAAACGCCTGTACGCCCTCTTTAATATCTTCTGTCTGAAATACTTCTTCAAACAGGCCCGCTTCAAGATCAAGACCTTCTTCAAGCGTGCTGCTCATGCCCTCATCCACCGCTTTTTTAATTTTAGACAGGGCGGGAAGCGAGTGTCGGGTCATGCGGCCGGCAAGTTCAAGGGCTTTTTGAAGTCCTTCTCCCTTGGGTACAACATACGAGACAAGCCCAATTCTTTTCGCTTCAGCTGCATCAATCGGATCTCCTGTGAACATCAGCTCTTTTGCTTTAGCTGCACCAACCGCTCTCGGAAGCCTTTGAGTGCCGCCTCCACCTGGAAATAATCCGAGCTTAATTTCCGGAAGTCCAACCTGGGCATGCTCCTCAGCTATTCGGAGATCGCATGTTAAAGCGAGTTCACACCCTCCGCCGAAGGTCATTCCGTTTAAAACCGCAATCACCGGTTTAGGGAACTGTTCAATTTCATTTAAAAATGCATGCCCTTCAAGGAAATTGGCTTTGATGCCTTTTTTTCCGATGAGGTTCGGAAATTCCTTAATATCAGCTCCAGCCATAAACGCCCTGTCACCCGCTCCTGTCAGAATGACCGCAAGTATCTCATTGTCTTCTCTGAGACTTGCAAAGGCTTCTTTCAACTCTCTTGTGACCTGCTGGTTCATGACATTTAAAGGTGGATTGCTGATTGTGACAACGGCAGCTGCTCCATGTTTTTCATATGACACAACGCTCATTTTTTCACCTCTTCTTTTTGATAGGTGTACCATCCCTTGCCCGTTTTTCGTCCAAGATCACCTTGACGCACCTTCTGCTCAATGCAGGCAAACGGCTTATCAGCAGGGTCTCCAGACTCCGCATATCTCTGCTGCATGACATAGTAACCGACATCAATCCCGGAAAGATCCATTAGCTCAAACGGCCCGATCGGATGATTCAGTGCTTTTCGGCAAATGGTGTCGATATCCTGAAAACTTGCATACCCTTCTTCATACAGGTAAACGGCTTCTCTTTGCAGGGCACCTAAAATCCGGTTGGCGATAAAGCCGGAAATCTCCTTATTCAGAAGGACGGCTGTGCGGTTGATCGTTTTACAGACATCCATCGTCAAATCGGCCGTTTCTTTTGACGTGTCCTCACTCATGACAACTTCCACACAGTCCATGACAAGCGGCGGAAAAAAGAAATGCATGTTGACAACTTTGTCTGCACGATTTGTTGCGGATGCGATCAGTGAATTGACAATGGTTGAGCTGTTGGATGCAAAAATGGCATGAGGCTTTGCCATTTGATCAAGCTTTGCAAACAATTCTCTTTTAACATCCAGCTTTTCAACGACTGCTTCAATGATAAAATCAGCATGGGCAGCAGCCTGTTCAAGTGACGTTGTAAAGGTGAGCCTTCCAAAGGCCGCTTCTTTTTGCTCCTCCGTCAGTTTCGATTTTGATACCCATTTGTCCATCAAGTTGCGGAGAGATGCTTCCGCTTTTTCTAAAGCGCTTTCCTGCACGTCCTGAATCACCGTTTCATAACCGCCAAGGGCGCACAGCATGGCAATCTGATGGCCCATCTGACCCGCTCCAATAACTGAAATCTGCTGAATATCTTCCTTTTTCATCATCATCTCTCCTTTTAACTACTGACCAGTCGGTATAATGGGGTCGTGGAGAGCTCCGGGACGAACCCGGAACCCCCTTTACCCTGTCAGTCCTTCAAGCACCATCTTCAGAAAAATATCCGATACTTCAGCATCAGACACCCTTCCGTTTGGATCAAACCAGAAGTAGCTCCAGTTTGTCATGCCGAGAATCCCGAAGGTGACAATGTCCATCGGCAAGTCAGACCGGAATTCCCCTTCACCGTTTCCTGCTTCAAGCAGCTGCTGAATGTTCAGTCTGAACTGGTCGCGTTTTTTAATGACCTCAGCCATATCCTCTTCCGTCAAATTTCTCATTTCCCTGAAAAACACTTTTGCGCTTAAGCCTTCTTTTTCAATATCGTGAATCAGCATATAAACAATTTCATGCAGTTTTTGCTTATATGCCTTTAAACTGTCATGGATGATTTCCTCCTGTTTTCTCAGAAGCTCATCGATGTATTTTAAATGGATGGCCATAAGCAGCTCAGTTTTGCTTTTGTAATAGTAATAGAAAGTGCCTTTAGTGACACTGAGTGCATCGACGATGTCCTGAATGGACGTTTCCTTAAAGCCTTTTTCTCCAAACAGCTGAATGCTTTCCTGGATGATTTTTTCCTTCATATTGGCTAATCCTCTCTAGCTTAGATTAAAAAAAGTATACCATAAGCACTTTAAGAGATTCATAGTTTCCTGTTATCTTTGAAGGGTTTCTTCCCGCAAGGCCCTGCGGAGGATTTTGCCCACGCTTGTTTTTGGAAGTTCGTTTCTGAATTCAATTATCGCCGGCACTTTGTACGCCGCAAGATTGGACCTGCAAAAAGCAATTATCTCTTCATCTGACACCTGACGCCCTGCTTTTAAGACAACAAAAGCTTTCACCGTCTCTCCCCTGTATGGATCAGGCACCCCGATAACGACTGCCTCCTGCACCGCTTCATGTTCATAGAGAACTTCTTCTATGTCTCTCGGGTACACATTGTAGCCGCTTGCGATAATCAGGTCTTTTTTCCGGTCAACGATGTAAAGGTATCCCTCTTCATCAACCTTTGCGATATCCCCTGTAAACAGCCAGCCGTCTCTTAGCGTATTGGCCGTCTCCTCCGGCATGTTCCAGTAGCCCTTCATCACCTGGGGGCCTTTAAGGATGACTTCTCCAAGTTCCCCGGCAGGAACTTCTTCTTTGCCTGTTGCCACATCAACAATTTTATAAGCCGTGCCCGGCACTCCGATTCCGACGCTCCCAGGCTTCCGCTTGGCAAACGGCGGGTTGCAGTGAGTTGTCGGAGCAGCCTCTGATAATCCGTAGCCCTCAAGGATTTTAGCACCCGTTTTGCGCTCGAATTCATTCAGCAGCTCAACAGGCATCGGTGCACTGCCGCTGTTGCAGATGCGGATGCTGCTGATCCCGTACTCCTCAGCTTTAGGATGGTTGGTAATGGCCACATACATCGTCGGTACACCCGGAAAAATGGTCGGCTGTTCACGTTTGATGGTCTGCATCACTTCCTCAAGGTCAAAGCGCGGAAGCAGAATCATAGAATTTCCTCTCAGGACGGTCAAATTCATGCATGAGGTCATTCCGAAGACGTGAAAGAGCGGAATCACTGTCAGGCAGCGTTCTGAGCCGGTCTGAACTTCATGCTTAAAAAATTCGAAAGACTGATAAATATTGGCGATTAAATTTCTGTGTGTAAGCATCGCCCCCTTTGAGCGACCGGTCGTTCCTCCTGTATACTGAAGCACTGCGATATCGTGCTCAGGTTCGATCTGCACGGGCAGAACCTCTCCTGTTGAAAAAGAAAGAAACTGCGAAAACGTAAAATCTCCTTCTTCAGGTGTCATTTCCTCCTGAAGACTGACGGTAATAATCTGCTTTAAAGCCGTGCCTGCACGGACTGCCTTTACCCGCGGATAAAGCGCATCATACACGACAATCGTTTCCGCGCCGGAATCATTCAGAATATAATCAAGCTCCCGCTCAACTAGCATCGGATTCACCTGGGTGATAATGGCTCCTGCTTTTAGGGCTCCGTAATAGGCTGCCGGATACTGCGGACAGTTTGGCAGCATAATAGCCACCCTGTCCCCTTTTTGAACGCCTTTTTTCTGAAGCGCCGATGCAAAGGCAATGGTCATCCCGTACAGCTGACGGTAGGAGATGGATTTTCCGTAAAATGAAATCGCCTCTTTATCGCCGTAATTCTCAACGGTTTCTTCAAGCATCTGCGGAATGGAAATATAGGGAATGTCGATCTCGTGACTGACAGTATCCGGATAATTAGCTAGCCATTGATCCAATTGAATTCCTCCTTATGCTAAAAAAGATATACTTTTTCAAAAGGTAATCGTTCCTCCATCTGCCAACAGAGCAGCAGCTGTTACATATGAGGCATCATCGCTTGCCAAAAACAGCACAGCCTTAGCGATTTCTTCAGGCTGGCCGATTCTGCCGAGCGCATTGGAAGTTGTATAAATTCCCCATCTTCGTTCATCATTCCGCCATTCATCCACAATGGCTGTATCAATCACACCCGGAGCAATGGCATTGACCCGGATCCCGTCTTTCCCATAATCAAGCGCGGCATTTTTAGTGAGAGCGATGACTCCGGCTTTCGAGGCATTATAAGGAGCCATTCGCTTTTTTCCTTTTATGCCAACACGCTCGACGTATTGATAATCGATCCGCCTCCGCTCTGTTTCATATGCGGAACAGCATATTTCATGCCGAGGAAAACACCCTTCAAGTTAATGTCAACGACTCTGTCCCATTCCATTTCTTCCATATCATGAAGCTTTACACTCTGATTTGAAACACCGGCGTTGTTAAACAGGATATGAAGACCCCCGTATTCGCCAACAGCCCCATCCATCAGTCTTTCTACATCTTCAGCCTTTGCTGCATCTGTATGGACAAAAAGACAGGAGAAGCCTTTTTCTCTCACAGCTGCAGCTGTTTTTTCCCCGGCCTCCTGATCGGCATCTCCAATCACGACATTTGCTCCATGTTCAGCAAAGAGGAAAGCCGTTGCTCTGCCTATTCCTCCCGCTCCCCCCGTTATGACAGCTGTTTTCCCCTTAAGCCTCATCACTCAGACTCTCTTTCAATAATGGCGGCGATTCCCTGGCCCCCTCCGATGCAGGCCGTAATCAACGCAAAGCGGCCGCCTGACCGCTGCAGTTCGTATACGGCTTTCGTCATAAGAATCGCGCCTGTCGCACCTAATGGATGTCCATGGGCAATCGCCCCGCCGTTAACGTTCAATTTGCTGTGGTCAAACTGCAGTTCACGGTCACATGCAAGAACTTGAGCGGCGAACGCCTCGTTAAGTTCAATCAAATCCATGTCGCTGAGTGAAAGGCCTGATTTCTCAAGTGCAAGCTTTACTGCCGGAACCGGACCTATCCCCATAATGTTCGGGTCTACGCCTGCGACTGCATACTGTCTGACTGTGCACAGCGGTTTTAGTCCAAGCTCCGCCGCTTTTTCGCGTGACATGACCACAACAGCAGATGCCGCGTCATTTAAGCCTGAACTGCTTCCTGCTGTAACGGTTCCGCCTTCTTTAAATGCAGGCTGGAGTGCTTCCAATCCCTGAATCGTCGTATTCGGACGCGGGTGCTCGTCTTTTTCAAATAGAAGCGGCTCCCCTTTTCGCTGAGGGACCGGGACGGGCACAATCTGTTCGTCAAATCTGCCTTCTTCGACAGCTGCAGCCATCCGCTGCTGGCTTCTCAGTGCATATTCATCCTGCTCTTCCCTGCTTATTTCGTATTTAACCGCCAGATTTTCAGCCGTAATGCCCATTGGCGGATTACCGATTTCCTTCGGTGAAAGAACGGCTGACTTAAATCTCGGAGGCGCAGGACTAAATGCTTTTTTCGGCTTTTCCATTAAATATGGCGCAAGGGACATGCTTTCTGTTCCTCCGGCAATGTAGACATCTCCGTCACCGGCTTTGATGGCCTGGGCAGCAAGACAGACTGCATTGATGCCAGAGCCGCACTGCCGGTCTACTGTCAGTCCCGGAATGCTGATGGAAAGGCCGGTTGTCAAGGCAGTGAGTCTTGCAATATTGCCTCCGCCTGACAGGACGTTTCCAAAAATAACGTCATCAATCATATCTGCCGTAACGCCTGCACGGTTCATGGCTTCTTTTATCACGATTGCCCCGAACTCATTCGGTTCCATGGCGGAGAGCGCACCGCCCTGCCGTCCGATGGGTGTTCTGACTGCCGCTACAATGACAGGATCTCTGTTCATTCTTCTTCCTCCTTACATGGCATGTGTTCCGCCATCAATGACGAGAACATCACCAGTCATAAAGTCTGATGCTTTAGCTGCAAGGAACAATGCAGCTCCTTTTAAATCCTGGTCCGTCCCAAACCTCTTGAGCGGCGTCATGTTCAGGAAATGGTCTTTTCCATTTTCAATAATGACCTGGGACATTTTTGTCGGGAAAAATCCCGGGGCAATGGCGTTGACATTGATGTTGTACTGCCCCCATTTCACAGCTAAATCTTTTGTAAAGGTAATAACGGCTCCTTTACTGGTGTTATAGGCAATCGTGTCCATGTAACGGGGGTCCGTCCCTCCAAGGCCTGCAACGGAAGCAATGTTGATGATTTTTCCGCTTTTCTGCTGGATCATGTGCCTTCCTGCTTCCTGTGACATCAGGAAGGTGCCTGTTACATTCACATTCATGACTTTATTCCACGCATCAAGCGGCAAGTCCTGTACCGGAGCTCCCCATGTAGCACCGCTGTTATTGACGAGAATGTCAATTTTTCCGAACGTGTCCACTGCTGTCTGCACCACATTTTTTACATCATCCTGATTCGTCACGTCACAGCCGAGTGCGATCGCCTTGACTCCGTATTCACGGCTCAGCTTTTGGGCTGTATCCTCGCATGCAGCAGCCTTTCTGGAGCAGAGCACAAGTGATGCGCCGGCCTGGGCGAAGCCTTCCGCCATCTGGGCACCAAGACCCCTGCCGCCGCCTGTAATAATGGCGACCTTGTCTTTTAGATCAAAAAGTTCCTTGATGTGCATGATATTCCTCCTTATACGGTCTGCAGATTCACATCGTATTTTTTCAGTTCAAGTCTTGCCAGCTGTGCACGGTGAACCTCATCAGGACCGTCGGCGATTCTGAGCGTTCTTGCACCTGCCCACTGAGCCGCAAGCGGTGTATCTTCGCTGACCCCAGCTGCTCCGAATGCCTGGATGGCGCGGTCAATGACTTTCAATGCCATGTTTGGAGCAATCACTTTAATCATGGCAATTTCCGTTTTCGCCTGTTTGTTTCCGACCGTATCCATCATATAGGCGGCTTTCAGCGTCAGCAGCCTGGCCTGCTCAATCTCAATCCGGGAATCAGCGATCCATTCTCTGACAACCCCCTGGCTTGAAATCGGTTTGCCGAAGGCTTCTCTTGTTTGTACACGCTTACATAATTCTTCAAGAGCACGTTCTGCAGCTCCTATTAAACGCATGCAGTGATGGATGCGGCCCGGGCCAAGACGTCCCTGTGCAATCTCAAATCCTCTTCCTTCTCCAAGAAGCATATTTTCTGCAGGAACGCGGACATCTTTAAACGTAATTTCAGCGTGGCCGTGCGGAGCGTGATCATAGCCGAAAACAGGAAGGACTCTTTCAATGGTAACTCCCGGAGTATCGAGCGGCACGAGAATCATAGACTGCTGTTCATATTTAGGAGCATGAAAATCGGATTTCCCCATAAAAATCGCAATCTTGCAGCGCGGATCGCCTGCACCTGAGGACCACCATTTTCTCCCGTTGATGACATACTCATTGCCATCGCGGATAATGCTCGCTTCAATATTTGTCGCATCGGCTGACGCAACGTCCGGTTCTGTCATGGAGAAGCAAGAACGGATCTCGCCGGCAAGCAGCGGTTTCAGCCATTTTTCTTTTTGTTCATCCGATCCATACCTCACAAGCACTTCCATGTTTCCGGTATCTGGTGCGGCACAGTTGAACACTTCCGGAGCGAGCAGCGAACGGCCCATAATCTCACAGAGCGGAGCATATTCAAGATTTGTCAGCCCGGCACCATATTCGCTTTCAGGCAGGAACAAGTTCCACAGTCCCCGTTCCTTTGCTTTGGCTTTCAGCTCCTCCATAATTGGAGGAATAGCAGACCATCTCGTTTCCTGTTCATTTAATTGCTCTTCATATTTCTTTTCATTCGGATAGACGAATTCTTCCATAAAAGAAATTACCTGCTTCTGCAGCTCAACTACCTTTTCTGAATACGAGAAATTCAACTCTCATCACCCTTTCATCCACCTTACTAACCGGTTGGTATGTAGTTCTGTTTCTATCATAATATGATTCTCCCAAAAAAGACAACTATTATTCTAAAAATTCTGTTAAATATTCACTGTCCCTCGTATATCTGCCCGCTAAAAACTCCTTTCCAATCCTTGTAGAAAGTGATATAATTCACTTGTTTTATGTGTAAATGAACGTGATGAAAATAGATTACGCACTAAAGAAGGTGGGAATACAAATTGTCGCAATATGAAACACCGTTATTTACAGGGCTCAAAGAACACGCAAAGAAAGATCCTGTACAATTCCATATTCCTGGACATAAAAAAGGAGCAGGCATTGACCCTGAATTCAGATCTTTTATCGGGGAATCTGCTTTATCTATAGATTTGATCAACATCGGCCCTCTGGATGATCTCCACTCTCCTAAAGGCATGATAAAAAAAGCCCAGGAACTCGCAGCAGAAGCATTCGGAGCTGATTATACATTCTTCTCTGTGCAGGGCACGAGCGGAGCCATCATGACCATGGTAATGGCCGTTTGCGGACCTGGAGATAAAATTCTTGTCCCGCGCAATGTTCATAAATCTGTTATGTCCGCTGTTGTTTTCTCAGGTGCAACACCGATCTTTATCCACCCTGAGATTGACAAAGACCTCGGCATTTCACACGGCATAACAACCGAATCTGTTGAACATGCGCTTGAGCAGCACCCTGATGCAAAAGGGCTGCTCGTCATCAACCCTACGTACTTTGGCGTTTCAGCTGATTTGAAAAAAATCGTAGAAATCTCCCATTCCTATAACGTGCCGGTCCTTGTCGATGAAGCACACGGCGTGCACATTCATTTTCATGATGACCTGCCGCTTTCAGCGATGCAGGCAGGCGCTGATATGGCTGCTACAAGTGTTCATAAGCTCGGCGGCTCAATGACCCAAAGTTCGATCCTCAATGTACGGGAAGGACTTGTTTCGGTTCAGAGAGTCCAGACAATCCTGAGCATGCTGACAACAACGTCCACTTCCTATCTGCTTCTTGCATCACTTGACGTTGCAAGAAAGAGGCTGGCCACAGAGGGACGCGCTCTTGCTGAAAGAGCGATACAGCTTGCCAATGAGACAAGAAACAGAATCAACGCGATTGATAAAATTGAATGCATCGGAGAAGAAATCATCGGCACAAAGGCTGCTTATGACTACGATCCGACGAAATTAATTATCTCCATTAAGGAACTCGGACTGAACGGCTACGATGTAGAAAAATGGCTGCGCGAAAACTATAACATCGAAGTGGAAATGTCCGATTTATACAACATTCTCTGCATCATCACACCTGGTGACACGGAAAGAGAAACCGGAATCCTCGTTGAAGCGCTGCAGGCGCTGTCCGCGCAATTTGCACACGCATCAGCTGATAAAGCAAAGCCGGAGGTCATGCTGCCGGATATTCCAGTATTAGCTTTAACGCCGCGTGACGCTTTCTACGCTGACACAGAAATCGTTCCATTCTCAGAATCTGCAGGCAGGATCATTGCAGAGTTTATCATGGTGTATCCTCCGGGGATTCCAATTTTCATTCCAGGAGAAATCATTTCAGAAGAGAATCTCTCATATGTGCGCAAAAATCTTGAAGTCGGTCTTCCCGTCCAGGGGCCGGAAGATCCGGAACTCCATTACCTGCGCGTAATCAAAGAGCATAGAGCAATTAAATAATCTAATCGAAGCATGGCGCATGCTAAAACCCCCGGGATTCAGTTCCCGGGGGTTTGATTTATCATTTATCTGACTGAATTGCTCAGCCATTGTGCTGAGGATAACAGTGGTCGGTGTGATGCTGGGCAGCCTTATGGTTTGCTCTGTCTTATTTATAGGGTACCATTTCCGCTTTTTGCTTCCCTATAATTTGTTCTGTCTGATTTATGGGTTATCATTCTGGCTTTTTGCTTCCCTATAATTTGTTCTGTCTGATTTATGAGGTACCATTTTGACGCTTTGCATCCCTATAATTTGCTCCGTCTGATTTATGAAGTATCATTTTGAAGCTTTGCATCCCTATGATTTATTCTGTCTGATTTATGAGGTACCAATTTCGCTTTTTGCTTCCCTATAATTTGCTCCGACTTATTTATGGGGTATCATTTTGAAGCTTTGCATCCTTATAATTTGTTCTGTCTGATTTATGAGGTACCATTTTAACGCTTTGCATACCTATAATTTGTTCCGTCTGCTTTATAGGTTTCTATCTCTGCCTTGTGCACCGCCCTTTTTTAGACAGCAAAAAAAGCATGCAGGCCCCCCTGCATGCTTTTCAATCCTCTATTTAAACCCCTTGAATAACTGTCATTTCTCTCTCTAGTACTTGGCAATCGCAGCTTGTGCATTTTCCGTACAAAACACTGACCTTTTCATCTTCAAAATGATCGATTGTTCCGTTGCAGGTTTGACAGACGATTGTTCCCATTTCCATACCCCTTTTTGAATGGATTAGCACTATTTGAAAGCGCTTAATACTTTGTAAGTTTATAATAATATAACACATTTAATCCGTCAAGCCTAAATTGTATAACACATTTAATCTTTTTATCTCTAAAAGTATTCTTTTTTTGAAAAGGTATAAAAAAACTGGCGAACGGATCTGTTCGCCAGTTTTTAGTTCACTATTCATATTGAGTGGTTAATTGGGCGGAAGGGATGACGTCACGGAAGAAATCTGACAGTTCTGCTGCCTGCTGCAGTGTTTCAATCCGAAAGGTGCGCATGAGGAATTCGAGGTCTTCGATATCTGATGAGTCAAGGAGAACTGATTTTCCGGTCTGAAGGCAGATGACGAGCGGTTTGCCAAAAAACATGCCTGAATACACGATGGCCATATCGTACCTCAAATCACTGGAAGCAAAACCAACATACCTGACATTCGCCTGTTCGGTATCATCATAAAACTTTTCCAATGTGTTCATGATGGCCTCCTTCTTTTTATCAGATTATTCAGATTAATTATACTTCATAATTCAAGAGAGCACAATCATTTCCCCTTGAACTTGCAAGCAGGCGGATAATATGTAATATTTTAAATAATCGGACAGTTATAAAATTGTGCTTAGGAGTTGACGCAATGGCCTCACACGCTTTTATTCATTTAGTTGAAGGTTCTGCTCAGCAGACAATATCCCTTGAACAGGTTGAGGAGCTCTTTCTTTATTACAAAGAGATAACAGGCAAAACGGGCAAACAGCTGCAGTTTGACTATGACCAGTCAGCTTTTCCATACGAGTGCACTCAAAAGGAAGGGTATCTCTCCCTTACTTCTGAGGAGCGCGGCTATGCAAAAATGTATATTGGAGCAGGTCCCGTAAATGAAGAGGCCTTTTCATTTCTGCAAATTACCCTGCCGGCAGATTCGAAATACGGCGACAGAAATAAAGCAAATGAATTTTCAAAGTTTCTGGCAAAAAAACTAAAAGGGGAACTGACCTTATTCAATGGAAGGAAGATGTACTATTATAAACGATGAAAAAAGCGATCATCAAAGATCGCTTTTTTTGTTCTAAAGTGGAGTTTCAATTGCATCAGGGTCAGCAATTTCATACCCTTTTTGCTTAAGTCCTGTCACAATGGAGCTTAATGCTTCGCTTGTCCACTTGCGGTCATGCATCAGCAAGTTTGCACCATCAGTCAAGTATGGAGTATTGATCATGATTTCTGTCAGTGCTTCTTTTGTCTGGTAATCACTTTCCCAGTCGTAGCCGTACGTCCAGTTCATCAGCACCATCTTTTCCTCTTCCGCAATTTTTCTGCTTTCATCTGTGTTGCTTCCAAACGGAGCTCTGAAAAAACGGGGACGTTCACCCGTTATTTGCTCAACAAGATCATTCAGACCGGCAATTTCGCTTTTCTGTTCTGAAGGGGTCAGGTCCTTAAGATTGGAATGGGTCATTGTATGATTTCCTATAGGGAAACCAAGCTGATAAATCTCTTTTAGTCTTGCTTTTTCCTCTTCCGTATCCAGAAAATGACCATTTACAAAGAAGATCGCCTTTACTCCCATCTTTTTCAATGTCTGTGCCATCCCCACACTGTACTGATCTGGAGCATCATCGATAGTCAGAAGCACCGCTTTCGGGCTGACGTCAGGACTCAAAGGCTTAATTGACCAATTTGCCGGATCAAGTTTATATTTTGGTGTTTTATCCAATATGGCTGGCTGTTCAGCCTTTTTATCTGATTCCAAATCCGCTGCAGGCTCTGGTTTTTCCTTCCCTGCTTCATGTACCGTTTTCTTTTCCGCAGGAGGATTTTCTTCTTTATTGCCGCCGGTCCCTGATGCAGTGCATCCTGCAAGCAAAAAAGCTGCTGCCGTCATACAGAGTGCTTTTCTCACGTTCTTTCCTCCCCGGTATATTCTTTTTAGAATAATTTGCCGCCGATTGCTTCACTATATAGGAAGAGGAATTAATTAACAACACTTCTTATTTCCTATTTTGAAGGAGGTCTGAATATGAAAAAACTGACACCTGTTTTTGTCCTTTCTCTCATCGTTTCTGTTCTTTTTATTGTATGGGGAGCCATTCCAAAGAGCATAATCGGAAGTGCCAATCTGTCAAACGTAACGACACTTATCCACGGATTTATTATTGAAAAATTCGGCTGGTTTTATATGCTGACCGCTTCCTTTTTTCTCATTTTTGCCATCGGATTAATATTTACAAA
Source organism: Bacillus sp. FSL H8-0547 (assembly GCA_038002745.1). Lineage (NCBI taxonomy): Bacteria > Bacillati > Bacillota > Bacilli > Caryophanales > Bacillaceae > Bacillus > Bacillus sp. FSL H8-0547. The sequence continues at coordinate 55,832 of JBBODD010000001.1, forward strand.
ATACGGAAATATCAAGCTTGGAAATGATGATGATGAACCGAAGTATTCTTACCTCAGCTGGTTTGCGATGCTTTTCAGTGCCGGCATGGGAATCGGGCTTGTGTTCTGGGGAGTATCTGAGCCGATGAATCATTACAGCGCACCTCCATCCGGTGAAGGGTTTACGGATGAATCTGCCCGTGCTGCAATGCGCTACTCCTTTTTCCATTGGGGGCTTCATCCATGGGCCATTTACTCGGTTATCGCTTTATCACTTGCATATTTTACGTTCAGGAAAAATCAAAACGGAGTCATCAGCAATATTCTCAGACCGCTTTTTGGAGACCGTGCTGATGGAAAGCTTGGTGTACTGATAGACTTCCTTGCAGTGTTTGCCACCATTTTTGGAGTCGCAACGTCACTTGGACTCGGCGCCATTCAAATTGGTGCAGGTGTCTCCTACTTGTTTGATGGAATCAGCAATTCGTTTTCAACCCAGCTGATTATTATTGTGATTGTAACCTTTCTTTTCATGCTGTCTGCTCAAACAGGGCTTGATAAAGGAATTAAAATTCTCAGTAATGTAAATATTATCCTTGCTATTGCCCTCATGCTCTTTCTGCTTTTTGCAGGGCCGACAAATTTCATCATGGATTTGTTCACGACAACCATTGGCGGATATTTGCAGAATTTAACCTACATGAGCTTCCGCCTTACGCCATTTAACGAGGAAAGCACATGGGTTCAGGATTGGACAATCTTTTACTGGGCATGGTGGATTTCGTGGGCTCCGTTCGTGGGGACATTTATCGCGCGGATTTCCAGAGGAAGAACGATCAGAGAATTCCTGATTGGTGTTCTTGCTGTTCCAACCATTTTCGGGGCATTGTGGTTCTCAGTATTCGGAGGTTCTGCTTTATACCTGCAGCACTTTATGAAAAAGCCCATTATGGATATTGTCAATGACAAGGGAATGGAAGTCGCCCTGTTTGCTGTCCTTGAACAATTCCCGTTTGGCATGTTTATGTCTCTGCTTGCTATTCTTTTGATCAGCACTTTCTTTATTACTTCAGCCGATTCGGCAACTTTCGTGCTTGGCATGCAGACAACAGACGGAGACTTAAATCCATCTGGCAAAATCAAATTTGTATGGGGCATCATCCAATCTGCTGCAGCTGCCGTTCTATTATGGATTGGCGGTCTTGAAGCTCTTCAGAGGGCATCGATAATTGCTGCACTTCCGTTTGCTGTCATCATGATTTTGATGGTCATATCATTGATGAAATCATTGAGACGCGAAAAATTCCCTGTCATGAATCGGACTGAGACTAAAAAAGACACTTTATAAAAAAGTGTCTTTTTCTTTGTTCTTTCTTACCCTCCCATATCGAATTTCAGTTTATGAGGGGACGCATTCTCCTGTTGCTTACCCTCCCATATCGAATTTCAGTTTCGGAAGGTACGCATTTTCCTCTTGCTTACCCTCCCATATCGTTTTTCAGTTTTCGAGGGGACGCATTCTCCTCTTGCTTACCTTCCCATATCGTTTTTCAGTTTTCGAGGGGACGCATTCTCCTCTTGCTTACCCTCTCATATCGTTTTTCAGTTTCGGAGGGTACGCATTCTCCTCTTTCTTACCCTCCCATATCGAATTTCAGTTTTGAAGGGTATGCATTCTTCCGTCTCCCTCTCACCGATCCACCTTGTTTTAAAGTTAATTGTTAATTTTAGCGACAAACTGTCTTTCTATTTTTCATTTTTGTGACAAATAGGTAACATTCAGGGGAATATTCGGAAAACATGATAAAATAGCATTAATTTAGATTAACGGAAACTGTAAAATGGGTACGAAGTAGGACTTAGTTCGGACCGTTACGACCATTTCATTAAAAGGGGTGGACAATATGGCAAAGTCGGTCATTGTCGCCTTCATCATGCCAGTTTTTCTTCTTTCATCTTGCAGTCTGAATATATCCTCTGAATCGCTGCGTCCAGAAGACGATGATAAAAAACTGCTGTTTTTTTCAGATGAACAAGATGAACACCGGGAATCTGTTTATTTTGATGCTCTGATTGATCTGAAACAGGATTTTCCCGACGAAGTGGAAGACTTGGAATTTGTTGAAACAAGCAGTGATGAAGACTATCCGGTAGATATTGATACATTTCCTTCCCTTGTGGTTGTAGACGATAATCGCGTCCTCTTCCAGATTGAAGGCCACGTAGGAACAAAGGAAGAAATTATTAATCCCGTTGTTAAAGCACTTTCAGGCAGCAGCGGAGATCGATAGACGGCTTTCACACCGTCTATTTTTTTATGCAAAAAAACCCCCTGATGCATGCCATCAGGGGGTTTGGTACTTATTTAATAATGTGGATTGGGCTTCCGATTGCAACTTCAGCAGCTTCCATTGTGATTTCTCCCAATGTTGGATGCGCATGAATCGTCATTGCGATATCTTCAGCAGTCATGCCAGCTTCAATTGCAAGGCTAAGTTCTGAAATCATATCAGAAGCAGCCGCACCTGCAATTTGCGCTCCGATGACAAGTCCGTCTTCTTTGCGTGTAACAAGTTTCAAGAAGCCGTCTGTTTCGTTAAGAGAAAGAGCACGTCCGTTAGCAGCAAATGGGAACTTCGCTGCAACAACTTCGATTCCTTCTTCTTTAGCCTGTGTTTCTGTGTATCCAACTGTAGCCAGTTCAGGCTCAGAGAATACAACTGCAGGAATTCCGAGGTAGTCGATTTCAGCATGCTCGCCGGCAATTGCTTCAGCAGCAATTTTACCTTCGTATGAAGCTTTATGAGCAAGCGGAGGACCTTCAACGATGTCACCGATTGCGTAGATGTTAGAAACGCTTGTACGGCACTGCTTATCAATTTTGATCACGCCGCGGTCTGACATTTCAACGCCTACCTGCTCAAGTCCAAGCTCATCTGTGTTCGCACGGCGGCCAACCGTTACAAGCAGGTAATCCGCTTCAACTGTCTGCTCTTCGCCTTTAACTTCAAAGGTTACTTTTACGCCGTTTTCTGTTTCTTCAACAGACTTTGCTTTTGCTTTTGTATGAATTTCAACGTTGCCTTTTTTCTTAAGGTTACGCTTAACAAGAGAGCTCATTTGCTTTTCAAAGCCCATAAGGATTTCATCCATTGCCTCAATGAAGACAACTTCAGAACCAAAGTTGGCATAAGCTGTACCAAGCTCAGTGCCTATGTAGCCTGCACCGATGACAACAATTTTCTTTGGAATTTCGTTCAAGCTTAGAGCACCAGTTGAATCAAGCACTCTTTTAGAGTATTTGAATCCTGGAATTTCAATTGGACGGGATCCAGTAGCAATGATTGCGTTTTTGAATTTGTACGTTTGAGATGAGTTGTCATCCATTACTTTAATAGATTCGCTGTCAACAAAGTAAGCTTCTCCGCGGACAATCTCAACTTTGTTTCCTTTAAGAAGTCCTTCAACTCCGCCGACAAGTTTCTTTACAACGCCAGCTTTGAATTCCTGTACTTTTGTAAAGTCAACTGTTACGTTTTCGGCTTTAATTCCCATGTCTTCAGAATGCTTGGCATTCTCAAAGCGGTGACCTGCAGCAATTAAAGCTTTTGAAGGAATACATCCTACGTTAAGGCAAACGCCGCCAAGGTTTGCTTTTTCTACGATTGTTACTTTTTGTCCGAGCTGTGCAGCGCGGATGGCAGCTACATAGCCGCCAGGTCCCGCACCAATGACAAGAGTATCTGTTTCAATAGGGAAATCTCCTACTACCATTGAATTACGCCTCCATTAAAATAAGTTGTGGGTCGTTCAATAAACGCTTGATGTGATTTAGAGCATTTTGTGCTGTAGCACCATCAATCATGCGGTGGTCAAAGCTAAGTGACAGCGCAAGTACTGGAGCAGCAACAATTTCTCCGTCAACAACGATTGCTTTTTCAGCGATGCGGCCGATTCCAAGAATCGCAACCTCTGGATGGTTGATAACCGGAGTGAACCACTGTCCGCCTGCAGAACCGATGTTTGTAATCGTGCAAGAAGCGCCTTTCATTTCCGCAGCAGAAAGTTTACCGTCGCGGGCTTTAGTTGCCAGGCCGTTAATTTCATCAGAAATTTCAAAGACTGATTTGCGTTCTGCGTTTTTAACAACAGGAACCATAAGTCCTTTTTCTGTGTCAGCAGCAATACCGATGTTGTAGTAATGCTTTTGAACAACTTCTTCGGTTTTGTCATCGATTGAAGTATTAAGAACCGGGTATTTCTTAAGCGCTGATGTAAGAGCTTTCACTACGTACGGTAAATATGTTAACTTAATACCCTGCTCGGCTGCAACACCTTTGAACTGTTTTCTGTGAGCAACAAGTTTTGTTACGTCCACTTCGTCCATCAATGTTACGTGAGGAGCTGTATGCTTGGAGTTAACCATTGCTTTAGCGATAGCTTTTCTCATCGGGCTCATTTTTTCGCGTGTTTCAGGGAAATCGCCTTCTGGAACAGCTTGTTTAGCAGGTGCTTTTTGCTCTGCTTTTTCTTCCTTAGCTTCTGCTTGCGGAGCTTCAGCCTGAGCTTCAGCAGCAGGTTTCGAACCGCCTTCAAGGAATGCGTCGATATCTTCTTTGCTTACGCGGCCGTTTTTGCCTGAACCTGATACCTGGCGGATTTCAACGCCTTTTTCACGGGCATATTTACGTACTGAAGGCATTGCGATTACTCGCTTGTTTGGATCTGCATCAGCCTGATCTTGTGCACCTGCACCAGTTGCTGCTTCTGCTTCCTGTTTAGGAGCTTCTTCTTTTTTCACGTCCTGGCCGGCTTCAGCTGTAGCCTGAACTTGAGCTTCCTCTTTTTTAGGTTCTTCTTTAGCAGGCTCATCACCATGGTCGTCACCTTTGAATTTAAGGTTTTCGTAACCTGGTGCATCAAATGTGATCAGGGTTTGTCCAACTGTAGCAACAGTTCCCTCTTCTACTTTAACTTCAATTACTTTTCCTTTAACAGGAGAAGGAATTTCTACGACTGCTTTATCATTCTGAATCTCAGCCAGAACATCATCTTCGTTTACTTCATCGCCAGGCTTGATAAACCACTTTACAATCTCACCTTCGTGGATACCTTCACCGATATCCGGCATTTTAAATTCGAAAGACACGGTATACTACCTCCTATTTTTCATATGGAAAAGAAACCAGGTATCAGGTTTCGGAAGAACTTTGTTCGTTCAAATGCTTTTGCGCCTTCGATGCGCTCCATCATGAAACAATAACACTCTGCCCGGACCAACTGATTTCTTTTCATAAATGTATAATTAGAAATTCATTACTTTCTTAGCTGTTTCAATGACATCCTTGAAGTTAGGAAGCCAAACGCCCTCTGCTTGAGAGAATGGGAAAACAGTGTCAGGAGCAGCTACGCGAAGCACAGGTGCTTCAAGGCTTAAAATAGCGCGGTCGTTGATTTCAGCCACTACATTAGCTGCAATGCCGGCTTGCTTTTGAGCTTCCTGTACAACGATTGCACGTCCTGTTTTTTCAACAGATGCAATAATTGCGTCAATATCAATCGGGCTGATTGTGCGAAGGTCGATAACTTCTGCAGAAACGCCTTCTTTTTCAAGCTCTTCAGCCGCTTTTAAAGATTCATGAACCATTGCTCCGTAAGTGATGATGGAAAGGTCTGAACCTTCGCGCTTCACTTCTGCTTTTCCGATTTCAATTGTGTACTCTTCTTCCGGAACTTCCTGGCGGAATGAACGGTAAAGCTTCATGTGCTCAAGGAAAACGACTGGGTCGTTGTCACGGATAGCTGAGATTAAAAGTCCTTTAGCATCGTATGGAGTTGAAGGAATAACAACCTTCACACCAGGCTGCTGCGCCATAAGACCCTCTAAGCTGTCAGCATGCATCTCAGGAGTATGAACGCCTCCGCCAAACGGTGAACGGATTGTAACAGGAGAATTCCAGCGGCCGCCTGAACGGTAGCGCATACGTGCCATTTGTCCTGAAATTGAATCCATTACTTCGTAAACGAAACCGAAGAACTGGATTTCAGCAACCGGACGGAAACCTGTCAGGCCAAGTCCGATTGCAAGACCGCCGATTCCTGATTCAGCAAGCGGCGTGTCAAACACGCGGTCTTCGCCGAATTCTTTTTGAAGTCCTTCTGTAGCACGGAATACTCCTCCGTTTACGCCAACGTCTTCTCCGAATAGAAGAACGTTTGAATCGTTTTTAAGTTCTGTGCGGAGAGCATCCGTAATTGCTTGAATCATTGTCATTTGAGCCATGGCTTACTTCGACTCCTTTGCTTTGTAGATTTCATATTGCTCTTTCAGATTGAATGGCATTTCTTCATACATGATATCCATTAGATCTGTTACTTTTTGTTTTGGATATTCATCCGCTTTTTTGATCGCTTCTTTAATATCTTCTTTCGCCTGTTCGATCACTTTGTTCTCTTCTTCTTCGCTCCAGATGCCTTTTGTTTCAAGGAATTTGCGGAAGCGTACAAGAGGATCTTTTTCTTCCCACTCAGTGTCAAGCTCTTTTGTGCGGTAGCGTGTCGGATCATCGCCGGCCATTGTATGCGGGCCATAGCGGTAAGTAAGTGTTTCAACAAGTGTCGGGCCTTCTCCGTTTACAGCGCGCTCGCGTGCATCACGCACAGCAGCGTATACAGCAAGTGCATCCATGCCGTCAACTTGAATACCTACGATACCTGCAGCAGCCGCTTTTTGAGCGATTGTCTGTGCAGCTGATTGTTTTTCAACCGGAGTTGAGATTGCAAAACGGTTGTTTTGCACAACGAAGATAGCCGGTGCTTTATAAGCGCCTGCAAAGTTGATTCCTTCGTAGAAATCGCCCTGAGATGCTCCGCCGTCACCAGTGTAAGTAATTGCAACAGCTTTTTTATCTTTCTTTTTAAGACCAAGTGCAACACCCGCTGTCTGGATGATTTGCGCACCGATGATAATTTGAGGAGACAATGCATTTACTTCCTCAGGGAACTGGTTTCCGTGGAAATGTCCGCGTGAGAAAAGGAATGCCTGGTACAAAGGAAGTCCGTGCCAGATAATCTGAGGCACATCACGGTATCCAGGAAGAACGAAATCTTCTTTTTCAAGTGCAAAATGAGAAGCGATCTGTGAAGCTTCCTGTCCTGCTGTCGGTGCATAAAAGCCTAAACGGCCCTGGCGGTTCAATGAAATTGAGCGCTGGTCCAAAATACGCGTATACACCATACGGCGCATTAATTCTTTTAATTGGTCATCTGACAAGTCCGGCATTGCAGCTTCATTTACTACCTCGCCCTGCTCATTCAGAATTTGGAACGTTTCAAACTGCTTGGCAATTCCTTCAAATTGCTTTTTGCTGTCAACTACAGCATTTTTCGTTTTAGCAGCCATCTAAGTCACCTGTCCTTTCTCTTATAAAAAATAATTCTTGATTATATGACACATACAGCATTAGCCTTCCCAAAATGACATCTTATGACACATTCTTTTAGGCTTCACTCTACATATCTTTATACCACTTTAGAGAATGCCGAAACGTTCTCTATGTATTGGACAGTACAAAAATCTGTACTAATTAAAGGGAAGAAAAAAATTAATACAATTCATTTCAACATGTTTTAGTGTACACCATTAAAAATGTATACGTCAATTGATTTATACTGATATTCTTTCAACCTTTTTGCCGCATTTTATTTTACTTTTATTCCCTTTTAATCAATCTGTACTATAACTATTTGATATTCTGTACTATAAAAATCGATACAGCATTGTTTGTTTTGGCAGTTCCAAACACATCCTTCGGCAGCATACAAAAAATGCAGGGGCGGCTGCTCCCTGCATTCACTGAACTTGATCATGACGTTTTTCCTTTATCATCTGACTGCTCGACTTCAATTCCGGCTTTTTTGTAAAAATCCATCTTAGCCTTGTTGTACTTTTCAGTAAGATCGTTGAATTCTTTATTCAGAGCCGCCACCTTTTCGTAGCTGCTGTTAATTTCCGTAATTTTCGCTTCCAGTTCCTCAAGCTTCAGATCTTTTTTCTGAAAAAGCTGATACAGCTCTTTATCAAGAGCGATTGCTTCATTATATGCTGGAGAAAGCGTATCGTAAGCATCGTAGCGCTGCTGCATCAATGTTTGCAGGTCAGAAGCTTTGCTTTTCAGCGCCTGATCATCCAGGTCCTTTGAAATGTCCTCAACTGCTTTGAATTCTTCTTTTGAATCCATGATGCTCTCTTTTTCATCTTCGGCTCTTTTTTCTCTTTCTTCAACGACAGAAAGCGCTTCTTCAGAAAGTGAAACAATTTTTTCATACTCTTTCATGCCGAGTGAAATAATTTCTTCGTAAAGTTCGTTTTCTTTTTTCTCAAGTTCCACCAATGGCTTCTGCTGATCTTCGAACGAACTTTCCGCCGCAACGGCTTTTTCAAGAGCATTATACATTTCTTCTTCTGCAGAAGGTCCGCTGCAACCTGCCAGAAATAATGCTCCGGCAAGCAGCGCTGCAGAAGCTGCAACCATTTTTTTCACCGCGAGTCCCCCTAACCCATTCAACATATTTACTATAAAAGGTTCTGGTTATTTTTACAATATTTTTATTTGTTTCAAAACTCAAAATGACATTCATTTTTTGGGGAACTGGGCTATCGTCTATACACATTCAACCAAAAAACATAGGTTATATTAGACGCTGAAGGCTGATGCACAGGCTGCAGAGGTAAAGCGTTACATTCAAAGGAGGTTTTCTCATGTACGGTTATCCTGGATACGGTTATGGCGGCTGCGGCTATCCTGGTTATGGACGCACGTTTGCTCTGATTGTTGTATTGTTTATTCTTTTAATTATCGTAGGAGCAGCGTTTGTAGGCCACTGCTAATAATGGCTTGCGGCAGCAGAGCCCACATACAATGTGGGCCGCCGCATCCAAAAATGATACTGGTGGACAAGCAGGACTTTTCGTTTGATCTAAGTTCCATTATACTTAGTAAGATAATTCAGCAGGAAAAGGAGTGTGAGTCCGGGTGATTACTATGGAGGATATTATCAGGGAAGGTCATCCAACCTTGCGTAAAGCTGCAGAAGAAGTGCCGATGCCGCCTTCTGATGAAGATAAAAAAACGCTACAGGAGCTGCTTGATTATGTCCAGAACAGCCAGAATCCCGAGATGATCGAAAAATACGGCCTGAGACCCGGGATTGGCCTTGCAGCCCCTCAAATAAATGTCTCCAAACGGATGATTGCCATCCGGTTAACAGATGAAAAGGGCCAATTGCACAGTTACGCTCTGTTTAACCCTAAAATTGTAAGCCATTCAGTTGAGAAAAGCTACTTAACAAGCGGAGAAGGATGTCTTTCAGTTGACAGACCTGTTCCGGGATACGTTCCGCGCTATGCGAGAATCCGGGTAAAAGCAGTATCCCTTGAAGGAGAAAATGTGGACCTCAGACTTCGCGGGCTGCTTGCCATCGTCTTTCAGCATGAAATTGACCATTTAAACGGTGTAATGTTCTACGATCACATCAGCAGCGAAGATCCTTTGAAAGAACCTGAAGGCGCCATCGCAATCGAACGGTAAAAGGAAGCACGAAAAACCTGTCTGCTTAGCAGACAGGTTTTTTCTTATAGAAGACCGGTTTTCTTCAAGCCGTTCAAAATGCCGTCTTCATCTACATTCGTTGTGATTTCATCTGCAATTTCCTTTAATTCGGCAACGGCATTCCCCATAGCCACACCAGTTCCGGCAAATTTAATCATTTCAAGGTCATTCAGTCCGTCACCAAACGCATATACATTTTCCTTGCTGATATCGAGGCGTTCGATAAGCTTTTTTATCCCCTCTGCCTTTGATCCGCCAAATGGAAGAATATCTGTCGCAAGTTCATGCCAGCGGATGATGTGAAAATCCTCGTATTTTTTATACGCCTCTTCTTCGCCTTCTTTGCAGAACAGCAGTGTCTGATAAATCTCATGATTCCGGTAGAACTCGGGATCAAGTTCAGGGTGCTTGAATTTCAGGCTTCCCATGCTTTCATGTATGTACGGATGATCTGTTTCTGTAGACATCATTGTTTCATTGCTCATAAAGACAAGCGGATGATCCGAAGTTTTTGCGTACTCATATAATTCTTCCAGACGTTCTGTATGAAGCGGGTTCTTATAAATCACATCACCTTCGAAAACAACATATTGCCCGTTGAAGCTGACAAAGGAATCGATTCCAAGCTCGCGGCGGAGGTCTTCAAACATGAACGGAGCTCTCCCTGTTGCAATTGCAACATGGTGTCCCGCTTTTTTCAAATCATCTATCGCTTTTCTAGTTGAATCAGGAATTTCCTTATCATGATTAAGCAATGTTCCGTCTATATCAAAAAAGATTACGTTTCCGGTCATAATATAGGTCTCCTTACTTGTTCGTAGTTTTGACAGCTTTTACATGACTCATCATAGCGGAAAATAAATGGAGCCACAACCAAAACACCTGTATTTTTTCCCGCAGCTGCACCTGCCATAAATATCCATGTTATCTTTTCCGATATTCACATATACTAAGTCTGGCAGATTCGAACGGTAAACATTCCGAAAATTGGACAAGATGGGAGTGTGGAAAATCATGATGAAAAAACTCAGACGCAGATTGCGGTCTCAATGGAATAGCATTCTTGGCAGAAAATCAATAGCGTAATGAAACCTTTCTGCCCGCAGAAAGGTTTTTTCTTTCCTCCAAAAACGCCCCGGGACCGGGTGAGGGTTGGCTTAGAGGCCATTATCGAATATAATAGAACAAGTTAGTCTAACATACGGCAGTTAAGGAGAGATTTGGCAATGCTATACAAAGTTTATTTTCAGGAAAAACTCGGAGAGGTTCCTGTTCGCGAAAAAACAAAAACCCTTTATATTGAAGCGAGAACAGAAGGCGATGCACGCAATAAACTGAAGGAACGCAATCACAACATTGAATTTATTCAATCTGTTGAAGGTGCTTACTTAGAATACGAAAAACAAAACGAAAACTTTAAAGTATTGGAGATTTGATTTTATGAAATTTGTTAAAAATGACCAGGTAGCGGTTTTCGCTCTTGGTGGACTTGGAGAAATCGGGAAAAACACGTACGGTGTCCAGTTCCAGGATGAGATCATCATGATTGATGCCGGCATTAAGTTTCCTGAAGAGGAACTGCTTGGAATTGATTATGTTATACCCGATTATACGTACTTAGTAAAAAACGAGGATAAAATTAAGGGACTTTTCATCACGCACGGCCACGAAGATCATATTGGAGGAATTCCCTACCTTTTAAAGCAAGTGAACATTCCGATCTACGGAGGCAAGCTTGCCCTCGGACTTATCCGCAACAAATTAGAAGAGCACGGTTTGCTTCGCCAGGCTAAACTCATCGAAATTAAAGAAGATGACATCATTAAGTTCAGAAAAACGTCTGTTACTTTCTTCCGTACAACTCACAGCATTCCGGATTCTTATGGAATCGTTGTCAAAACACCGCCGGGAAATATCGTCCATACAGGTGACTTCAAATTTGATTTCACACCTGTCGGCGAACCTGCCAACTTGACGAAAATGGCTGAGATCGGCAAAGAAGGCGTACTGTGCCTGTTATCAGACAGCACAAACAGCGAAATTCCCCATTTCACTATGTCAGAGCGCCGCGTTGGCGAAAGCATCCAGGAAATTTTCCGGAAAGTCGATGGACGCGTCATTTTCGCTACCTTTGCATCTAACATTCACAGGCTTCAGCAAGTAGTAGAAGCTGCGGTTCAGCATGGCAGAAAAGTTGCTGTTTTTGGCCGGAGTATGGAATCTGCCATTACAATCGGCCAGGACCTTGGCTACATTCAGTGTCCGAAAGATACATTCGTTGAGCCTCATGAAATTAACCGCCTTCCTGCAAACAGAGTCACCATTCTCTGCACAGGAAGCCAGGGTGAACCAATGGCTGCTCTGTCCCGTATAGCGAACGGAACACACCGCCAGATTCAGATTATTCCAGGCGATACTGTTGTTTTTTCATCTTCACCGATTCCGGGCAACACAATCAGCGTAAGCCGGACCATTAACCAGCTCTATCGTGCAGGAGCAGAAGTCATTCACGGTTCATTGAGTGACGTTCATACTTCAGGCCATGGCGGCCAGGAAGAACAAAAGCTGATGCTGCGCCTTATGAAACCTGAATACTTTATGCCGATTCACGGTGAATACCGCATGCAGATTATGCACTCCAAGCTCGCAAAGGATTGCGGAGTAGCTGCAGAAAACTGCTTTATCATGGACAACGGCGAAGTGCTTGCATTAAGCGACCGCGAAGTGTCCGTAGCAGGCAAAATCCCTTCAGGCTCTGTTTACATTGACGGAAGCGGAATTGGCGATATCGGGAACATCGTTCTCAGAGACCGCCGTATTCTTTCTGAAGAAGGCCTTGTGATTGTAGTAGTGAGCATTAATATGAAAGAATTTAAAATTTCAGCCGGTCCAGACATCATCTCTCGCGGATTTGTCTATATGAGAGAATCAGGCGACCTGATCAATGACGCCCAGGTTCTGATTACAAAACACTTGAATAAAGTGATGGAACGCCGTACAAGCCAGTGGTCTGAAATCAAAAATGAAATAACAGACACACTTGCACCGTTCCTGTATGAAAAAACAAAACGCCGCCCGATGATCCTGCCGATCATCATGGAGGTTTAATCTAAATGACTGCTAATCCGGAATTCTTTCCGGACGCACCATCTTATATTCTTTGACGAAGACTGCCCGTCTAGCGGCAGTCTTTTTCATTCTCCGAAGTTATTTTGCTTTTACCGGCACATTCTCCTCCTTAAACCATCTTGAAGCTGAGTGTTATTTAAGGTATAATGAACTGACCGTTCAGTCAAGTACTTTTAGATTCAGAAAGGTAGTGCCTAAGCGATGAAAAAGCCATCCTCTCTTGAAAAATTTGTACAGCGTTTAAAAGAAAAAGGTGTCAAGGCGGACGTGATCAGCCCTGCCACTAAAAAGGCGGTCACTCTTTTGCAGATCGACAGAAAGACTCAGTTTGAAAATTAGAGCAGCATTGCATTCTTACATAAATTAAAAAACCGGTCTCAGAAATTTCTGAGACCGGTTTTTTCTGTTAAATATGTCTGAATTGAGTAACATCAAATATCCCTTCACACGTTATTTTCAGCTCGGGAATAACCGGAAGGCCTAGAAACGACAATGTCAGAAATGGATTAAAGCTGTCCGGAAGTCCGGTTTCAGCAAGGGCATCATGAATTTTTTGCAGGCCATCAAGAACTTTTTCATAAGGCTGATCTGACAGTAGACCCGATACAGGAAGAGGCAGCTGTGCGAGGATTTCCCCGTCAGCCGCAACAGCAAGTCCTCCCCCCATTTCCTTGATTGCTGCTGCAGCGAGTATCAGATCCTCATCACTCATTCCGGCTGCAATGAGGTTGTGGGAGTCATGTGCAATCGTCGCTGCAATGGCGCCGCGCTTCATGGGGAACCCTTTCAGAACTCCTTTGCCGATCAGCCCGGTTCCTTTATGGCGTTCAGCCATGATCAGCTTTGCGTGCCCAAGGTCTGCCGATGGCACAAAAAATCCGTTTACAGTATGAACGATCTCCTCGGCCCTTCGTGTAACAAGCTGATTCGGCACTGCTTCGATCATGGTCATCAGCTGATTTTCGTCTGCACGTACAGCAAGCATGGAGGAATCGATTTCAGGAAGAACGACAGAACCCAGCAGCATGCCGGGAACCTTTCTCCGGTCTGCAGCTTTTTTCACCGTTTTTCCATGGATTGCGGCAAGCACCCCTCGCTTGTACACAGAATCAACTTTAAAACTGCTTAAATCATCTACCAGCACAAGATCTGCATCATATCCCGGCGCTACTGCCCCTTTGCTTTTAAGACCGTAGCATTCTGCAGCATTCAAAGTCGCCATCTGAATGGCTGTCACAGGATTCAGTCCATGTTTGGCTGCAAGTCTGATATGATGGTCTACACTTCCCTCTTTTACAAGATCATCAAGGTGTTTATCATCTGTGCAGAATAAAAATCTCCGTGCATTTTTCTCATTGACCGCCCCAATAACACGGTGGAAGTCTTTTGCCGCAGAACCTTGCCTGATCTGTACATACATTCCCCGCTGCACCCGTTCAATTGCCTCTTGGGCAGTCGTCACTTCGTGATCCGTACTTATTCCGGCCGATCTGTAAACATTGGCCATATCCACAGGAAGCCCTGCCATATGGCCATCAATCAAGCTGGAATGCTTCTGCGCCATTTTAAGTTTATCCATCATACTGTCCGACGTATTTTTCACAGCCACATAATCCATCACTTCCGCTAGCCCAATAACACGTTCATGCTGAAAAAAAGGTTCAAGGTCCTCCGCTTCAAGTTTTGCACCAGAATGCTCAAAACTTGTCGCCGGTACACAAGATGGCAGCATGATAAAAACATCAAGCAGTATGTCCTCTGAACTGTCAAGCATGTACTGTATGCCGGCCGCACCCGAGACATTGGCGATCTCATGAGGATCTGCTATCACGGCAGTTACTCCGTGCGGAAGCACAGCTTTAGCAAATTCGTGAGGAGGAACCATGGAGGATTCAATGTGGACATGAGCGTCAATCAGGCCGGGACAGATGAATTTGTCTGATGCATCGATTTCATCATGCCCCTCATAGTCCCCGATGCCGACTATTTTCCCCGCTGAAACGGCAACATCGCCATGGATGATGTCCAAATTAAACACATCCACGATACGGGCATTTTTAAAAACAAGCTCTGCTTTTTCTTTTTTTGATGCAGCCCAGATCTTGTATTTCAATTGTTCTTTTTCAGTCATAAAAAAACCCCTCGCTTTTATAGGATTGCGAAGAGGATGCAAAAGAAAGACGCATGTGTTTGCGCCTGTTCTAATATAATCCCCGCAGTCAAACTTTTTACGGCAGTTCGGTAGAAACTTTTGGACCTTATTTCCAAAATTATACGAGAAAAGATGTTTAATTAGTTTCATATACTAAGACACATCAGCCTTGCAGTCAATCTTTTTTTCTGCTTATAAAAAACGCCTCCTGAGGAAGGCTATAAAAGGAAGGCAATAGATAAAGCCGCAGGTGCCCTTACAGCCTGCGGCCTGCATACAAGGGTCCCGAATCTGGGGCCGGCCTGAAAGAAACAGTCAAAGAACATTCCAGACCTCGCCTGCAGCCGAACAGCCGGGGGTCTATTTTTTTTGGTCAAATGACAGGATGGCAATGATAAGCGTGGCGAAAGAGATAGCTAACGTCAAGCTTTCAAAGACTGTCATCCGGGCATCACCCCCTTCCTTTGCTTCAAAAGAAAAGAGACAGGGGCTCAGCCGACCGCCCAGCTGGAATCCAGCATGTATACATTATCAAGTATGCCACTTTTCCAAAAACACAAACGGACAGACAAGGCAGGAACTAAGAAAAAAAAGACACGAAATGTGTCTTTTTAAGCTTCCAGAACCCGCTTTTCAAACCGGTCTATATCTGTATCTGCACCGATGACGATCAGAATATCGCCCTTTTGGATAATTTCATCTGCCTGGGGAGAAACAAAAATTTCTTTATCTCTTTTAATGGCAACAATGTTAATGCCGTATTTGGCACGAATATCAAGATCAATCAGCGTGTTTCCATCGAGCTTGCTGTTTGCCACAATCTCAACGATGCTGTGTTCATCAGAAAGCTCAAGATAATCAAGCACATTGTTTGAAATAAGATTATGGGCAATCCGTCTTCCCATATCCCTCTCTGGATGGACAATCTGATCGGCGCCTATTTTGGAAAGCACCTTTTCGTGATAATCATTCTGGGCTTTGACTGTAATAAACTTCACTCCAAGCTCTTTAAGCATCAGCGTTGTAAGAATGCTCGACTGAATGTTATCCCCAATCGCAACAATGACATGATCAAAGTTACGGATTCCAAGACTTTTTAATACAGCTTCATCTGTTGTATCTCCTACTACGGCATGTGAAGCTATATTAGCATATTCGTTTACTTTATCTTCATCAAGGTCAATCGCCATTACTTCCATGCCCTCTTCGCTGAGCTCGCGGCAAATGCTCCCGCCAAAACGGCCAAGGCCGATAACTGCAAAATCTTTTTTCATATGTATTTCCTCCAGCTATCATTCTTTAAACAAATGTTACCATTACTTTAAACCCAATGAACTAAAATGGCAAGCATCTGCCGCTTAATCAAGATGTCTTTTCCAAAAGTGGAATACTACATTTCAGGCAGCTCATCCATATAGCGTTTCATTCGCTTCACATACTCCGGACTCAATCTGCCTTCAGCACCTTTTAAAATCTCTGACGAATAATGACCAGGTGGCCGAAACTCTTCTTTCTTGTCGATGACTGTAAAAGTCAGACACTGCTCGTATACCCGGCCATTCACCTCCACTTTTACAAATGCAGGCCGGTACATTCCTGTTCCTACCCCTTCTCTCACATAAAGATACTCGACAGCTTCTTTTGGAACTCTGTACAGAATTCCTTCTGCTCCCCCGCGTTCCTCAACAAGATCTGCACGTCCGCCGTCATGTACGGAAATCGTGAATTTCACCGTATATCGCTCAATTTTCCCCGCCCCTATTACTTCAGCAAAGTGATGATCGACTCCTGCAAGTTTGAACCGTTCTGTATCCATGCACGATCCGTAAGCAAAATACAGCGTTTCTTCCGGTAATTCGGAAGCAAACATGTATTCTTTCCAGTCGCCGCTTTGAATCTGTTTCATTCGGGTTGTTTTGCTTGTGTTCATGATGTAGCTTAAAGCCCGGAATTCTCCGGTATCCGTCATAACAGTGATTTCTTTAAGTTCGAATAAGTTATCTTGATGGTTTTCAGCGAGGTACCCCTCTAATTCATGGATCTTTTCAAGGTTCTCTTCGTCCAGTTCCAACAGCTCACCATAAACCGCTCCGGATTCAGCTGTCATCGCAGGATATCCTTCCCCTGTGTCATAAAGTCTTCCTGACGTACGCGCCTGTTCAGCCAGGCACAAGGCGCCTTTCATATATGTAAAATTGCTTTCTCCATGGCGGAGTGTTCCATAAATAAACAAGTGAACGTTCATGATGCTTTCTTGCTCCTTTCATGCTTGTCTTTCTGCAAGACCAGCGGATGATTTACCCAAGTATACCATTTCCTTATTTGTCGGTATATTCAGACAGAACCGGCAATTCAGCAGTGAATCCTTCTTTTTTCTGCAATGGCCTTTTTCAGTTTTTGCTGCATATAGCCGATTCCCCTGCACCCGCTTAAAGGAAAAACAGCTTCACCTTCAAACACCGCAGCTGCTATAGGTCTGAATTTTTTTCCGCCAAGGACTATTAGCCGCTCATACTGCAACAGATTTTTATCTGCTGCCTGTTTCTTCAAGTCTTCCAGTTTTATAATCTCGTCTGATTTCATGCTGAAAGAAAGGTTATACGAACCGGGCACGGGGTCTACCGGCAGCAGGAAACCGTGTTTAGCCGAAAGAATCACCCATTGATCACTATAGAAAAGATCTGCATACTGTCTGCAAAGCAAATGAAACGTTCCAGTATAGGCGTATTTTGCTTCCACTTCACCAATATGCGGCTCCTTATCCCATATTTTCCTGTTCCCGCACGGTATAATACAAAGCTCTTTCATCCCAATATCCATCCTCCTGGAAGTTTGTTCTTGTTCATTTCAGCGGTGCATGCATGCTAAACTTTAAGTAAAGAAACAAACAATTTATAAAGCCAGTATACTTAAAATCTATCTCAGGGAACATGTATGCTGATTTCCTGAAAAACCGCGTGGTCCTGCAGCTTTCGCTTCAGCACCACGGATAGTCCGTTCCAAATGCAGCTGCCATGCCAGCAGCTTCTTCTTTGCGTTTTTTTCTGATTGCTGCCCTCCTCAGAGCGGAGTCATGCAGCATTTTCTCTGTTTCTGATTCAGGCACCACCTGCGGAACAGGAGTAGGCTTGTTATGTTTGTCTACGGCAACCATTGTTAAAAACGACATGGCACAAAGGTTTCTGTTGCCGTTCAGGAGATCTTCGGAAATGACTTTCACAAATACTTCCATTGACGTTCTTCCTGTATACGTCACAAATGCTTCAAGACAGACTGAATTCCCTTCATAAATAGGATGAAGAAAATCAACAGAATCTGTGGATGCCGTGACGACCGGCGTCCTTGCATGTCTGATTGCTGCAATTGCTGCAACATCGTCAATATACGACATGAGCCTTCCACCGAATAACGTACCATAGTTATTTGTATCTGACGGAAGGACAATGCTCGTTTTCACAACAAAAGAGTGTCGGCAGAACTTTATTTCCACTTACATTCACTTCCTTTTTCGGTCCTTTACTTTGTATGCCCATAAAAACCGAAAAAATTCATGAGGAAATAGTTGATCCTGCCCCCATAAATCGACACTCTTTGCAGAATACTTATGAAAGACTCGAAATCTATGAGGATTGGGTGAAGATAAATGTTTTCTACTTCTGAAATTGGAATTGATTTAGGCACAGCAAACATTCTTGTCTACAGCAAGGATAAAGGAATTGCTCTTAATGAACCGTCCGTAGTGGCGATTGATACTGTTACAAAAAATGTACTCGCCGTCGGCACGGAAGCAAAAAGCATGATCGGCAAAACGCCTGGTAAAATAGTGGCTGTACGGCCTCTTAAAGACGGTGTCATTGCTGATTATGATGTGACCACCGAAATGCTTAAGCAAATCATGAAAAAAGCGTCGAAGAAACTTGGATTTTCAATCAGAAAACCAACCGTTGTCGTGTGCACGCCTTCTGGCGCTACAAGCGTTGAGCGCCGCGCCATCCACGATGCTGTTAAGAATTCAGGTGCAAAAATTGTTCATTTAATTGAAGAGCCGGTTGCTGCTGCAATTGGCGCTGATCTGCCAGTTGATGAACCGATCGCAAATGTGATTGTTGATATCGGCGGCGGCACGACTGAAGTTGCCATTATTTCATTCGGCGGTGTTGTATCGTGCCACTCTATCAGAATTGGCGGGGATCAGCTTGATGAAGATATTATCGGCTACGTCCGCAAAAATTACAACCTGCTGATTGGCGAACGCACAGCAGAGAACATCAAAATGGAAATCGGCTATGCCCTGGTCAAACATGAAGAGCTTCATATGGATGTCAGAGGCCGTGATCTTGTGACAGGACTTCCAAAAACGATTACACTGTCATCTGCAGAAATGCAAAACGCTATGAGAGAATCACTGCTTCACATTCTTGAAGCGATACGCGCTACTCTTGAAGACTGCCCGCCTGAGCTGAGCGGTGATATCGTAGACCGCGGTGTGATTTTGACAGGAGGAGGGGCTTTAATGAAAGGCATGCAGGAGTGGCTGAGCGAAGAGATTGTCGTTCCTGTTCACCTTGCACCAAACCCTCTGGAATCTGTGGCGATTGGAACAGGAAGATCTCTGCAGGTTATTCATAAGCTTCAGAAAGTCTCTAAATAACCGGAAATGGACCGCTCCCTGAGCGGTTCTTTTTCTCGTTAATATCAGAACATGCGTTCCTATTTTTTTATTTTATCAGCTTTTGCTACCAAATTCAACCTTAGCAAAATATTCTTTTTTTCTCCAAATTTTTGAAACTTTATCTCTTTCCTTTTCGTCTTATCTAATGTATGATTCACAATAAATGATAGATAACTGGGGGAGAACACCATTAAACGCTTTTTAATTGCTGTATGTATTGTTGCAGGTTTAAGCGGATGCGGATTGGGAGAAAAAGAGGTGCTGCTGACAGCTAAAAATGCCGTCAGCGCCAAAGCGGTCTCAGCAAAAGCTGCTGAAATCAGCCGGGAGTTTGCCTTAATCGACCCAAGGGACGGCAAAGCGGTCAAAACCATTGAAGCCGCTCCTCTGTCAGATAAAGCAGCTCACGCAGAAAATATGGAAAAGCTTGTGAAAGAGCTTGCCGGACAGTATGACAGGCCAATGACACCTTCAAAGATAAGAAACGGCAAGCTGGAACCTGGTCAAAGCAGAGTAATTCTGGATGAAAAAGCATTGCTCCAGCAGCTGATGTCGCTTCCTGCTTTTGACAGGGATATTATCCTTCCGATCACAGAAACATCACCAAACGTTACGGCAGAATCATTGACCGGAGCTTCTCAGAAAGTGATTGGAACCTACAGAACAACATTTAATGCTTCAGTAAAGGGCAGGAGCATGAATATCGCTTTGTCTGCAAATGCGATTGACCAGATTGTACTTGGTCCTGGAGACAGATTTTATTTCAATCAGACAGTTGGCGAACGGACTCCGGCACGCGGTTACCAAAAAGCAATGGAGATCGTCAACAAGGAATTTGTAGAAGGCATAGGCGGCGGAATTTGCCAGACTTCAAGCACCCTGTACAACGCAGTGGCACAGGCAGGACTTGAAATCATTGAGCTTCACCACCATTCCAAAGAAGTCGGCTATGTGCCGATCAATAAGGATGCTACCGTTTCATGGAACGGATATGATTTTAAGTTTATGAACAGCAAAGACCATCCTGTTATTATTAAAACAATGACAGATCTAACAAACGGCAGCCTTCAAGTTCAGATCATAGAAGCAGTAAAATAAAATAGGTCGCTGCATGGAAAAAGGCTGAGACGGAATTCCGTCTCAGCCTTTTTTGCGTTTCTCAAGAAGATTTTTCTCGCGGATAAGCCTTGCAAATTCATTGTCATATTCCTGAAATTCTGGATGATCTCTGTTTATAAGGCTGAGATTTCCTATGACTGCTGTCAGACGGTTATTCACTTTCAGCAGTTCTTCCTCATCGTCATTAGGCACGGTATTTTCATTCTTTAATGCAGAATAATACTCACCAATTCTCATCTCGGCTCTTCTAATGCTCCCGTACTCAAAAACCAGCAGTTTATCGCACAGTTTTTCAACAAGATATCTGTCGTGGGAGATGATGATGAGGGTGCCTTCAAACTGACTGAGCGTCTCCTCCAGCTGCTCCCTGCTTGGCAGATCAAGATGGTTCGTCGGTTCATCCAGAATCAGACAATCGTATTCGTTTAAGATGAGCCCGGCAAGTTTCACTCTGGTTCTCTCACCAAGACTCAAGCAGCCAATCTTCTGCTCTATTTTGTCTTCTTTAAGCCCCATATTGGCAAGCAGTGTCCTTGCTTTAAGCAACTTATCCCTGTCGGCTGCCTGCATGGCTTCGAGAACACTTTCATCTGCATTTAAGTCACCCACATCCTGGCTCAGACAAGCGATTTTCAGTGTAGGGCTCCTCCATAATTCTCCGCCGGACAATCCTTCAATTCCCTGAAGCATCCTTATAAGAGTCGTCTTTCCTGCACCGTTTCTCCCGATGACTCCTATTCTTTCTCCATGTTTCATGTAAAAATGGCTGCTGCCGATCAGAGTGCGTCCTGCAAATGATTTCTGAAGACCTTTTGCTTCAAAAATCCGTTTTCCCCTCTTCCCTGCAGCATCAAATTCAAACTGTACAGCCGTATCCTCAAGAGGCTTTTCAATTTTATTTTTTTCAAGCTCTGCTTCGAGCCTTTTCATTTTAGACCGAACTTGCACATCCATCTTTTTTGCTTTTGCCCGGTGATACTCTTTAAAGCCCATTTGCCTGCGCTCAGACAGACTTCCCTGTTTTGTTGAATTCCGGTGTGCCTTTTCAGACCAGCTGCGCAGGTTCTCCATTTGTCCCTCAATTTTCGCTTTATGCCTCTGCTGCAATTCATAATCATGCTTTTGTTCCTCAAGCTGCCGCTTTTTTTCCTGTCTGTACGCAGTATAATTTCCTTTGTATTCCTTTAGCTTTTTGTTCTCAAGTTCAAAAATGTGTGAAACAGTCCGGTCCAGAAAATGCCGGTCATGGGAGATGATCAGTACTGCTCCCCTGAATGTTTGGAGCCAGTCTGCCAGCCATTCAATGCCATGATAATCCAGATGATTGGTTGGTTCATCCAGAATCAGCAGGTCGGGATTTGATGAAATGACCTGAGCAAGAGCAAGCTTCAGCTTTTCTCCCCCGCTCAAATGCAGGAGCCGATCTTCTTCCCAGTCAGCCACCTTTTCAAGTCCAAGCCTGCCTGCTGCTTCAAGCACTGTTTGATCCCCTTCGCTGTTCAATGCGTCTTTAAAATTCTGTACGGAATAATCTACCGACTGAAGCAAATAGCCAATTTCAAGGCCTGCTTTCCTTGTCAAGCTGCCTTTGTCAGGTTCAATTGTTCCATACAGCAAATTCGCAAGTGTTGTCTTTCCCGTACCGTTATAGCCTGCCAGTCCGGCACGATCACCTTCTCTGATGTCAAAACTGACATCCTCAAAAACCAATTTATCTCCAAAATGCTTTGTCAGTCCGTTTATTTTTACAATTGCTTTTTCGTTTCGACTATTTTTAGCCATAAAAAAACCTCCCAGTTTGCCCTAGAGAGGATTTTCAACCATATGAAAGAAACCGAAAGAACCTGGCATACAGATGCACAGAAAAATCTTTTCAATTCGGAAATGGTATGAAAAATGAGCGCACTCATCCTATTCTCTAGGTCCCGTTTTTTCTTTATTCAAAAAACGTTTAGAAAATAAGATTAGTTCCACATTGTTTCAAGCACCTTTTCCTTTCCAAAAATACACTATACTTCAGTATATTCAGTATTCTGATTAGAAGTCAACAAAAAATGGCATATTCAAAGCAGTTTTTCATACAAATCAGCGAGTATCAGATTTTCATCAGCGCACGGCATATGATCTTCTTTGCACCAGCAGGCGCTTAAAACGGCCCCGCAATAGCCCCACCGGATCATCTTTTTAAGGTTAAGTCCGGCTGCTTTCTCAAATAATGACAGTCTGTTTTGAAGGACAGCAAATGGATGGTGTTTGTCAAAAAGATAATTCCTGCAAAAAGCGGCAGCTTCAAACTCCTTTTCGCCAATCACGCCCTTCGGGTCAATCGCTTTCCATTCCCCTTGATGGCTGAGGATATTATTTTGATGCAGGTCTCCATGCAAAAGAGAGGGATGATGCATTTCAAAAAGCAGCTCATTTACGATCACAGATGCCTTCTTGAGGTACCTTTCAGGAATATCTTCTGCAAGGTCCAAACCTTTAAACCAGTCAGATAAATGAGGAAAGTGCATGCTGCCCCAGTCATCAGTACGAATACTCCCCATAACAGCCGCTGCCGCAGCGACTGCTTTTTCATCTTCCATGCTGTCTGAGAGAACCGTACCCGGAACTGCCTTTTCAAGCAGCAAAAATCCTTCATCGGTATGATCCTCAAGCAGCTTGATCATTCCGGCGCCTTTTCCAAAAACAGCAAGGGCGTTTTTTTCGTTAATAAGCTCTTTATTAGCAGGCAATCCCACTTTAATAACCGCTTCCACGCCGCCATTAAGCGTAACTTCAGCAACAAAATGAAAGGTCATTGGATAGAATTTGCCAATCCTGATGCCGTATTTTTGCTCCCACCCGGCCAGCCTGGCAGGAAGTTCCCGAAGCCAGACATCTCCATTCTCACCATGAACGCCGCGGATTGTCTGCTTGAACGTTTCAGGAAACATCATGATCCTTCACTGAATGCCTGGTCGGCCAGAAGCTTATAAGTAATGTCATCTGCCGGGGGGTTATGAAGTCCGGCTCTTACATCCCGGTAATAGCGTTCAATTGGATGAGAACGGAATATACTTTGTCCGCCGACAATTCTCATTGCAAGATCAACGATTTCTACGGCCGTGTTGGTTGCAACCGTTTTGGAAGCCGCCAGTTCTGCTGAAAGTGTGTGCCGCGTATCGGGACTCTCATCCCACTTTTCTGCCGTGCCGTACAAAAGGTGCCTTGCCGTCATAAGCTTTACATCCATTTCTGCTGTCTTTCTTCTGACTTCAGGAAGCTCAGAAATCGGATGGTCCAAACTGTTTGGCTGATGTTTCTTCGCAAACTCCACGGCGAAATTTCTTGCGGCAATCGCGATTCCAAGATAACAGGCCGGAATATGAAGGAGCCAGCCCTGCGGCATCGGTTTTTTGGCAGGTTTTGAACGGTAAGAAGCAAGCGCCTGATTTTCGAGCACAACATCGTCCAGAATGAGATCATCGCTCCTGGTCCCTCTCATGCCAAGCGTATCCCACGTCTCCATGATGGAAAGTCCTTTTGAATCCTTCGGAATAATAAATTCTCCCACTTCACCGGATTCTTCTATTGTTGCTGTAATTAAAAAATAATCAAGGGCAGGGGCAAGCGATGTAAAGATCTTCTTCCCGTTGATGACCCACTTATCCCCCCTGCGGACAGCCGTTGTTTCCGGTTTTCCCCCTCTTGCTGGACTGCCGCTGTTCGGCTCGGAAGCAGCGCTGTTGATGATTTTGTCGAACTGTATGATTTCTCGGGAAATCTGCGCGTACACTTCTTCCGGCCATCTATTGGTTTCTCTTATATTCATTAAAATGCCGAGATGCCAGCCAAGCGAAAGCGCTGTCGGTCCGTCTCCCTGCGCCAGGGTTTCCTGGACCATGACAAAGTCATAAAGAGACAGTCCTGATCCGCCGTATGCATCCGGTATAGACAATGTCAAAAAACCGGCTTTTTTCAAGTCATCAAAGTTTTCAAATGGAAAGAGCGCATGGCGGTCATAATATTCCGCACGCTCAGAAAAGGTTTCAGCAAGCTTCTCCGCCTTTGCGGCAAGCTGTTTTTGTTTATCGGTCTTGATAAAAGATGAATTCAGCATACACTCACCCGCTTTCTGACTATATTTTATCTCTTTCATACATCGTTGAAAAGAATTCCGGTCTGAGCAGCTCCAGAAAATAGAATACTCAGTCTTTTTTATTTCCTAAAACCGCCAGTTCTGATAAAATAGAACCAATCTTACATATAAGGAGCTAAACAAATGACTTCTTTTCAAACAAACTTAGAAAAATATGCTGAGCTAGCCGTTAAAGTCGGCGTAAATATTCAAAAAGGACAAACGCTTGTCATCAATGCTTCTCTTGATGCAGCGGAATTCGTCCGTCTTGTCGTCAGAAAAGCATATGAGACTGGCGCAAAACACGTTCAGGTTGACTGGGCGGATGATGAAGTGACGCGCGCCCGTTTTGAGCTTGCTCCGATGGAAGCGTTCAGTGAATTTCCTGAGTGGCGCGCAAAAGGGCTTGAAGCACTTGCCGAAGGCGGAGCTGCCTTCATGTCCATCGTTTCATCAACGCCTGATTTGCTGAAAGGCATTGATTCAAAACGCATCTCAGCCAGTTCAAAAGCTGCAGGAACGGCGCTTTCAACCTACAGAAATTACATACAGGCAGACAAAGTCAGCTGGTCTGTCATTGCTGTTCCTTCTGAAAAGTGGGCGGCAAAAGTGTTCCCTGATGCAGAAGACCAGGCTGTAGATCTGCTGTGGGATGCTATTTTTAAAGCAACACGCACTGACCTTGAAGATCCTGTTTCGGCATGGAAAGAACATGACCGGTCACTGAACAGCAAAGTCGAGTATTTAAACGGCAAGAAATATAAAAAGCTTCACTACCGTGCAAAAGGAACCGATTTAACGATAGAGCTTCCCGAAAAACATTTGTGGATCGGCGCAGGCAGCACAAATGAACAAGGTCATGACTTTATGGCCAATATGCCGACAGAGGAAGTCTTTACTGTACCTGCAAAAGAAGGCGTAAACGGCACAGTAACCAGCACAAAGCCGTTAAGCTATGGCGGGAATCTGATCGACAACTTCTCCATCACGTTTGAAAACGGGAGAATCTCAGATGTGAAAGCAGAAGAGGGCGAAGAGATTTTGAAGGAGCTTGTCGCTACTGATGAGGGATCTCACTACCTTGGCGAAGTTGCTCTCGTACCTCATGACTCCCCGATCTCAATGTCAAATGTTCTTTTCTATAATACGCTGTTTGATGAAAACGCGTCGAACCATCTGGCAATCGGCAATGCGTATGCATTCTGCATTGAAGGCGGAAAGAAAATGTCCCGAGAAGAGCTTGAGAAAAACGGCGTCAATTCAAGCATCACTCATGTTGACTTTATGATTGGCTCTGAAGAAATGGATATTGACGGCATTCTTGAAGACGGCACAAGCGAACCGATTTTCAGAAAAGGAACATGGGCTATTTAATTCAAGCGGCTTTACCCAAACCTGCATGGCATTCGTGCAGGTTTTTCTATTGGAATTGACGCTGCATACAGCCTTCATGTACCATAGAAAAATAGCTTATAGAACGGAGCGTACATGATATGAAATCTGTTGAAGTCTACATTCTGTCCGGATTTTTAGGGGCAGGGAAAACCACTCTATTAAAAAATATTCTAAAACAGGAACAAGAAAACGGAAGAAAAATTGCCGTCGTGATGAACGAGCTCGGTAAAATATCCATAGATTCGGATGCTGTTTCTGATGATATTCCGCTGAAAGAACTGCTCAACGGGTGTGTCTGCTGCACGATGCAGGGACAGCTCGAAGCACAGCTTCAAGGCATGCTTTCGCAGTATGAGCTTGATGCCATCTATATTGAAACAACAGGTGCAGCACATCCTATTGAAGTCCTTGACGCCTGTTTGTCTCCTGTTTTTGCAGACAAACTTGCTATTGGAGCCATTGTCACCCTTGTTGACGGCCCACGCTATCACGACCGTACCGGTCTCAGCATTCAGCTTCAGAAACTGCTTCAGGAGCAGATTCATCATGCAGATGTAGTGCTTCTTAATAAAATCGATTCCTTATCAGATTCTGAGCAGGCGTCCCTTGTAATGGATATTCAGAACATAGCTCCTGCATCCAAGGTACTTCTTACCCAGTTTGCATCCGTCCGCCTGAGTGATTTTCAGCAGGTGTCACGCATGAAGAGACGTGAGCACGAGCAGACACATGTCGAGCACCAGCTTCATTTAAAAACGTATGTTCATACCTTTACAGGTCCAATTGATTTTGACTCATTTGAGAACTTCCTGCGAACGATGCCTGATACGATCTACCGGGTAAAAGGCTATGTTGCTTTTACCCGCTCGGCGGAAACGTATCTTTTTCAGTATTCCTACGGGATGCCGCTTTATATGAAAGAACCTGTTAAAATGAAAAAAACCCTTGTCTTTATTGGAGAAAACCTGGATCATGACTGGCTGAAGCAAAAGCTTACCAGTCTGCAGCACTGAAAAACCTTCCTGCACACCTGCTGCAGGAAGGTTTTTTAACGTCTATACTGAGCTGCACAGTCTTCAGTATTTCATACTTGTGCAAAGTCTCTTTATACCTCTTTTTTACGAGTGCCCAAATGCTGTGTGATACGGTCCAGAATAATGGCAAGGATAACGATTGATATTCCTGCTTCGAATCCTCTTCCTACTTCAATACGTGTGACCGCCCGGTAAACGTCGACTCCAAGTCCCGGTGCACCGACCAGAGAAGCGATGACCACCATGGACAGCGCAAGCATAATGCTCTGGTTGACACCTGCCATAATGGTTTTTGTGGCAAGCGGCAGTTCTACCTTCATCAATTTCTGAGCGGTAGTCGATCCGAAAGCGTTCGCCGCTTCAACGAGGTCCTCCGGAACCTGTCTGATTCCAAGGTTAGTAAGCCTGATGGTAGGCGGCATGGCAAAAATGACAGAAGCAATAATGCCAGGCACAACGCCGATTCCAAAAAAGAGAATGGCTGGAATTAAGTAAACAAAAGCGGGCATAGTCTGCATCAGGTCCAGTATTGGCGTTAAAATCTTTGAAAAGGTATCGTTTTGTGAAGCAATGATACCAAGAGGCACTCCAATAATAACGGAAATGATTACAGAAGTAAGGACCAGTGAGAGTGTGTCTATCATTTGCTCCCAGTATCCAAGATTCAAAATAAACAGAAGCCCTGCCAGTGACAGTGAAGGAAGGGACCAGCTTCTGCTGACAAACCAGGCTATTGCTGCGACAATCACTATCAGCAGCAGTGCAGGTATCGCCATCAGCCCGTAAACAATGAAATCAGTAAATCCTTCAATACCATTTGAAAGCCATCCGAAGAAACCTTCAAAGCTTTCATTTAAATAGGTAACAAATCCATCGACCCATTTTCCAACAGGTATTTTGGGGATATTATTCATGCGGCTGCACCTCCTTTGATTCTGTTCCCGCCAGTGCCTGAATGACTTTCTCGCGTTTTATAACACCTTTGATTCTTCTGTTTTCATCTACTACCGGCAGAGGGTACTTGCTCGCAGCCATCTTTTCATAAAGATCCTCAAGCACTGTGTCAAGCTCCACATAAGGCATTTCTCTTTTCACATATGTTTCAGTCGGCACGTTTTCTTTAATCGCTTTTACCGCATCGTCAGCTGTGATCAGGCCGATCAGTGTCTGCTTTTTATCTACGGCATACACACTCGAATAGCCTGCATCACGCATAAGCGTCAATGCTACACGAGGTCCTCTGTCGATCTGGATGGTTTCCGCCCGGTTCATGATGGATCCTGCCGTTATGACCTTGGACAGATTCACATCTTCTACGAACCGCTCAACATATTCATCAGCCGGATGAGTCATAATTTCCTCAGGAGTCCCTATCTGGACGATTGATCCGTCCTTCATCAGAGCAATCCTGTCCCCAATGCGAAGTGCTTCATCAAGATCATGGGTAATAAAGATAATTGTTTTCTCCATTTTTTCCTGAAGCTCAAGAAGTTCATCCTGCATATCTTTCCGAATCAGCGGATCAAGTGCGCTGAAGGCTTCATCCATTAAAAGAACATCCGGTGCGTTTGCCAGTGCACGGGCAAGGCCCACCCGCTGCTGCATGCCCCCGCTCAGTTCACCCGGATAGCTGTCTGCGTACCCTTTTAATCCTACGAGCTCAAGAGATTCTCTGGCCCGCTGATAACGCTCTTTTTTCTTCCAGCCCTGAATTTCAAGACCATACTCAACGTTTTCAACGACCGTTCTGTGGGGAAATAAAGCAAATCGCTGAAAAACCATGCTCATTTTCTTTCTCCGAATTTCTCTGAGAGCATCTCCCTTCAGCTTCATAATGTCTTCATCATCTATAAAAATATGGCCGGATGTAGGATCAATAAGCTTATTCAGCAGCCTGACCAACGTTGATTTCCCGCTGCCTGACAGACCCATAATGACGAAGATCTCTCCCGAATAGACCTCAAAGCTCGCCCGGTTAACACCGACGGTCATTCCGGTTTCTTTCAGAATATCCGCCTTTGAGCTCCCTTTTTTAAGCATAGCAACTGCTTTTTGCGGGTTCTTTCCGAATACTTTTGTGACTTCATCAACTTTCAACTTTACCGTTTTCATCATACACCTCTCGCTAGCGACTTCTTTGTATCAGTTTTCACATCATAAAAATGAAATATGTAAGTTTTCCGTTCTAATTGGCAGAATAAAGAAGGACGGATGTTTGGGACCTAATAGATAGTACCCGATCCTAAGAAAAACAAAACAATTTTATGTTTCCAGAAAAGTTTTTAAGGGAATATAACGTGATATACATATATCCTTTGGAGGTTCAATACGTGAAAAAATATTTTTATGCACTATCTTCAATTATTCTTTTATCAGCATTACTTGCATCCTGTGCCCCGGCAAATTCAGACAAGAAGATAAAAATCGGCATGGTGAACTGGATTGATAACATTTCTACTGCTTACTTGTGGAAAATCATCCTGGAAGAGAAAGGCTATGATACAGAAATTATCGAACTTGAAAAAATTGCTCTATGGACCGGTATATCCAGAGGTGATATTGATGTCACCGGACAAGTATGGCTCCCTCTGACAGACAAGCCCCTGTACGATAAGTTTAAAGAAGATGTGGAAATCGGGGAACCTTGGTTTGAAGGTACAAAAATGGGGATTGCTGTACCGGCATACGTAAAAGATATTAACAGCATCGAAGATCTGAATTCAAAAAAAGGGCAGCTAAACGGGGAAATCATCGGAATCGACCCGGGATCAAGCTTGATGCAGCTGACATCGAAAGCCAAAAAAGAGTACGGGCTTGAACTTGAACTTGTCGAGTCTTCGGAAGCTGCCATGCTGACTGAATTTAAAAAAGCGTATGAAAAGAAACAGCCAATTGCAGTCACTCTCTGGAATCCTCATTGGGTTTTTGCAGATTATGAAATAAAGTATCTGAAGGATTCTAAAAACGTATTTGGTGCGCCTGATAAAATACATTCTATGTCACGAACAGGATTCGAAAAGGACCATCCTGAAATCGGCAAATGGATGTCTGAATGGGAAATGAATGATGAACAGCTGAATTCCCTCATTAAAGAAGTACAGGAAGAATCACTGACTCAGGAACCTGATGCCTATGAAAAAGGGGCAAGAAAGTGGATTGAGAAAAACAGGGAACTTGTCGACAGCTGGACCGAAGAATAACACACCTCGAGAATACTTCAAGCTCAAAAAAGAGCAGAACAAAAGACCGCCGAATGAATCGGCGGTCTTTTATTTGTTTAAATTAAGCGTACAACCCCTGTACTTGCTTTTGAACATCTTCATTTTCAAGGTACTCATCATACGTCATTTGCTTGTCGACAACGCCGTTTGGAGTTACCTCAATGATGCGGTTGGCAATCGTCTGTACAAACTGATGGTCATGTGACGTAAAGATCATAGCGCCTTTGAAAGCAATAAGACCGTTGTTCAGTGCTGTAATCGACTCAAGGTCCAAGTGGTTCGTCGGTTCGTCAAGAAGCAGGATATTTGAGCTGCTGAGCATCATTTTTGAAAGCATGCAGCGTACTTTTTCTCCTCCGGACAGAACGCTTGCTTTTTTAAGCACTTCTTCACCTGAGAACAGCATTCTGCCAAGGAAACCGCGAAGGAAGCTCTCGCTTTGGTCATTCGGCGAATACTGGCGGAGCCAGTCAACAAGGTTCATGTCGACCCCTTCAAAGAACTCGCTGTTGTCTTTAGGGAAATAGGCCTGGGAAGTTGTAATTCCCCATTTGAACGTTCCGCTGTCAGGCTCCATTTCACCCATCAGAATTTTGAAGAGCGTTGTAATCGCAATTTCGTCGCGGCCGACTAACGCAATTTTGTCCTCTTTGTTCATGATAAAGCTGACATTATCAAGCACTTTCACGCCGTCAATCGTTTTAGAAATGCCGTCTACGCGGAGAACATCATTCCCGATTTCGCGCTCAGGTGAAAATCCGACATACGGATAGCGTCTTGAAGAAGGCCTGATGTCATCAAGCGATATTTTATCAAGCAGTTTTTTTCTTGAAGTGGCCTGCTTGGATTTTGATGCATTCGCACTGAAGCGTGCAATGAACGCCTGAAGCTCTTTGATTTTTTCTTCTTTTTTCTTGTTCGCATCCGAAGCCATTCGGGATGCAAGCTGGCTTGATTCGTACCAGAAGTCGTAGTTTCCGACATAAAGCTGGATTTTACCGTAGTCAAGGTCAGCGATATGAGTACATACTTTGTTCAGGAAATGACGGTCATGGGATACAACGATGACGGTATTCTCAAAGTTGATCAGGAATTCTTCAAGCCATTGGATCGCCTTGATGTCAAGGTGGTTGGTAGGCTCATCCAGAAGAAGAACATCCGGTTTGCCGAACAGAGCCTGTGCAAGAAGAACCTTCACTTTGTCTCCGCCCGTAAGATCTGCCATTTTCTTCGCATGAAGATCTTCAGTGATGCCAAGTCCTTTTAAAAGAATGGCAGCCTCACTTTCTGCTTCCCATCCGTTAAGCTCTGCAAATTCACCTTCAAGCTCAGCCGCACGCATGCCGTCTTCATCTGAGAAATCAGCTTTCATATAGATTGCATCCTTCTCCTGCATGACTTCATACAGACGTGCATGGCCCATAATAACGACCTGCATCACTTCAATTTCCTCGTACTCGAAGTGGTTCTGTTTCAGGACAGCAAGACGCTCTCCAGGTCCCATGCTTACATTGCCGGACTGTGCTTCAATTTCTCCAGAGAGAATTTTAATAAATGTTGATTTGCCTGCACCGTTTGCCCCGATTAATCCGTAGCAGTTTCCCGGTGTGAATTTTATATTAACATCTTCAAAAAGTTTGCGGTCACCATAGCGCAATCCTACATTGCTTACTGTTATCATTAAAGTTAAGCCTCCATCTATACAATATCTACAAAATTATAACACGAACCGGAAGAAAAAAATATGCATACAGGAACTGATTTCAATGTTCACAGTCCTGACATGTTGAATCTCCGGTTTTTATGGTAGGATTATGTTCAGTACATCACGGAGGTATCTGCTATGAAATTACTGACTTTAATGGAATATTCTCTGTATATCTTCTTTACGGGGCTCTTTCTCGCTTATACAGGATTTAAAACAAGCAACATGACCTTTTTCATTGGTCTTGTGATTATTTATCTGCTAGTGCATTACTTCAGCAAAAAGATTCTAACCCGGCTTGGAAAAATAGATGAAAGAGTTTCGTTTCCAAAAACAATCCTTGGGATAATTGGTTCTGTCTTTATCACCATGCTGATCTTAACCCTCATCTATACGTAAAAAAAATCAGACACCTGTCTGATTTTTTACGTTCCGCATTCTTTTTTAAATCTCTCCTCAATCTCCTCCATGCGCCTGCGGTTAACACCGAAGTCATAATAGCCGGTTCGGGAAGCCGATCTAAAATGAATTTTTTTTGCTTTGTCATTCATTTCAAATTCCACATCATCTTTAAATTTCATTTTATCCGACGTAAATACCGCATGAAGACGGGTACCGCTCTGCTCGGCAATTTCAGCGCCCTTCATGGAATAAAGAACATTGCGCAGGTGATTCATTGCTTCAGATGCACTGCATGAATACGTGATGGGATTCATGCTCCGTCCGCCTTTTTCATTTGCCGTTGACACACAATTTTTTGTAAGCTTTGAACATGCTTTTATTGTCATTATTCATCCCGCCTTTTCCTTCTTTTTCCCAATCTGAGAAAAAAGAAAACACAGAATCAGTCACCCATATCAGCCGGAGGTGCCGGATCGTTCCTGTTCATACGTTTTTTTACAGCAAGCCATATGGCAAAGCCGGCAAGGAAGAGCACGGCAAGTACAGGCAAATTTCCTGCTGTAAAGACGATGAAGGCTGAACCTGCTGACAAAAGGGTATTTAAGCTTTCCATGAACTTCTGTTTTGTTTTCTGCCATGTATTCAGGTTTTCATTCTCAAGGCCGGGAACATTGATTTTATTTTCTGATAGATGTATGGAAACAGTGGCGAAAGATGTTTGATTGTTTAAGTAATTGATTCTTCCTGTAAGCTGTTCAATTTCTTCCTGAACAGCACTTAAATCATTTGAAATTTTCAAAAGGTCCTCCGTTTTTTGAGCTTCTTTCATAAAGCTCAGGAGCCTCTCCTCAACAGTCTTTTTTGATTTAAGCCTTGATTCTAAATCCACATATTCCTCCGTTACATCCTGTCCTGAAACTGTTTGGTTTTCAACCTTGATGCTTCCCTTTTCAACCGTATTCAGGAATGACTGAAAGGCTTCCTGAGGGACTTTTACGGTCAGCGTCCCTTCCTGGGGCTGGTCTTCTTCCCCTGAATATGTATTTGATTCCATGATATATCCGCCTAGTGAAGCAAGTGTTTTCTGTATGGATAACACAGCTTCCTGATAGCTTTTCACCCTCACGGACATGTCAGCCGTGTAGATCACTTTGCGGTCTTGCGGAATAGGTGCTGCTGTTTTGCTGTCATTTTGCATCGTCGTTTCTTCAGGAGCCGGTTTTTCGGATTTCTCCGCAAAGTCAGCATTGGACATTTCTCCTGATGAACTTCCTGAGCTGTCCATTTTTGATTCCTCTGAGCTGCTGCAGGCTGAGACGATCAGGATTAAAATAATCATGAATAAAGATACCGCGAATTTTCTCATGGATTGACACTCCCCTTTTTCTTTACACGATTAGACGAGAGTGTTTTCCATTTCGTTACATTCTTTCTATTATTTTGTTGACCTTATTTTTTCAAAAGGATAAAAAATGAATGCCGCTTTTCCCTCGATGCGGCTGATTTTAATGCTGCCGAGTCCATTTCGTGAATCCATGCTGTTCGCGCGGTTATCGCCCATGACAAACACCTTGTCTTTTGGAACTTTGACTGGCGGAAAGTCCTCCATAATGTATGTGCCAAGTTCCGCTGCCTTCTGCTCGTTCGATTTGATATACGGTTCATCTGACGGCATTCCATTTACACGCACCTTGTGGTCTCTCACTTCTATACGATCTCCCGGCAGTCCAATCACCCGCTTGACATAATGAATCCCTTTCTCTTGTCCGCTGATAATCACAATATCACCATGCCTTATGCCACCGGAGACAAACAGGGCTTTGTTTACAAACAGTCTCTCTCCGTCATGAAGCGTCGGATCCATCGAAGAACCCTCCACCATGTAGGGTTCAAATAAGAACAGTCTGATTAAAAGAGCCAGTCCTGCTGCAAAAAGAACTGCCTTTCCCCATTCAATAAAAGAATGCCGCTTCATTCGACTAATCAACCTCCTCTGCAGTCCTTCCAGACAACCTATTTGTGAAATTCCAAAAAAGCAGGCGTTTGTAATTAAGTTTGCCGAAAACAAGTAAAATTCCTCTAAAGTTAAAAAATTCCTCTTCCCCCAAAATTGAAGGACGAAATAGACAGCCATCTGAATACACTTTAGGGACAAGGATGGAAAGGCAGATGAACAAATTGGATATGATTCTGTTTATTATAAAACCGCTTGTGCTTGGGATCAGTCTTGCTGCTCCGGTCGGCCCGATAAAGCTCGAGATGATCAGAAGGGGGATTAGAGGGGGGTTTTGGCCTTCCATGTTCGTCGGACTCGGTGCGGTCACGATCGATATGGTCCTTATGTTTCTTATATTTCTCGGACTTGCCGTTTATCTTACTCATTCGTTCTTTTCTTATGTTCTTAGCGCGGCCGGTTTTTTATTGCTGGCCAGGCTTGGCATAAAAAGCATGAAGAGCGCGCTGTCTGATGAAAACATGCTGGACCACGCAAGTGAAACCACTGCTGAAAAGAGTTCCTACTGGACAGGGTTTTCCATTGCTCTTGCCAATCCGTTTATTTTCATTTTCTGGCTTGGTGTTTACGGTTCAAGTTTAACAACTCTTGGCCCTGGACATTCTTTCATGTACCTTTTCCTCTTCAGCATGCTGATCATTGCAGGGATTATATTATGGAACATCAATGTTGCGATGACGGTTCATTTTCTAAGAAATTATTTGAAGGATTGGATTCTAAAAGCTGTATCGTTTGCTGCCGGAGCTTATCTCCTTGGGTACAGTTTTTATTTGCTTTCACATTTGTTCACGCTGCTTATTTAAACAAAAAAGAGGATTACCCGCTGGGCAATTCCTCTTTTTTGTTCATCATTTCAAATGGAAGCGTCACAAGATACCCTGCATAGAACAGCACTTCCTTTGAGTAAACGGGAAGTTTCGTTTCCCATGTTCTGTATGCGGATGTGGTGGTTGGAGATGAGTAAACGTTCATCCCGATTTTTTCTGCCAGCAGCACCGATCGCTTCATATGGTAGGGGTCACTCACAATGGTATATGATTCAATGCCTGCTTTTTTCCCTTTTTCATAGGCAAATTTCAAATTATCTTCTGTCAGTCTGGAACTTGTCTCAACTAAAATATCTGATTCGCGGACACCATGATCGACTGCATAGTTTTTACCGACTACAGATTCAGGAAGATCGGTCTGAATCGCTTTTCCGCCTGTAAAAATAATTTTCTCCACCTTTTTTTCCTTGTACAGTTTAATGGCATGATTGATGCGTTCTTTGAAAACAGGAGACGGATCTTCTCCCCAGGCGGCTGCTCCAAGAACTACTGCTGCATCTGTTTTGACTGAATCATGTTTGTTTCCATAGAACCATATGCTTGCTGAAGAATAAAGGAACAGTCCGATAACCGCTATCATTGTCAGTTTTATAAGCGTTCCTGCAAGTTTCATCTTACATCATTCCAATCTCGTGGCACATAAAATCTCTATTCCCTTTGTATCATCATCACAACCGCGTAGCAAGGGTTTTCTTAGATTTTCCTTTTTCTGGATGGTGCTTAGATTTGGTTTCTATTGAATGATTTAATACTTTCAGCTTCTGCAACACCGTTCCCTTGCGCTCCAGTCACTTGCTTTCCGCGGGGAGTTCCTGAAGCTTCCTCGCTGCGCTTGCGGGATCTTCAGTGCCCTCTTCTTCCCGTAGAAAAGCGGAAGCGCCCGTTTTGCTCCGGCAGTCAGATAAGAAATCACCCGAAAAGTCCGGGTTTGACTTTTTGGGGGATTTTGTTCTGACCGAGGAGTTGGGCGCTGCAGCTGGACAAGGAGTCAAGTGCCTTCCGCTTCAGTCCACTAGTATTAATTCGTACTTCTTAAAAGCACTCATAAAAAAACACACCGATTGCTATAGCTCTTCGGTGTGTCTTAAAAATATCTTTCTCAGTCAACCTGAACCAAAGCGGTTCAAAGGAAGATGTTTATTCATAACGCAGGGAATCGATCGGATCAAGACGGGCTGCTTTGTTTGCCGGCAGCATGCCGAAAATGATGCCGATGACCATTGAGAATGCTAGTCCTCCCAGGACGACTTGCCAGGATACGAGTGACGGCCATCCGGCAAACACGGAAACGAGTGAAGCCCCTCCTGCACCGAGTAGGATGCCAATGATGCCTCCAATGAGGGTAAGCGTGATGGATTCGATGAGAAACTGGGTCAGGATCTGACGCTTTGTCGCTCCAAGCGCTTTTCTTATGCCGATTTCACGGGTTCTTTCTGTTACGGAAACGAGCATGATGTTCATGACGCCAATTCCGCCGACAAACAATGAGATGCCTGCGATTGAACCAATGATCAAGGTCATGATCCTTGTTACCTGACCAATCCCTTGGGCAATCTCTTCCATATTAAACACTTGATAGGAATCTTCCGTATCATGCTTTTGATTCAGCATGGAAGTGGCTTTTTTTCCTGCTTCCTGCAGGCTTTCTGCATCTTTTGCCTGCAGCGTCACCTGATTAAAATCTGATTTGCCGAAAGAAGCGCGATACGTATTGGACGGGATGTAGATTTCCATTGAACCGAACGAAAACAGCCCCTCCGGTTTTTCAAGAACTCCGACAATTTCAATCGGCTGACCATTGATCCAGACAATTTCCCCGATCGGGTCAGTGTCTTTGAAGAGCTCTTTTTTCGTCTCCTGGCTGATAATGCCGGCCCTTTCGCCTCCGATAAAATCAGCTTCCATCAGATTTCTTCCAGATTCGATCTTCAGCTGATTTACTTCGATGTAAGCCTGATTAATGCTGAAAATTGACGTATCCGCCGTTTCCTCTTTATGACGCACCGGCATGAACTCAGAGCTTGAAGCAACAACTTTTTCAACCTCTGGAATGCCTGCCATGTCATTAATATCTGACTGGTCAAAAGCAGACTTCATATACGCATTGGGGTCTGATTGCATTTCTTCCTCACTCGGCTGGTAAAAAACTTCGATCGTATTGCTGGTACCGGTAAACTGTGATTTAAGCATTTGCTCTCCGCCCTGCCCGATGGCTACAACTAAAATAACGGACGCAACCCCGATAATGATGCCAAGCATTGTTAAGATCGACCGAAGTTTATGAGCCAGAACAGAGGAGAACGCCATTCTGATGTTTTCAACAAAACTCATGCGTTTCTCCTTTCTGCTCCCTGAGAGATAATTTCACCGTCTCTGACCATAATGACCCTTTTTGTATAATCGGCTACTTCCTGTTCATGAGTGACGATTATGACAGTCGTGCCTTCCAGATTAAGGGCAGCAAATTGCTCCATGATTGATACACTTGTTTTTGTATCCAAAGCCCCTGTCGGTTCGTCAGCAAGAATCAGACGGGGCTGATTAACGATAGAACGGGCAATGGCAACACGCTGCTTTTGCCCCCCCGACAGTTCATTTGGAAGATGATTGATTCGCTCTGAAAGGCCGACCTTTTCAAGCGCAAGTCTTGCTCTTTCTTCGCGCTCTTTCTTTTTAATGCCGGCATAAACCATGGGTAATTCAACGTTTTTAATCGCTGTAAGTCTCGGAAGAAGCTGAAACTGCTGAAAAACAAAGCCGATGGAGAGATTCCGCACACTTGCAAGCTCTGAATCCTGATAGCCTGCCACATCTGTACCATCGAGGAAGTATTGGCCTTCTGACGGCCGGTCCAGACAGCCGATAATGTTCATCAGCGTTGACTTGCCTGAACCGGACGGTCCCATGATCGAGATGAATTCTCCCTCTTCAATGACAAGGTTGATGTTCTTCAGCACGTCGAAGGATTCTTTTCCGACCTTATAGCTCTTTGTGATGCCGGAAAGACTGATCATTTCACCGTCACTTCCGTCCCGCTCAGAAGATTGTCTTGGGGTTTTGCCACCACTTGATCTTTGTCTGTCAGCCCTTCTTTAATTTCCATATAGTCAGAAGAAGCTGTACCAATTTCAACTGTTTTCTTCTTTGTTTTGCCTTCTTCTACTGTATAGACATAATAGTCTTCCCCGTCCTGTTTGACCGCATCTACAGGCACTGTCTGTACGTTCCGCTTTTCTGTTTCAATTTCCATAATCAGCTTAAAACCGGGTTTTGCCTGCATTTCACTGCCTTCAATGATGACTTCAACAGGGTATTGAACGGCTGTATTTTCAGTTCCCATCGTTCCTGCTGCAACTTCTGGAAGAAGGCCGATTTTACTGACTTTCCCCTTCCATTCAGCATCTGTCACAACATCAGAACGAAGGGTTACAGGCTGGTCTTTGGCAACTTTAAGAGAATCATATTCTGACAGAACTCCGCTTACAATATAGGAATCTGTTTTTGCAATATGTATGACCGCTTTCAGCGTACCGTCTGCAGACTGTGTATGCTGATCCTCAACGGCAATAACGGTGCCGGCCATCTCGCTTTTTACTTCAAGATTCTCAAGCTGCTTTTGGACTGTTTCTTTTTGAAGATTCAGCTGGCGCAATTCGATGTCTGCCATTTTAAGCTCCATCTTCAGCTGGTCACGCTCTGCTTCAACAGTTTTTTCTGCTTCTTTTTTACCTGCCTGCTCAGCTAACTCTTTTTCTTTTTCATCAAGATCCTCCAGCTGATCTTTCAGCTGGCTGATCTTAAGATAGCTTGATTCAATAGATAGCATATTTTGTTCTTTTTCAAGTGCTGCCTGTTCATTTTCATACCGGAGAAGAGGGGTTCCTTCTTTAACAGCATCCCCCTCTTTCACCAGAATTTCGACGATCCGGCCTTTCTCAGGTTCCTGATAGATGTATTGCTCGCTTTGAAACTTAAGTGTCCCGGGAACCATTACATTTGAAACGATTTCCCGGTCTGATAGATTCACTGTGCTGACTTTAACCTCTTCTGTATTCATGGCACGGTATACATTCACACCTGCAAGTAATACGATAATGGCTGCAACTCCGATGGATATCCAGATTTTTTTCTTCATGCTGCCGGTACAAGTCCTTGCAGCACTCCGCCGGCTACAGCAAGAACAGCTCCAAGTGCAAAGAAGATAAGGGCGATTGTCCATGAAGCTGCTTTAGATAGACCTGCCACTTTCTGAAGACCCAGCGCCGTCAGAACAACACCCCAGATTGTGAAAACTTCAACCGTCATTAAAAGACCGCCAAGGCCGCCCTCAGCGCCGACAATGCTGTTCACACTAGTATAAGGATTCACATAATTTTCATCTTTAATGAAGAAAGCAATAAGTCCATTTAAAAGAGTGCCGATTGACGTAACAAAAGAAATATAGATTGTCATAGAAAGAATTTGTTTGAACTTTACAGCCGAACCGGTCATTTTCACGATAGCTAAAGTGATAGCAGCCATAATAATAAGAACAACAATGCTTCCGATTGCTCCTACAGCCATGCCGACAATAGTCATCACAGTAGTGAACATGGCCGCTTCTTCTGATGACATTCCGATATCAGACGGCATATCCTCAGTTAGCGCCGGCGTATGAAAAACGGTAAGCACTGTCCCGATTAAAATCATGAGTGTAACAAGCAGAAAACCCGCAAGCACTTTAGGGTTTTGGCGGATGCGGTCAAATTGCTCACCCGGGTTCATAATCATACCGAATAATGATGGTTTATTCGGCGGCGGTGTGTTTCCTTCCAAAACAGGATTCGTTTGATGTTCCATATCCATATACCTCCACTTTTTATGTATTCTGTAAGTAATACGTGTATTTTAGCAGAAGGTTTCAGTTTTTCTTTAAAACTCCCAAAATATTTTGCAGTTAATGAGTTTTCATACGGCTGATTCCTGGCTTATTCGGCCTCTCTCAAATCTTCTGCCAGTCCATCGTCATCCAGGTTCTGAAATCCCTGGATCTTTTCTTTTTCCTGCGTTGAGAATAATGCTTCCCCTTCTACATTTGCCGTTTTTTCTTCTCCATTTTTATGCTGATAGCCGACCTCTGCACTGAACATATAAAGCGCGGATTGGTTCTCATCCTGTTTTACCGTCAGATTTTTAAGACTCAGCGTGTATCCATTTTCGTATGCCAGTATTGTGTATTGAGCACCAATCGTCGACAGGAACGTATTTAAGTAATCTTCTGTCATGTACGGCCCATATTCTTTTTTTATGTATGCATCCAATTTCTCATTCTTTTCCTCGCCATTAACTACCTTCCTGTATTTAGGATTCAGCATTAAATCTGCAAATGTTTCATCAGGACCTGTGAAAAGACGGTTCAGTACTTCGTTGACTGCTGTCTCTTCCTGCTTCCTGTCTTCTTCACCGCTGCATGCTGCTGTAAAAAGTGCTGCCAAAATCAAAATCACACCTATCAGAAGCGATTTTTTCTTCACCATAAAATATCACTCTCCTTTCTTAGAAAATACGATTCAATTGACTAAACGTTTCATTTTAATAGAATCTTCCCTCAAAATAAGCATTAAGACTTAAAAAAATGAGCCAGCCGAAACGGCTGACTCTTTGCTGTTATCCTGCATCAAGCATTTTAAACTGTGACTTTACCAGTTCAAAATAAATTCCCTGATGTTTCATTAATGCATCATGATTGCCCTTCTCCATAATGTTTCCGTGGTCGAGGACGATGATGTTGTCTGCCTCGCGGATGGTTGACAGGCGATGGGCGATCATAATGGCGGTTCTGCCCTTCAACAGCGTTTTCAATGCCTGCTGAATTTTCATTTCAGACTCCGTATCAATGCTTGCTGTTGCTTCATCAAGTATGAGAATTTTGGGGTCTGCAAGAATGGCTCTTGCAAAAGAAAGAAGCTGGCGCTCACCGACAGACAGAACATTCCCCCGCTCTTCCACTTCTGTCGCGTAACCGTTCGCCAAATCTTTTATAAATTCATCAGCACCTACCGCTTCGGCTGCTGCAATCACCTCTTCATCTGACGCTGACGGTCTGCCGAAACGGATATTTTCCATTATTGTGCCGGAAAAGATAAACGTATCCTGCAGAACCACACTGATTTGTGAACGGAGACTTCCTATTGAAAGATCTTTAATGTTGTAGCCGTCGATTTTCACTTCGCCCCCGGTAGCATCGTAGAACCTGCTGATCAGACTCGCAATCGTTGTTTTTCCTGAGCCGGTATGTCCGACAAGTGCTACAGTCTGGCCGGACTTGATTTCAAGAGAAACGCTGTTTAATGCCTTTCGGGTGCCGTCATAGGAAAATTCGACTTCATCAAAGGCGATGTTTCCTTTCATATCCGGCAGGACAACAGGGTCATCCTTTTCAGAAACAATTGGCTTTTCATCAAGAAATTCAAAAATCCGTTCAGAGGAAGCCATCCCCATCAGCAGCTGATTGTACACCTGCCCAAGTCTTGAAATCGGCTCCCAGAACATGCCCAGATAAAAAGCAAACGAAACAAATTCTCCAATTGTAATCGATTCATTTGCAATGAGAGAAGCGCCAAACCAGATAAGAATCGCTGTTCCGATCGCATTAGTCATTTCAACGAATGGACGGAACACGGCATTCTTCTGGGTCGCATCCTGCCAGCTGCTGAAGTTCTCTGTGTTGATTCCGTCAAAGAACTCGATGTTCTCTTTTTCCTGAGTATACGCCTGCGTCACGCGAATTCCCTGAATACTCTCGTTCAAATGCGAATTCAGCATGGACTGCTTAAGTCTTACTGTCTGCCATGATCTTCTGATTTTTTTCCGCAGGCTTGTTGAGATAAAGAACATCACCGGCAGAATAATCATAATGGCAAGGGCAAGCGGCGGACTGATGGTAAAGAGAATGACGATAACGCCGATCAGCAGCAGGAAATCCATTAATAGATTGATAACCCCGCTTGTGAACAGCTCCTGAAGGGAATTGATGTCAT
Source organism: Bacillus sp. FSL H8-0547 (assembly GCA_038002745.1). Lineage (NCBI taxonomy): Bacteria > Bacillati > Bacillota > Bacilli > Caryophanales > Bacillaceae > Bacillus > Bacillus sp. FSL H8-0547. Next base: position 98,231 of record JBBODD010000001.1, read on the forward strand.
TCATGATCCTTACCAGAATGGACCCCGCCGACCTTGAGTCAAAGAAACGGTGGGAAAGGGACTGTACATGGGTGAACAAATGCTTGCGCAAATCATAGATCACGTTTTGCCCGAGCATATTCATCCACCTGATCCGGAGGGTATTCGCAACATAGGAAACGAGATACAGTCCGAAAATCGAACCGACAAGCACCCACAGCAGATCAAGGTCTTTTTGGACGATCGCTTTGTCAAGGGTATAGACGCCAATCAGGATCGGCACAATCAGCCTGACGATCGTTGTCAGAATGACCGTTAAAAAAGACAGCGGCAGAAGATTCTTTGAATAAGGCTTAATATAGCCCATCAGACGCCCCATCTGCTTCCAGTTAAAAGGTTTTTCAATAATCTGGTCCGTTGAATAATAGAACCTCTGTTTAATCAAATTTTGTTTTTCATCCGTTTTCATGTTCCCACCTACCCTGCGTTTGACTGAACTACGGCTTGCTGATCTTTGTACTGGATATCATAGATTCGTCTGTATGGGCCTTCAGCCTGAAGCAGCTGTTCGTGCGTCCCTCTCTCTGCGACCCCGCCGTCTTCAAAGACAATAATTTCATCTGCATGTTTTAATGAAGAAATGCGGTGGGCAATGATGATCGTTGTACGGTCCTTCATCACCATTTTTAAATCCTTTTGAATCCGGAATTCTGTTTCCATGTCAACAGCACTCGTTGAGTCATCCAGAATCAGAATGCTCGGATCAACACATATAGCCCGCGCTATCGAAATCCGCTGTTTTTGACCGCCTGAAAGTCCCATTCCCCGCTCACCGAGCATCGTGTCGTAGCCTTCAGGAAGCTCCATAATAAAATCATGCGCCTGGGCCCGTTTTGCCGCATTTACAATCTCATCCATCGTGGCATTTGGTTTCCCGTAAGCAATATTAGACTTGATTGTCGTAGAAAAAAGGAATGATTCCTGGAGGACAACTCCAATACTGCCCCGCAGTGTTTTAATTGTATGATCTTTTATATCTTTGCCGTCCAAAAGGATTTGTCCTGAAGTGGCTTCGTAAAAACGTGTCATCAGCTGGGTGACCGTCGTCTTTCCTGAACCTGTGGCGCCTATCAGCCCGATTGTTTTCCCTGGAGGCGCATCAAATGACACATTTGTAAGGGCAGGAACATCTTGATCATTGTATGATAAGGAGACATTCTTAAAGGTGACATGCCCTGACAGCTTTTCTCTGGAAAGCTGTTCATCCCTGTCCGTAATTTCTTCATCTGCTTCCAGAATTTCGAGCAGCCTTTCCCCGGATGCCTTTGACTGGGAAAATAAGTTGATGACAAATCCAAGGTTCATAATCGGCCACATGATGTACCAGACGAGACTGTAAAAGGCTACAAGTTCCCCGGGCTGAAGACTTTCGTTTATGACCATATATCCTCCAAAGCCCAATAAAGCAACTACGGAGATGTTGCCGATAAACTCCATCAGCGGAAAGTACTTTGCCCAGACATCAGAAGTATCCAAATATTTTTGTCTGTATTCATTGTTGGAGGAATTAAACTTTGAAATTTCAAAATCTTCTCTGGATAATGATTTTACAGTATGAATGCCGCTGATGTTTTCCTGCACGTTTGTGTTCAGCTTTCCAAACGATTTTCTGATGCTTCTGAATGCCGGATGAACCCTCTTGTCAAAACGGTAGACCGCTACGGCAAGAAACGGAAGAGCCGCAATTGTAACAAAAGTGAGCGGCACAGAGTAATAGAACATGACGCACAGACTGATGGCAATAAGAATAATGAAGCGGATAAGTTCAGCAATCCCGAATGAAAGAAAAAACCGGAAGCCTTCTACATCTGCTGTCAGCCGTGACATCAAGTCGCCTGTTTTCGCATTATCATAGTAGCGGAACGGAAGCCTCTGCAGTTTTTCATATAGTTCATTTCTCAATCTGTAAACAGATTTGATGCCGAACATGTCGCCAAGATACTGATGAAAGTATGTCGCAACTCCTTTAACCACCATAATTCCGACAAAGCCCAGGGCAATCCACGGCACAAGCGAAAATTGCTCTTTCAGCACCACATCATCAATCGTAAACTGAAGCACCATTGGATACACAACAGTAATCCCCGTCATAATGAGCAAAAAAGCCATTGACCATAAAAAATCATTTTTGTAAGGCATATAGAAGGCCTTAAGCTTCTTAAATGTTTCCACTTCTTATCCCTCCTCCGGCCTCAACCGTTTCCTCAACTGTTTAAATTTACAACGTATTACTTAATATATCGGGTTTCGAAATATATTTCTAGTCATTTTACTCAATTTTTAAAAAATTAATGCTAATTAATGAAACAGGTTTAAAACTTTATCATGAAACGCCTCCATCCATGGTCTTACATGAAAAAAACATGGATGAACTCATCCATGTTTTCTGAACATTACCTATTCATATGCTTAATCTGCGCGTTCATGACTTTTGCTTCTGCAGCTGCTTTTTTGTCTTTTTCCATATCTCCGGGCGCATTGGCTTCCCCAATAATGTAGCCGCAAAATTCCATGCCGACGAAATCAAAGATATACTGAAACTGCTGAATCAGCGGCAATGCCTTTATTCTAGGGGAGTCTCCGCCAGCAATGACTACATAGGCTTTTTTCCCTTTAACTGTTTCTTTAAAAGATAATTTTTCATCCCGTAATGCCTGTGACCACCGGTCGAAAAAGTCCTTCATTGAACCAGACATTCCGTACCAGTACAGCGGGGTTGAAAAGACAACCGTGTCCGCCTTCAGAAAGGCGTCAATGACAGAATCAAAATCATCTTCAACCGGCTGAAAGCCCCCTTCCTCATGCCGCTTATCAGCAATCGGCAGGATGGTTTTTTTACGGAGATGGATAGCCGTATGCTCTGTTCCCTCTAACACCCAATCTGCCAATTTTTCTGAATTGCCGTTCTCCCGGCTGCTTCCATATATGGCTAATAAACTCATTCCGACACTTCCTCTTGATTTGTTTTCAGCTGTTTTGCTTTGTTTAGTATGTGCATGACACAATCTGATTTTGCAGATGCATAGTCATTGCCGCTTTCCCACTCTTTTTCAGAGAGGGCTCTTTTTGTTTCTTCATAGTATTTGAGGTCATCGGGACTGGCCCGAAGATGATCACGGAACAAAAGATGATCCTCCCACCACTGATGCGTAACCGGCACAGCATGAATATGAGCGGTTCTGTGCTCCCTGGCAACCGTCAGACCCTCATCTTCAACAGGATTTGGATAGAGGTCAAGCACATCCTCTTTTACCCCAATAAAAAACCGCCTGAAGGGCAGTGCCTGATCGTAAACTTTCTTGTATATGTATGGCTCTCCTGCAAGAGCTGAAACCACATCGGGCAAGTCCTTTTCACCAGGGACGCCGATCAGAATATCGATTATCGGCTTGGCAGACAGACCTTCAACAGACGTGCTTCCGATATGCTCAATTTTAAATTCCGCATTTTTAAAGCATTTTTCAAGCTTTCTTTTTTGCTGCTGGAACAGTGTTTTCCAAGCCGGATCATATGCCGCAAGCTCAATTTTCATATGCAGGACTCCTTTATAAAAATTCACCTTGACTATCGTACCATTACCTGTAAGCTTTTTTAAAGCATTTTGCATGACTTCGGTACGAACGATTTTTCTCCAAAGACGCCCACCCGGCAAAGCTTTTCCCAGCATATACTTTTTTTGTGCAGGCATCAATGAAATGCTTATCCCTGTTCAAGGAGATGTTAAAATGGAAAATCAGCAGGAACTGCTTGATATGAATGATGTCAGAAGACCGTTTGGATTTGGCGGTTTTGGAAGGCCGGGATTTGGGTTTGGAAGACCGGGGTTTGGTTTCGGGAGACCGGGATTTGGATTTGGCAGACCGGGGTTCGGGTTTGGCTTCGGACGTCCATTTGGGTTTGGATTTGGCAGACCGTTTGGATTTTATCCGTTTGGATTTGGTTTTCCGTTCTTTGGCGGACTTCTCGGAGGACTCGCGCTGAGCTCGCTGTACAATCCATATTATTATGGATACGGATATCCTTATTATCCTTATTACGGCTATTATTGAAAACGGGAAGAATGACTCTTCCCGTTTCTTATTTTTTCCGGGCAAGAACCGATGAGCCCTTTTCTGCATATGGATAACGTAAAGATGAATAGAAGGTGAAGCAATGCCTACAGTTGTTAATCTCTACTGCTTAAAGGTAAACAGTATTTCAGGCAACGGATCCGTAACAATTGGGGAAGCGATTCACAACAGTCATACATCCAACAATAAATCTCAGGGACTTAACTCTTCTTACGGTGACACCTCCCCTGCAGAGGCATTGATGGAAAACGTTTATATTGATCCGGATGTCAATGATCAAACCGATATTGCCAACTCTGATCCTATCAGTATAGGTGTTCCGACGCAGGTTCCTGTTCCCATTCCAAATCCGCCGGTAAACGGGTTTCCATTTCCGGTGCCCGCAATGGCTGGTCCTGGTTCAAATATGGATTTACCTCCTGAGGTATATGTTCCGATTACTAAAAAGTAAGGAGTTAAAGATATGCCCTTTCAGATAAATGTGTTTAACTTTCAGGTCAACGGTGTTACCCAGAACGGGAATGTTGACTTGGGTCCTACTGTCCATAACAGTCATACCGCAAACAGCAAATTCTTTGGCGTTAATTTTTCCCTCGGCAATTTTTCTCCAACTTTTTCACAAATGAACACATGTACAATTGATCCGGACGTAAGCGATCAGGATCAAATCGCGAATCCGTCGATGCCGGTTGTCAGTCAGATATAAAAATGGGATTAAAGGAGGAGCTCTATGGATATTCACAAGGTTCAAAAATGGCTGGAATTTACGAATGCCAATCAGAAGAATGATTTCTGGCAGAATATTTTTGATCAGCAAAAGCCTGAGCGGCTTTTTGAGGAAAACCATAAGCCTCTTTATGACCTATATAAAAGCGATACACATGTATGTGCAGTCATTGAGCTCCCCGGGGTTGGACGGGATGATGTCACATTTGCGCTTAAATCCAATATCGATTTAATAGTAAAAGGTCATAAAAGGGCCCTGTACCCCCAGGAGATGGAAGTTGAAAAACATCGGGCCTACGGGGATTTCGAGTGGGTCATCCGGCTTCCTGAACCTGCTCACGCCAGTCAAATCAGCCTCCACTTTGATCATGGTCTTGTTTATGCTGCCTATCCTGTTTCGAGAGCGGAACCCATTCAGCCAATAGAAGGTCACAACAATCTAACTTAAGTGTGTGATACTATGCTATTTTCCTACTTAAAAAGAAAACTGCTGGCAGACCTTACAGATCAGACAATGATTGAACGGGATCAGCTGGTGAAAAAAATTGAATCTCTTGAAAACGAAATCGGCATTCTTGTTAAGCATTTGGCTAAAGAACAGGTGAAAGATGTTTGGAAGAATGAATCCCGTTCGATCATTATCGAGAACGTAACCATTGAAAACCTGAACATCGATCAGGCCGATCTCAGCAGCAACTTTGGGCAGCTTGGCATCAACGAATTAAGCGGCCAGCTGAACATCGGCACAACGTATCAATCGAAACTTTCGGATAAGATTTCTGAAAAAACAAACAGACTGTTTGAACAATCCGGGGAAGCAGGGCCGAAGACAACCATTCGAAAAAGGCGGGATGAATAGGAACATCCGGAAAGTTCCTCATTCATTACATAATGAAAGCTGAAATCGTGGTCGATTTCAGCTTTTGGTGTCAGTTATTTTCAATTACTTTTAAAACCTTTGCCGGATTTCCTCCGACAACTGTGTTTGGAGGCACGTCCTTTGTCACGACCGCACCGGAAGCAATCACAGCATTGTCGCCAATCGTTACGCCAGGATTGATAACAGCAGCTCCTCCGATCCATACATTGTTTCCAAAGGTAACCGGCTTACCGAACTCTCTGCCGCTGTTACGTTCTTTCGCGTTTAAGGGATGAGTTGCCGTATAGATGTGAACACCAGGTGCAAGCATGCAGTTGTCTCCGAATCTTACTTCGCATACATCCAGAATGACACAGTCAAAATTAGCAAAAAAGTTTTCGCCGACATGGATATTCGAGCCGTAATCACAGCGGAAGGTCGGCTCTATGTAGACATGGTCGCCAGTTGAACCTAAAAGCTCTTTCAGAAGGCTGACACGTTCAGGGTCTGTTTCAGTTGTTTCGTTAAAATGACGGACAAGTTTCCTTGCTCTTATTCGCTCCTCTACGAGCGTTTTGTCTTGAGGGTCGTACATTTCTCCTGCCAGCATGATCTCTTTTTCCGTTCTCATAGTTGTCGCTCCTTCTGATTTTTGATACCTAAAATCTTACTCTTTTTTTCATGTTTTGTTAAGCACTGCAAAATAAAAAAACAGCACAGATTTCTCTGCACTGCTCGAGGTATTTAAGACAGGTCCGCGATTGCATTCAATTCTGAAATCAGCGTTTCTACAATAAATGCTGCATCCTCTTCCTCGATATTCAGAGGCGGTGAGATGGCCAGCACGTTGTTATAGCCTGCCACTGTAGCCCCGTTCTTGCCGATCAGCAGCCCTTTTTCCTTGCATGCAGCCATGACTTTATTGACAAGACCGGCATTTAACGGGGCTTTTGTTTCTTTGCTTTCGACAAGCTCGACTCCAATAAGAAGACCCTTCCCTCTCACATTGCCGACCAGAGGATTTTTCTGCAGCCTTGAGGTGAGTTCCGATCTTATTTTTGCGCCAAGCTCTGCTGAGCGCTCAAACAAATTCTCTTTTTCAAAGATTTCAATGTTTTTAAGGGCAAGGGCACATGCTGCCGGATTTCCTCCAAAGGTATTCACATGGCGGAAATAATCGTATTCCTCCGTCCCTTTAAAGGCTTCATAGATTTCTTTTTTCACAGCCGTTGCAGACAGAGGAAGATAGGCGCTTGTAATTCCCTTTGCCATGGTGATGATATCCGGCTTTACTCCGTAGTTCATAAAGCCGAATGCTTTCCCGGTCCGGCCGAATCCGCAGATGACTTCATCCACAATCAGGAGTGCGCCGTGCTTCTCGCACGATTCTTTAACACCCTGCATGTACTGCTCAGGAGGCATCAGAATGCCGCCTCCGGTAATGATCGGTTCCATAATAACCGCAGCGACTGTCTCGCTGAGCTCCCACGTCATGGCCTGATCAATCGCCTGAACCGATTTGAGCTCAGCAGGCTTTGTTCCTTCTTCTTCAGGAAAACGGTACTGATCGGGCGGTGCTACATGGATAAAGCCCGGAGCGAGAGGTTCATATTTGTACTTCCTCTGCGCCTGGCCGGTTGCAGCCAGTGAACCAAGAGTGTTGCCGTGATAGGCTCTGTACCGTGAAATAATCTTGTACCGCTCATTGCTTCCTGTCTGGTGATGGTATTGGCGGGCTATTTTAAACGCTGTTTCATTCGCCTCAGATCCGCTGTTTGAGAAAAAGATGACATAATCCCCGCCAAGCATGTCATTCAGCTTCTCCGAAAGCTCAATGGCAGGCAGATGACTCTGTGTCAGCGGAAAATATGCAAGCTTTTTCAGCTGTTCATAGGCTGCTTCTGCAAGCTCTGTTCTCCCGTAGCCAGCATTGACGCACCATAATCCAGCCATGGCATCAAGGTACCTCTTGCCGCCGGCATCTGTCACCCATGCTCCCTTAGCTTCTTTCGCGATTATGGTTGCCTCTGGATTGAACGGCTTCATGGAATGCCACAGATGCGCTTCGTCTTTTTGCAGGGCATCTTTTACATCTGTACTCTTTTGCATAATCATCCTCCCTGTCTGTTAAAAATCAAATCGGGATGTAATCATTTTTTTCCGCGTATAGAAGTTTACGCCGTCTTTTCCGTTAACATGTAGATCACCGTAAAAAGAATCCTTCCATCCTGAAAACGGGAAGAATGCCATCGTCGCAGGCACGCCTACATTGATGCCGAGCATTCCCGCATCCGCTTCTTCTCTGAATGTGCGGATAGCATGCGCATCCTTCGTATAAATGGTTGCCCCGTTTCCATAACGGGATTTGCGGATATATTCAAGAGCCACGTCAAGGTCTGATGCTCTCAGAACACTGAGTACCGGCGCAAAGATTTCTTCTTTTGCAAGGGTCATGTCCGGGGTGACTTCGTCAAAAATGGTCGCTCCGAGGAAATAGCCTTCGTTGTTGGCTTCCATATCTCTCCGTCCGTCTCTGACAAGAGCCGCTCCTTCTTCCATCCCCTTCTCAATATAGCCTATCACTTTCTTCAAATGGGAATCCCTGATAACCGGTGTAAGTAAAACCTCATCATCAAGGCCATTCCCCATCACAAGTTCATCCGCTTTTCGCTTAAGGATCTTCATGAACTCGGTTCCGTCTCCGACCGTGACAACTGCACTGCATGCCATACACCGCTGGCCCGCGCTGCCGAATGCCGAACTGACAATATGCTGGGCTGCTTTTTCAAAGTCAGCGTCCGGCATTACGACATGATGATTTTTTGCTCCCGATAACGCCTGCACGCGCTTTCCGTTAGCAGCAGCTTTTTCATAGACATATTTGGCGACCGGCTGTGAGCCGACGAATGAAATCGCTTTTATTTCCGGATGCCCGAGCAGGCCGTTAACCACATCGCGGCTTCCGTGAACAACGTTCAGCACACCGGCCGGAGCCCCAGCTTCCGTAAACATCTCCGCAAGTCTGTTTGACAGGAGCGGAGTTCGTTCAGAAGGCTTCAGCACAAAAGTATTTCCGCATGCTACTGCAAGAGGGAACATCCAAAGCGGCACCATCATCGGAAAATTAAAAGGCGTAATGCCGCCGACTGCCCCAAGCGGGTAACGGAACATTTCAGAGTCCATCTCCTCAGCAATTCCAGAAAGCGACTCGCCCATCATCAGACTTGGAGCCCCAGCCGCAAACTCCACACACTCGATTCCCCTTTGGACTTCCCCGTAGGCTTCTTTATAAGCCTTGCCATTCTCTGAAACAATCAGTTTCGCAAGCTCCTCATGGTTTTGGGACAATAAGTGATGATAGGCAAAAAGAATTCTGGCCCGCTTTGGAACAGGCACACGCTTCCAGGTTTTAAAAGCTTCTGCCGCTGCCATTGCAGCTGCATGCACATCCTCTCCAGTTGAAATCGGCACCGATGCTATTTTCTTTCCCGTCGCAGGATTGATGACATCCTGCATCTCACTTCCAGCAGCACTCACCCATTTCCCGTTAATAAAATTCTTTATAACCGCTGCCTCATTAGCAACTGTCATTCTCATCCCTCCTGATTACTGAAAATTCTATAAATTCATTATCCCCCACAACACCACCATGTTCATTAGACACACTGTAAAACAAAAGAAAGGAAGAATGCTACATAGTGACAAGAAAAGCGGAGCCGACTGTTCAGGCCTGGCAGTCAGATAAGAAATCACCGGAAAAGTCCGATTTTGACTTTTTCGGGGATTTTGTTCTGACAGAAGGACTAGGAGGCGCAGCTGGACACAAGAAAAGCGGAGCCGACTGTTCAGGCCTGGCAGTCAGATAAGAAATCACCGGAATCGATCGTTTGCTTACCCTCCGATTTCGATTTTCAATTTAAGAGGGCACGATTCCAACGCTTGCTTACCCTACGATATCGATTTTCAGTTTAAGAGGGTACGATTCCAACGTTTGCTTACCCTCCGATATCGATTTTCGGTTTGAGAGGGTACGATTCCAACGCTTGCTTACCCTCCGTTATCGATTTTCAGTTTGAGAGGGTACGATTCCAACGTTTGCTTACCCTCCGTTATCGATTTTCAGTTTGACAGGGTACGATTCCAACGTTTGCTTACCCTCCGTTATCGATTTTCAGTTTAAGAGGGTACGATTCACGCGTTTGCTTACCCTCCGTTATCGATTTTCAGTTTGATAGGGTACGATTCGCGTGTTTGCTTACCCTCCCACATCGTTTCTCGGTTTCCGAGGGTACGATTCACGCGTTTGCTTACCCTCCCACATCGTTTCTCGGTTTCCGAGGGTACGATTCTAACGCTTGCTTACCCTCCGTTATCGATTTACGGTTTTCGAGGGTCAGGTCCAGCAGCTATCTCGCCCTCCAAAACCGATTTTCAGTTTTACTAGATGCAATCTCCCCTCCCGCACAGCAAAAAAGAGCACCTCCACTTAGAAGTGCTCCTAATCTATTATTCAATTTTATGCTGCAGCGGAATGGTCCCTTCTGTGTTCCGGATAAAATCATAGGCCATGAGCATAAACTCAAGGGCTAGGCGTTTGTCTGAATTCATGAAGTTCTCCCCAAGCAACAGCTCAAGTTTTTCGATGCGGTGGTACAGGGTCTGCCTGACAATAAAGAGCTTTTTGGAGGTTTCCTGCTTCGACCCGCTGCAGGCAAGATAGGTTTTCAGCGTAATCAGCATATCACCGTTGTACTTGCGGTCGTATTCAAGAACAGGACCGAGGTATTCATTGATTGTCTCTTCAAGGTCACCGTGTTTTTTTAAGAGAGACATCATTCTGTACATATGAAGATCCTGATAAAAGCAGCTTTTTCCTTCTGCTGAGAGTGAGTCCTGCAGGGCGAGAGTTTCTTTGGCCGTCTGATAGCTGTACGGTATATTCCCCAGTCTGTCCGCGAATTTTCCCACACCGATAGTGAGGGAGGAGGCTCTCTGCCTCTCTGTTCCGCTTCCTGAATATATTCTGTAAATCGCTCCGCTCATGCGGTCTTTCCAGTCCTGCTTGTTCCGTTTGTTTCCTGCAATGAAAATCAGGTGATGGCGGACTTCTACGGTAAACAAGTGAAAGCCGAATTGTTCAAAAACGGTTCTGAATAATAACTTAAAGTAAGTGCTGTCTGCATTTTGGGTCTGGCCTGCGGCATCAGGGGATAATTTGCAGATGCACACCGCGCCTCCGTTAAGCCTCAGCATAGGATCTTGAAAAGCAAGCTGCTCTTTGATCACTTCATCGGTATATTCCCCCTCAAGCCAGTTGGTCAGCCACTCGCTTTCTTCAGCCATTTTTTTCTCTTTTACATAGAGGTCCCTAAGCAAATGCTGGGCAAATGCATTTGCCGTTCGGTCCAGTACAAGAAGGTCAAATTCGTTCAGTTCTCTGCACTCGGTCCATATATGCAATTCTGCATATGTTTCGCCGAGAATTTGGACGGGCTGTCTGGCCGCCCATGCTTTCTTTTCCTCACTTCTTAATGAAAATAGCAATGCTTCCTTTTCGCTGATGTCAGGTTCCGGGAAAAAGTCGGTTTTATTCCCTCCAAGAACAGCCGCCACCTGTACCTCCAGATAAGATTGCATAAATTTGAGGATTTGTTTGTAATCTTCAATTTCAAGAAGCATTTTGTTCAGCTGCTGAGAATAGGTTTCAAGTTCAGATAATAGTTGATATTGTTTATTGATGATGAGGGAATGCACATCTTGTGTAATTTCAACAAAAGGCACTTCGTGATGAAACAGAATGATGGGAAAATGGCGGGAATCAGCAAGTTCAATAACATCTTCAGGTATGGTATGGATATGAGTGCCGAGCTCAATGCACAGTCCGGCAGCCTGCCTGTCGATTAACTGCTGAAGAAAAGAAACAAGTTGTCCGGGATGATCCTTGAAACCAAGACCGGTAGTCAGAATCAGTTCATGACCATTTAAGAGATTGCTGATTTGAATCGATTCGACAATATGCACCCATTTTAACTGCCGCCGCAGGCCATTTGCTCCTGCAATGACTTCAGTCCGGGAAAAATGCTTTCGATTTAAAATCTCATCAATCGTTATGTATGATTTCATCCGCACACCCCTTTTTTGATGTCGCTTCCTTATATTATAAAAGAGGCACAGGGTGAACACTATACGTTTGTCAGCTTTTCTCACAAAAAAGATAGGACAAAATCTGCCCTATCCGCGTCGAACAATGTCAATTTTTAGCTTGTGCAATCAGCATGGCCGAAAAGTATTTTCTGCCATCAGCCGTTTTCACTTGCATTTCCGCTTCAGAATCATCCTGATCTTTGAAGACAAGGAATGCTCCGTTGAGGTTTTCTGTAACGGAAGATATCTTCCACCCTTTTCCGAGATAGTAATCGATTTTGTCCCGTTCAGCAAGATACTCCTGGTAATCTGACATCTTTCTCCTCCTATTATATGTGTTCTGTTGGAGCAGGCGAGATTGCTATGTTCGGCTCATATTCTTCTTCAAGATCAATGATCCAGTCGTTTCCTGCGGTGATGCCGAGGTATTTTGAATCATCCGGGTCAGTGATTTCAGCCTGTGCATATTTTTTAAACCACCAGTATTTTGCAAGAAAATAGTAGCTTGCCCCACCGGCTGCAAAACCAATGATAAATGAGTAGTCTTTAAATATGACAGCAGCCGCTCCCCCGGCTATCCATGCTATATAGCCCGCTGCATTAATGCCTTTATAGTATTTGTACTGTCCTTCTGTTTCGTAGAGGTCCTTTACATTCACTCTTCGCTTTCTGAGAAGATAGTAGTCTGAAATTAAAATGCCGCAGATGGCGGAAAGAATGCCCCCGACGACGAGCAGAATTTCAATTATGATACCAAACAGGCTCCAAGGCTGCACGACAATTCCAATTAGGCCTGCAACGGCAACTCCCGCCCAGAAAGGCACTTTCGGACCCCCTACATTTGAAAAGATAGTGGCAGCAGGTATCAGGTTGGCTGACGTATTGGTCGACCACTGCGCAAGGACTATCATGATGAGCAGTACGCCGAGAACGATGCCTGTTGCAGACTGCTGCAGGGCAACAACCGGGTCGTAGTTCGTCACAGCGATATAGGAAACCGCACCAATCACGACCATAAACGTTTGAACAATGGGATAAGCGATCAGATTTCCTGCAATTTGGCTCCTGTTCCGCTTAAACCAATTACGCTCCATTTTAGGAGCCTTTACAAACCTGGAAAGGGAGGGCATATCTGCCGCAAGCGTTCCCCAAAACCCCATGTTCGCCATGATGACAACCATAAAAGCGGTGACAGCTGCCCCTCCGGCTGCCGGACTCTCTACCCACGACCAGACGCTTCTTCCCTGCGCCAGCGCCTGATCTGACAGCGTAAAATACATCCATCCGGAAATAAGAATAATAACGGGTGCCGCAAGATCTGCAAAGCGCTCGATCGCTTTCATGCCGAGAGCCGTGTTGACAACTTGCAGAATGGCAAAGATGAAAAAGCAGACCATCCAATTATCAAATCCAAATAACGTTGCAAGAATCGCATTCATCGCGCTTGCTCCGAAAAACGTATTGACTCCAAACCAGCAGGAAGCAACAAATCCCCTCACAATAGAAGGAATGTGTGTCCCAAATGTCCCAAACGGCGCTCTCATATAAACCGGAAAACTCAAGCCGTGCTCAACACCTATGTCGCCCGTAAGCGTCATAATAAAACCAAGAGCAACGGATCCCAGTATTGTGGCGGCCACGACCCATCCAAGCGGAAGAGACTGGACCCCGGAACCCCCAATGGCAAATGCAGCAAGAACAACAGCCATCCCTACCCAAATCAGGCCAAAACCAAGTGAACCGATGTTTTTCTTATGATGAGGAATCGGCAGCAAATCCGGAGATTTCAAATAACCTTTCGCCACAATACATGTCCCCTTCCGCATGAAACAATTAAATTTTGAGGTTGCCCATACTCTTAGATTGAGACCTTTGAAGAGCCGGCTGTTCCAAGCTGTTTCCCATATTTAGCGCGTTTTATATATTGTCCGCTCCCGGTTTTGCCTGCAAATTGTCTGTCGCGCACGACAAATTCCCCTCTTGAAAGAACAGAAACAGGCACTCCTTTCACCTCCATGCCTTCAAACGCATTATAGTCCACAGCCATGTGGTGGGTCGCAGCAGAAATCGTTCTCTCAGCTGCAGGGTCAAACAGAACAAGATCGGCATCAGATCCAACTGCAATGGTTCCTTTTTTCGGATACAGGCCGAACAGCTTCGCAGCCTTGGTGCTCGTCAAATCAACGAATTGATTTAAACTGATCCTTCCTTTACTTACCCCTTCAGAAAAAAGAATGCTGAAACGGTCCTCAATAATCGGCCCGCCGTTAGGAATTTTCGTAAAATCGCCTTTGCCAAGATCCTTTTGGCCATTAAAATCAAACGAGCACTGATCAGAACCGAGTGTCTGCAGTACGCCTGTCTTCATAGCGTTCCACAAAACATCCTGGTGCTTCTTCTCGCGGAGCGGCGGTGACCAGACGTACTTGGCGCCTTCGAACTCAGGCTTTTCTAAATAAGACTGATCAAGTACAAGATATTGCGGGCATGTTTCTCCCCAGACATCAAATCCTTTGCTTCTTGCTTCGGCTATTTTTTCTACAGCTTCTGCACAGGAAACATGAACGACATACAGCTGCGATCCCGCAAGACCTGTAAGCTGGGCTGCTCTTCCCGTCGCTTCGCCTTCTACTTCAGGCGGACGTGTAAGAGCATGATAAACCGGATCTGTTTTGCCTTCTTCCAGTGCTTTTTTTGTTAAATAATCAATGACATCCCCGTTTTCTGCATGGACCATGACAAGTCCGCCGAGCTCTTTTGCGGTCAGCAGTGTCCGGAAAAGGGTTTCATCATCTGCCTGAAAAACATTTTTGTAGGCCATAAAGACTTTAAAGGAAGAAATTCCTTCTTCTTCAATGACTGAAGGCAATTCATCAAGGACATGATCATTGATTTCTGAGATCATTAAGTGGAAGCTGTAATCGATTACGGCTTTGTCTTTGGATTTCTTATGCCAAGTCTTTATGGCATCCTTTAATGGCTTTCCTTTTTCCGTCAGGCAGAAATCGATGATGGTCGTTGTGCCTCCAAAGGCCGCTGCCGTCGTCCCTGTTTCAAAATCATCTTTTGTAACGGTTCCTCCAAACGGCATATCAAGGTGTGTATGAGGGTCAATTCCTCCCGGGAAAATGTAGCATCCGTTTGCATCAATGATTTCTGCACCGTTTTCTGTCAGATTGAGGCCAATTGCAGCAATCTGTTCTCCGATAATGAGAATATCTCCCTGAAATGTATCCGAAGCTGTCACAATCGTTCCGTTTTTAATGAGTTTTTTCACAATTCCTCCCCCTTTCCTATTTCACAGCATTGGACGTTCCAAGAGAAGCGATCGCTGACTGCCGCTCATTCCAAGTCATTGGAGGCAGTTCATTTGCAAGTTCAACCATGTCAATAGCCCCGTCAACAGGACAGACGATGGAACAGAGATTGCAGCCTACGCAATCTTCTTCCCTTACTTTTAAGTATGGTTTTCCGTCAGACGTCATCAGCATATCAATGCACTGATGGGACGTGTCTTCGCACGCAATATGGCATTTATTGCAGTTAATGCAGACGTCTTCATTAATTCTTGCAGCAATTTTATAATTCAGATCAAGCTCGCCCCAGTCTGAATACCTTTCAACCGATTTCCCGACGAGGTCCATAACAGATGCAAGGCCCTTTTCATCCAAGTAGTTTGAAAGACCTTCAATCATGTCCTCAACAATTCGGAAGCCATGATGCATGGCAGCTGTGCATACTTGCACTCCGGTTGCTCCCATCAGAATGAATTCAACTGTGTCCTTCCAGTTTGAAATCCCTCCTATTCCTGATATCGGAACATTAATGCGGGGATTTCTCGCACATTCAGCGACCATATTCAGCGCAATCGGCTTAACAGCAGGACCGCAATATCCTCCGTGGGCCCCTTTTCCTGCTACATGCGGAATTGTATTCCATGTATCAATATCCACCCCTGCAAGGCTGTTGATCGTATTGATCATCGAGATGGCATCAGCTCCGCCTGCCGCTGCAGCTTCTGCGGTCACGGTGATATCGGTAATATTCGGCGTCAGCTTCACGATAACAGGCGTTTTCGCAGCTTCTTTCGCCCAGTAGGTCTGCCTTTCGACGAGATCAGGCACTTGTCCGGAGGCCGCGCCCATTCCGCGCTCTGCCATTCCGTGAGGACAGCCGAAATTTAGTTCAAGCCCGTCAACTCCGACATCTTCAACACGCTTGACAATTTCATGCCACTTTTCCTGTTTTGGCTCAACCATCAAAGAAGCGATAATTGCATGATTCGGAAACCTTTTTTTCGTTTCATAAATTTCCTTCAGGTTCACTTCAAGCGGCCGGTCCGTAATAAGCTCAATATTGTTAAAGCCTGCAACGCGCTGTCCATTAAAACTGACTGCTGCAAATCTTGAAGAAACATTCAGAATCGGATCACCGAGTGTTTTCCAGACAGCTCCTCCCCAGCCTGCTTCAAATGCCCTCTGAACCTGATAGCCCGAGTTTGTAGGCGGAGCTGAAGCAAGCCAGAACGGATTCGGAGACCGTATCCCGGCAAGATCAATCTTTAAATCAGCCATGTTTTGGATCCTCCTTTATAAGAAATGTGGAACCGCCTCGATCAGCTCCGAAAGACAGAAAAGAAATCACCGGAAAAGGCCGGGTTTGCCTTTTACGGGGATTTTGTTCTGGCCGAGGAGCTAGGCGGTGGAACTGGACAATGCGAAATGTGGAACCGCCTCGATCAGCTCCGAAAGACAGAAAAGAAATCACCGGAAAAGGCCGGGTTTGCCTTTTACGGGGATTTTGTTCTGGCCGAGGAGTTAGGCGGTGGAACTGGACAATGCGAAATGTGGAACCGCCTTGGGCAGTTCCTAATGACAAAAGAAATTACAAAGCCGGGTTCAGCGCCTCTGAAATTAGTTTTTTGTGAATCTGATAAGCTGTCAGTTTCCCCTGCTGGGCAGCGGAGACGACCATGGCTTCACCCTGGCCTTTGCCGAAGATAACATCACCGCAGGCAAATACTTTTTCGTTTGAGGTCTGATAAGTCCCTGCTGTGAGCTTTACGACTCCGTCTGCATGATCGAGGCCAAAACTCTCTATGAGAGATACATATCTTGATTGGCCGATCGCCCGGATGACCGCATCTGTTTCAATGATGAATTCAGATCCTTCAACAGGCACTGGACGCGGCCGCTCTCCTTCACTTGCTGAAGCAAGCTCCATTTTAATGCATTCAACACCTGTCACTTTGTTTTCTTCATTTTTAATAATCCGCTTTGGAGCCGTCAGCCATCTGAAGACGACGCCATCCTGTTTGGCAAATTCATACTCAAACTCGTAGGCTGTCATTTCAGCTCTTGTTCGTCTGTAGAGGATGCTCACATCCTCTGCACCAAGGCGGACTGAGCAGGTTGCAGCATCGATTGCCGTGTTCCCTGCACCGATTACGACCGCTTTTTTCCCGGCAAGCTTAAGCGTTTTTTCCGTTTTTGTTTCTTTGACAAATTCAATGGCATCATAGACACCATCTGCATCCTCGCCTTCTATGCCAAGCTTTGGCACAGCAGCCATTCCTGCGGCAAGAATCACGGCATCATACTCCTCAAGCAGCTCTGAAGGCATAATGTCTCTTCCAACTTTGCTATTCGTTCTGATCTTCACGTCAAGGCTTTTCACCTGATCGACTTCCCAAAATGAAATGGCCTGCGGCAGCCTGAATGAAACAATTCCGTAAGTGTTTAAGCCGCCTGCCTGATTTTCCGATTCAAAAATGGTGACTTCATAGCCAAGCAGAGCAAGTTCTCTTGCAGCTGAAAGACCTGCAGGACCTCCGCCTACAACGGCAACATTTTTTCCGTTCTTCTCCCCTGCTTGAAACAGGACCTGCTCATTATGAATCGCCCAGTCGGTTGCATAGCGCTGAAGGTTGCCGATCATAATCGGTTTCGTGGAAGCATTCAGCACACAGGCTCCCTCGCAAAGTTCCTCAGTCGGACAAACACGGGCGCAGCTCGCTCCGACGGGATTTGCCGACATAATGGTTTTAGCTGATCCTTTCATATTGCCTGAAGCGATTTTCTTAATAAAAGAAGGAATATCGATGCCGGTCGGACAGGCTTTTATGCATGGTGCATCATAGCAGTACAGGCACCGGTTTGCTTCTTCTAGTGCTTCCCTGGCAGACAGGGGCGGTTCTACTTCCATGAAGTTCTGTTCAAGTTCTTGAGCCGTAATCTCTCTCATCAAGCTCATTACCTCCTTTTTAAGGCAGCAGGGCCGTCATTTCCTGATACGTTTCAGGGCGTCTGTCCCGGTAAAATTGCCACGTATCCCGGACTTCGCGGATCACTTTTTTATCCATCTCCCCAATGACCACTTCATCTCTGTCACGGCTTCCTTCAGCAACAAATCTGCCTCTTGGATCGGCGAGATAGGATTGTCCGTAAAATTCACCCATATTCCATGGCCCCTCATATCCCACCCTGTTGATGGCGCCTATATAATAGCCATTTGCAACAGCATGTGCAGGCTGTTCAAGTTTCCACAGGTATTCTGACAGGCCTGCAACCGTTGCTGAAGGATTAAAGACGATTTCCGCACCGTTCAGACCGAGAAGCCTTGCTCCCTCAGGAAAGTGCCTGTCATAGCATATATAGACACCAATCTTCGCAAATGCTGTATCAAAAACCGGGTAGCCGAGATTGCCTGGCTTAAAGTAGAACTTCTCCCAAAATCCGCCGCCGTCTTTTCCGACTCCGACATGAGGGATATGATGTTTGCGGTATTTCCCTAAATACGTTCCATCCGCGTCAATGACAGCAGCAGTATTATAATAAGTTGCGATTCCTTCCCTTTCATAAATCGGCAGCACGATCACCATTCCAAGCTCACGGGCAAGCTCCTGAAACCGTTTTGTGGTCGGTCCGTTTGGAATTTCCTCTGCTGCATCGTACCATTTCGTATTCTGTTCCGTGCAGAAATAAGGGCCGTAGAATATCTCCTGAAGACAGACAATCTGCGCACCCCTGCTGCTTGCTTCCCTCACAAGCTTCATATGCTTTTCAATCGCCCGTTCTTTATGGATATCTACAGCCTCATTTCCGTCTGTATCATTGCTTGCCTGAATTAAACCGATGACCACTTTATCCGGCATATAAAAAACCTCCTCCGTTTCGCATAAATAGTCTAAATATTAAAAAAATAATACCTGTCTCTATTTTACTTTTAACAAATTGGCTTTACACTGTACAAATTGTTAAATGGTTAAGGAGATTTGTCTTGCAGAATGTAAAATATAAGCAGTGTGCTGTCAGTAAATCTGACACTCTTTTCTATAAAGTTGTTTTATGGACTTTTTTTAGGTAGGATAGGTAGGGAGTATACCCTGAAAGATTGGAATGATACATATGAACATAGCAGCCTATACGGTTGAAAAACTGCAGGATCCATTTGGCATTCTCACCGGAGACCGGTATGAATTTATTCTTGAGCTTGAGGTAGATGAAGAGGATGAGCTTTATACTGAAAAAGGTCTCCTGATGAAGGTGATTTTTGCTGTAAACGACACCGGTGAAGGAACCGTTTCTGTTTATCATCTGATGGAGCAGGAAACAAATGGCGTTCTTGATTTTGAGCTTGAAGAAGAAGAAGAAATCATGGTTAAAGCATTTTGCCAGGAGCATTACAGAGAAGAAAAGTAAAACGAGCAGGGAATGAACCCTGCTCGTTTTCTTTTGCTTATTTTTTGAAGATCCCAAAAGGTTTTCCAACAGGCAGCACTGTTTTTTCGAAATGAGTATTCAGTACCGCTGCAGCAGAACCGTAGAACGACAGCAGGGCAATGATCAGCTCAGATACAGCAGCAAGCATGTGGGTCGCCTCATGCATAATATCAAAAGCACTCAGTGAAAGTCCGATAAATAGAAAATCGATAAAAACAAAAATCAAAAACAGGACCTTGTGTGTTTCCATTGCACCGATTGTCATGAACAGACTGAAAATCAGGTATCCGACAAATGCAAATCCAAGCTGTTTTGGATCAGCGGCTGCCGCAAGTTTCTCGCCGAACACGCCCATTTGAATCAGCCAGGTTGCGCCGACTCCAAGCCAGAAAAGACCGAAAGCGCCAAATGCAGTCGTTCCAAACGTGTTGTTGTGTTTTGCATCGTGAACACTTGCAAAAAGCTGTGCAAAGCCGCCCAGGAATATCGCCCAGGGCAATATAAGTGAAAGACCGTCAGTCAATCCAAGTTTTTGTGACGAAGCCACTAGTGTTACCATAGCGAGTCCAAATAGCCCGATTGCCGAAGGATCTGCAGTAGTGATTTTTACTTGCTGTACATTTTGTTGATTCATGGTGAGCCTCCTAAATATTTAACACATACTTGACCACGATACAGGATGCAGATACCGGTGTCAATGGATTTTTTAAGAGCAGTTAAAGGTAACCGTTTGCAAAAAAAATATGACCCTTCGTGTTTGGCAGCACGCTGAGAAAGGTCAGATCCCAGTTGCTTATGACCCTTTATACCTCGTCGGACTCTGCGAAAAGTCATAACTCAGCTCTTTAGAACCCTTCATGCATCACAGGACTCCTGCGAAAAGTCATTTCCCACCTGCTTATGACCCTTCATAAGCGGACGGAAATCTTTAAAAGCCATATGTTTTCAACTGAGGTTTTCAGATGTGGTGACATTCTGCAAATCCAGGAATAGAGCAAATAAAAAAGCCGCTCAGACCTGAGCGGCTTTTTCGTTCATTATAATTTTACAACATTCTCAGCTTGAGGTCCGCGGTTGCCTTCAACGATGTTGAATTCAACTTCTTGGCCTTCTTCTAATGTTTTGTACCCTTCGCCAGTGATCGCGCTGAAGTGAACGAATACGTCGTTTCCGCCTTCAACTTCGATAAATCCAAAGCCTTTTTCTGAATTGAACCATTTTACTTTTCCAGTCGTCATGAGAGAAAACCTCCAAAAATTTTTTAATATGCCCTACTATTTACAACATGGTAAATAAAATATTCACATATTATAAAGAGTATCAATTAGAGGAATAGATAGTCTTTATAACATGTGAATGCTAAATGCCATATAAAATCATAAAAAGATTTTGATAGTGTGACAAATCTATTGGTTATTCATTTATTATCTGTGAACACAAAGCAACGAAAGCCCTACCTCTCTCTCGTCCTTGCGGCTCCGATGACCGCGCCAGCTTGAATTGAGCTAACAAAAATCAAAGGATTTGAATTTGAAGCATTTGTCCGTATAAGGACTGATTGACTCATTATTAATATGGTAGAAGGGTATTTCATAATGAACTGACTTTTTCATTATACATGGAAAGGTTTAGAAAATCAAATAAATGGTTAAAAATGTCGAAAAAAGAAAGCGCTCCGAAAACGGAGCACTTTTTTCATTCTGCGTTTTCTGTTTCGGCAAGCACGCGGTTTACACGTTTTTCAAGCATTTTCATGCCGCTTCCGCCTGCCTGGAAGTGACGGAGAGCTCCTGTTTTGTCAAATACATAATAAGCAGGAACATACTGATTTTCAAATGCATCTGTCAGCTTATGTTCGCTGTCAACAAAGATTGGCTGTGAAATATCATGCTCAGCCGCAACTTTCTTGATGTCTTCAAGGTTCAGATCGTCTTCTGATCTTGGCATGTGAACAGCCACAACATTCAGTTTGTCTTTGTACTGATCTCTGAATTCATTTACCTGAGGCATTGCCTCTTTGCAAAGATGGCAGCTTACTGACCAGAAATGGATCAGTGTAGGTTTCTCGCCAATCAGGTCTTCTTTTGTCAGCTGGCCGTTCAGCCATTCAGTTGCGCCGTTCAGTTCAGGCATTGGTGCGCGTAATTTCATTGTGTTTCCCTCCATTGCTTGTTTAAAAAAGGCCTAACAAAAAGTTAGACCTCTCATCAACCGTTTATTAAAGTGTAGCTTGTCCAGGTTTCCAGTTAGCCGGGCAAAGTCCGCCAGTTTGAAGAGCCTGAAGCACACGAAGTGTTTCATCTACGTCACGGCCGATGTTGTTGTGGTTAACAACAGCGTATTGAAGCTCGCCGTCAGGATTGATGATGAATAGTCCGCGAAGAGCTACGCCTTCTTCTTCAATAAGGACGCCGTATTCGCGTGAAACCATGTGGTTTGTATCCGCTGCAAGCGGGAATTTAAGGTCGCCAAGGCCGTTTTCTTTACGGTCTGTGTTGATCCATGCAAGATGAGTGTGGATTGTATCAGTTGAAACGCCGATTACTTCAGCATCAAGATCTTCGAACTCATCATAACGGTCTGACATTGATGTAATTTCAGTCGGGCAAACGAACGTGAAGTCCATTGGGTAAAAGAACAGCACTGTCCATTTGTCGTTTTTCATATTTTCTTCAAGGCTTACTTTTCCAAATTCCTTGTCAGCCATTACCGCATCCATTTCAAAGCGCGGTGCTTGTTTACCTACCATGCGTTCTGCCATGATGTATCCCTCCAATATGTAATTGATATCTGGAATCGATATCAGTTTAATTGAGAATCACAAAATGATTTTCTCAATTATTGTCTTGTTTATTTCACATTGACCATTATAGTGCAATGTTTATTTTCAGTCAATGTTAAATAATAATTAATTTAAAAAAGGCGTGTTGCCTAAAATGGAGCACATGTATTGGTATTCCCTTTTCAGGTTGAAAACAATCACCAAATCTCAGCAATTTCTGATTAAATTCTACAAAATCAAGTTTAACATGACGTCCTTGGGGTAACCAAATAATTAGTCTTACTTTATTTGTACAGGAAGGATGTTGGTTCATGGAATTTTTTGATTTAATCAGCAGAGTAAACTGGGTAGGCCTATTGACGGCAGCCGGAGTGATCACACTTAAGCTGATCGGCATACTCATTGCTTTTCTGGTCGTAAGGGCTATTGGCACAAGAGTGGTTGAAAAGACGTTTAAGAGGGTTCAGGAGCGTCAGTCCATTTCAATTGGGAGATCCAGAACGCTGCAGAGTCTGACACTCAATCTCTTCTCATATATTCTGATCTTTATTTTTGTCGTGATGGTATTTGAGGTATTTGAATATGATGCAACAGCTCTCCTTGCCGGGGCTGGAGTTGTAGGGCTTGCCATCGGTTTTGGAGCACAGGGACTTGTCAGCGACGTGGTGACAGGCTTTTTCCTGCTTCTTGAAAAACAGCTTGATGTCGAGGATTATGTAACAACGGCAGGATACTCTGGCATTGTTGAGCAGGTTGGCCTGCGGACTACTCAGATCAGAAGCTTTGACGGAACGCTTAATTATGTGCCGAACAGAGAGATTATCAGTTTAAGCAATCATTCCAGGGGCAACATGAGGGCACTTGTTGATATTGGCATTTCATACGATGATAATATTGATGAGGCTATTTCGGTTATTCAAAAGGCATGTGATGATATGGCCGCCCAGGATGCATCAATCATTGAAGGACCAAGTGTGATTGGCGTTCAAAGCCTTGGCGCATCGGATGTTGTGATCCGGATTATCGCCAAGACAGAGAATATGATGCAGTGGGGCGTAGAGCGCAATCTCCGTAAAAAAGTGAAAGAAACACTTGATGCACACGGAATTGAGATTCCGTTTCCACATCAGGTTTATATTGAGAAAAAACAGTAAACAGCAAATGAGCTGCCGGCTTCGGCAGCTCATTTCTTTTTCTATTGAAGCCTGCTCTCCACCTGCTGGCAGATTTCATCCGCTGTATAACCGCTGGCTGTAAAAACAGAACCGCTTGTTACTGCATTGCTGATTCCCATAATGTTGGAATCCTGGCCTGTAATAATGCAGCAGTCACAGCCTTTTGCATCCTCTTCATTGCGGAGTTCCACAACATCGTATCCCTTTGACTGAAGTGCAGCTGTAACATCTGATAATGATTGTTCAACACCGATTTTTGGCATCTCATCCACCTCCTAAGACTAATGTGTCTCATAGGAGGTACCTTTATTCTGATAAGCCGTTCGCTTTGTAGAGAAAATATCTGCACATAAGGTCAACAGCTGCCCCTATCGCTTCCTCTTTAGGCTGAAGCTTTGAGTGATGAAGTCCATACGGGGAGTCCACTCCGAGCCAGAACATGAATCCCGGGATTTCATCCAGCATATATCCAAAGTCTTCGCCCGTCATGGCCTCTCTGCACAGCACAACTTCAGTATCTGTGTTCACTTTTGCAAAATCCATGAATTCTTCCGTCAGCTCATGATGGTTGTATACCTGATGGTACATCGAACCGTAATCAATGACCGCGCTGCAGGAATAGCCGACCTCAAGCCCTCTGACAAGTGCCTCAATGCGTTCTTTTACTTTATCCATCGACTCAACGGACAGTGTTCGGATCGTTCCTTCAAGCCTTGCATTTTCTGCAATAATGTTCTGAACGGTGCCTCCTGTTATTTTCCCGAACGTAATCACCGCACTGTCAAGCGGGTCTACGTTTCTTGAAACAACGGTCTGCAGCTGCGTGACAAGCGATGCAGCAGCAACAATCATGTCCTGAGCCGTATGCGGATAGGCTGCATGTCCCCCTTTTCCCTTTAAGTCAATGAATAATTCCGATGTATTCGCAAAAAGAAGACCGGGACGTGTGGCGATTGAACCGAC
Organism: Bacillus sp. FSL H8-0547; assembly: GCA_038002745.1. Lineage (NCBI taxonomy): Bacteria > Bacillati > Bacillota > Bacilli > Caryophanales > Bacillaceae > Bacillus > Bacillus sp. FSL H8-0547. Next base: position 122,710 of record JBBODD010000001.1, read on the forward strand.
AGGATATTCCGGAGCAATGTGAAGTGCCGTAATGAAATCAGGTTTCCACTCCTTCATTTCTTCGCTTCTGAGCATCGGTTCAGCTCCTCCGGGGCCTTCTTCTGCAGGCTGAAAAAGAAACAGCAGATCATCTCTGACTGGATGTTTGACGAAATAATGAATGATTCCAAGCGCAATCGTCATATGGAAATCGTGGCCGCAGGCATGCATGAGCTCCGGATGATCAGACTTGAAATCATAGCCGGTTTCCTCGCGGATGGGAAGTCCGTCGATATCGGCACGGTAAGCAAGTGTTTTCAAAGGATCTGTTCCTTTTACTTTTACAAACAAACCGGTTTTCCATTTTTTGATTTCGAGTCTTTCTGCGGGTAAAGACCCGAGATGTTCCAAAAGGTACGCCTGAGTTTTATATTCCTGAAAGCCAAGCTCAGGAATGCGGTGAAGATCCTGTCTGATTTTTGACAATAGGTCCATTTGATCCAATCGTATCCCCCCTGATTCTATAGAGAAGGCGTGGATGCTAAAACATCCACGCCGGTCAATCATTCAAGTATTAAAGCTGTCTGAGCTCTTGTTTGATTTCAGTTTTTGATTTTGTTTTTTCATCGATATCTTTAATTTTGCGGGCAGGCGTACCTGCTACAACTGTATAAGGCTCCACATCGTCAATGACGATCGCGCCTGCAGCAACGACAGCGCCTTTACCGACTGTAACGCCTTCTAATACAACGGCATTGGCTCCGATGACTACATCATCTTCAATGACAACCGGTTTTGCAGATGGCGGTTCGATGACGCCTGCAAGAACAGATCCAGCTCCGATATGGCAGTTTTTCCCTACTGTAGCGCGGCCTCCAAGAACAACGTTCATATCAATCATCGTGCCTTCGCCAATTACTGAACCGATGTTGATGGAAGCTCCCATCATAATAACGGCGTTATCGCCGATTTCGACTTGGTCGCGGATAATAGCGCCAGGCTCAATTCGCGCTTTAATGTTTTTCATGTCAAGAAGCGGAATCGCTGAATTGCGGCGGTCATTTTCAACAACAAAATCATCAATTTTCGCTTGGTTTTGAGAAAGCACCGTCTGAATTTCAGCCCATTCGCCGAAAACAACACCGCTGCTGCCGTTTATGAATGTCTGTGAAGAAGAACCGAAATCGATTCCTTCAAGATCGCCTTTCACATACACTTTTACAGGTGTCGATTTTGTACTATTTTGAATAAACGAGATAATCTCATTCGCATCCATCATTTTCATATGTATTCCTCCTTCAGACTATATACCTCATTACTGTATCAAAGGACGGGTTTGTTGACAAGCTGAAACCGGACGCCTCATTTATATCATTGATTTTCCGGCAGCAGCGCTCCATTCGGCAACTGCATCTGCAAACATTCTGCAGGCTTCCTGTTCCAGGTCAGATTCAGGTGAACCTTCTATTTTTAATGTATCATGAAAAACTTCTGCCCCTGTTTCTTTAAACCGCCTTTGCAGCATGTCTGCTGCCTCGCAGAATTTCGGATAGGCATGATCTCCTGACCCGAAACAGGCAACCAGCTTCCCTCTTAGGTTTAACTCTGAGAGTTCTTCATAGAAATCTTCTGCCTCATACGGAAGGTCTCCGTCTCCCCACGTGTAAGACCCGGCAAAAATCACATCATAGTTGAACAGCTCATCTGTCATGCAAAGATCCAGCTCCTCAAACATTACATCCATCCCTTTTTTACTTAGCTGCTGTCCGATCAGTCTTGCCATGTCTTCTGTATTCCCTGACATGCTGGCATATAGAATAAGAGCCGTTTTCACTCGTGCCACCTCTTTAATTGATAATGATTTTCATTTTCACTTTTACTTTAATTGAAAACTATTCTCATTGTCAATTGTTTCTGCTGAAATAAAAAAACAGCTTTATCAGCTGCTTGCACAAAAAATCGTCCCTTTTACGAAATTCCCTCTTCGTTCAGAATATCGAGAAATGCCTGCACTTGCTTCAATTTAAACGATGACTCAAACCCAAGCAGCCATGTGTCCCTTACGATTGGATCTCCGTGCTCGTTTAATAATGGAATTTTATGAATGTCCCGATTGTCGTCCACAAGCGTAACCGAAGGCAGGATTGCATATCCGATTCCGTTGTAGGCCATTTGTTTGCACGTTTCAATCTGGTCGACAACAATCGTGCGCTTTGGGCTGCTCTGAAAATGTTTATGCCACCAGTCCTGAATCTCCTGGTAATAGGATGAGTCGCTTTTAAACTGAATAAAGGGCCGCTCGGTATCAATCAAATCCTCAACCTTATGAATTTCTGAATCCACTAAGTACAGGGTGTCTGTCAGCAAGTGCTTCTTGACCCCTTTCCACTCCGGATTGCCTCTGATGATGCCGAGGTGAACGTGATCTTCATACATGCTTTTTAAAATCTCGCTGCTCCACCCTGTAACAAGCGAAATCTTTGCATGAGGATATTTGCTGACATATTTTTTTAGAATGTTAGGCAGCCAGTGCTGTCCGATGATGGATGCCACGGCGATCTTCAGTGTTCCGTGCACTTCTCCTTCAAGCTCTGAAATCTCTTCACGCAGTTTTTCTTCTTTCTTCGTCACTTCTTTTGCGAATGCTACAATCTTTTCTCCCGCAGGCGTAAGCGTCAGTCCTTTTTGTGAACGGATAAAAATTTGAAAGCCCCATGACTTTTCGATGGACTGCAGCCTTTGTGACAGCGCAGGCTGGGAAACAAAAAGCCGTTCGGATGCTTTTCTCATATTCATTTCTTCAGATAGAACTACGAGCATTTTTAATTCAGTCAGCTGCATAAATACCTCCTCTATAAGTTTTCCTTATATTATATGCTAATTTATTCATAATTTCATTATTGTCACTCGAAGAATATACTAAGGGTGAAAAGCGCGCTTTAACTTGTCAGGAAGATGTGATGCTTTATGGAATGGCCGATCTTTTTCATCGGTATTGCAGCAACCTTCATCGGCACTCTTGCAGGGAGCGGCGGGATGATCAACATGCCCCTTATGCTCATGTACGGACTGCCTATTCACACCATTATCTCCTCTAATAAATTTGCAAATACGTTAAGTTCATTTTCAAGCTTTGCTGTTCTTCTTAGAAAAAAAGAAGTGAACGTGAAGGAAATGGCAGCAACTGCGCCATTTACGGTTGGAGGAGGTGTGATTGGAGCTGCCTTCACAAGTCAGCTGAGCGGTGAAGTGATGACTGTCATCGCTCTCTTTCTCCTCCTTTTCGCTTTGGGGCTCAATCTGTTGAAAAAACCGCAGGAACAGAAAACGGCTGAACCCCGGCTGAAGAAAAGCCTCTACCCTCTCGTTTTTGGAATTGGAGCCTATGACGGCATGTTCGGGCCCGGGCAGGGAACTCTCCTGATGTACACCTTTTTGCATAACGGATTTTCCTATATTAAATCAGTTGCCTTTACACGCTTTCAGACTTTTTTAAGCTGCACCGGGGCATTCACTGCCTACGCCCTTTCAGGCATCATGAATTGGAATATTGCGCTGAGTCTTGCTGCTGGAAGCATACTTGGAGCACAGATTGCAGTGCGTTTTGCAGCAAAGCTCAGTTTTAAACAGGCGGCTTGGCTGATACGTCTGATCACTGTTCTCCTCATTCTTCAGTTATTCTATAACCTTATCTTATAGGAGGTTTCCCAATGAAAATAAAAAGCCTGCATCATCTGCAGCTGTGCGTTTCTCCTGCAGAAGAAGAGCCTGCCCGCCGATTTTACATTCAAGAGCTCGGATTTGAAGAAATACCTAAGCCGTCGGCACTTTTAAAGAATGGCGGTTTCTGGTGCCGGGCAGGATCAATAGAACTGCATATCGGCCTTGAGGAAACGGACAGATCCAAAAGCAAGCGGCATCCGGCCTTTGAAGTAGAAGATCTTGAAGATGCCAGGGATTATCTGACTAAGCTTTCTGTAGAAATGAAAGAAGAGATACCGATTCCCGGTGTAAACAGATTTTCATTTTACGATCCATTCGGAAACCGGATTGAACTCCTTGAACTAAATTAAACAGCAAAAAGGCGCGAGAGTTACTTCTCCTGCGCCTCTTTCTTTTCTTTTGGAAGCCTTAATATAAGAACGAAACTGATTACAGCAAATAGGAACACAATAATATAAACACTGTGAAGGGAGTATGTCAGGCCTTCTTTTAAAGCCTGCATGGCATCATCAGAAAGCTTTGATGCTTCCTCAGGGCTGAGGAGCCTGTTAATGGAATCAAGATTGATTGTTTCACCAATTCCTTCATCCCTGAAATAAGACTGCAGCCGGGTATTTAGTATTCCTCCAAGCAGAGCGGCGCCAATCGTATTACCCAGCGTTCTCATAAACATGTTGGCCGCTGTTGCTGAACCCCTCTGCTCCCAGCTGACTGTACTTTGAATGGAGACAATGAAAGCCGTCGTGGTCATTCCCATCCCTATGCCGACAAGGAAGGAACCAAAGGCAGCCCACAGAGGGCCGTCGTCAGGTGTCAGCGTGAAGAAAACAGCACTTCCGGCGATCAGGGCTGCACCTCCGATAACAGAGGTGGTTCTAAAACCAATTTTAAAAAGGAGCCGCCCTGATATGGTTGATGCGATTGGCCAGCCAATGGACATGGCAGTAAGAGTAAATCCCGCAATAATCGGAGTCTGTCCCATCACAGCCTGTACAAAAGCAGGAAGAAAAGATGAGATTCCAATCAGCATCACACCTGTTGTTAATGAGGTCATGTTTGCGATGAAGATGCTTTTTTCTTTCCAGATACTAAACGGCATCATAGGCTCTTTTGCACTTTTTTCCTGTCGAATAAATAGGACAAAAGACAAAACGGCAGCCGATGAGATCAAAAGGACCGGACTCGACATCCATGGCCATCTGATGCCTCCTTCCACAAGAACAATCATAGCTGTGCTTATGGAAAGAAATAAGAATAGGGCTCCCTTGTAATCAATTTCATGTTTTTTCCGCTCCACATTTTCGTGGAGATATAAAACAAGCCCTGCAATCGCTAAAAGCCCAAGCGGAATATTAACCCAAAAGACAAATCTCCAGCTCACAAACTGGACTAAAAGCCCGCCGATTGCAGGTCCCATTACGGCAGAAATCCCCCATACGCTTGATAAGTATCCCTGAATTTTAGCCCGTTCTTCTTTTGTATAAATGTCCCCGACAATTGTCGATGCAATCGGCATGACAGCGCCTGCTCCAAACCCTTGGATAAACCGTGCTGCAATCAGCCACTCCATCGAGCTGACCAGCCCGCACATCGCAGAACCGGCGAGAAAAACAGAAATGCCGAATATAAGGACAGGCTTTCTGCCGAACAGATCGGATAACTTCCCATAAATCAAAACGGTAACAGCATTCATCAGCAAATAGGACGAAAAAACCCAGCTGTATAATGAAAATCCTCCAAGCTCTCCTACAATCGCAGGCATGGCTGTGGATACAATTGTTGCTTCAATAGCAGCCATAAACATTGCGAGCATAACCGCAGCCAGGATAAATGGGCGTTTTCTATTCGAAGACTGCTGCTTGATTTCTTCTTTTTCAAGAATAGCCTGTGCCACCTTCATCGTCTCCCTTTTCCGTTAAAAAGCAAAAGAAGGAGCAAATGTTCCTCTCCTTCTCTCCCGGAATTTATCTATTTTCAATCATTTGTTTCTGAAGTTCTTTCAAAATGGCGCGTCTTGTCAGGATTCCCTCAAAAATGCCGTCGTCATCGACAACACAGACAAAAGAGTGATCAATGACCAAATCCAGCCCTTTGGAAATCGGATCTTTTAAATGCAGCCTTGGAATATCTGCATTCATAGCCTCTTCAACCTTCATATGTTCAAGCTTCTCAAATTCAATTCGCTGGAGGCCAAGGATTGCATCCATCATCATGTTTGTGCCAAGAAGTCCATGCAGTTTAAAGAAAGGATCAAGAACCGGCACTGCCGTGTAGCCTGTTTTCGTCAAAACAAGCAGCGCATGCTCGAGGTTATTGCCAATCTGTACATGTGCAACCTTATCTGAAGGTATCATATATTCTTCTATCGTTGATTCATTCAGCAATTTCTTTGTATGTATGCTAATCACATTTGTTCTCCCTCTCTAAAAAAGTTCACACCGAACCCATTTACCCCGCTTTAAAAATGTTCAAACTACCTTCTTATTCTACCACAAAGAGGGAAAGTAATGCGGATTCATCTTTTCTTTGCCATTCCCTCATCAGCATGTTTTAACATGAAAAGCAAAAAAAAGATACTCTTGCTAAGAGTACCAGGCGTATGTAATCATTTCACTTCAAATCGGATTCGGTCATACAGCCGGATCAGTTTTTGATAGGTTGCATGATCAGACTGTTTTGTGCCGTTTTCAATTTCATAAATCTCGCTGCTGACCAGCTCCAGAGCATATTGCTGTTTAAGAAGAAGCTCAACTAAAAATTTTTGGTCGTCCTGTGAAAGAATTTCTGCTGCAGAATTCATAATAGATTGCCCCCTTAATGATAGATTAATCAATGAAAAAGCACTGCGTCAACCGCAAATTCCGACAGATTCATTATTTTGTGAACCGATTGGCATAGCTGAATGCAGTATAGGAGTCAGGCTTGATTTTTGCTTCCAGGCCCATAGCCTGAATTCTTCCGGTCATCTCCTGAATAAGGTCCTTTGTCACACCCTTCCTCCCAATATCCAGATGAATTTCAAATGTAAGATCTGCTCCCTCATCCGAATAAGGAATAAGAATTTCTGCAAGCTCTGCCAAATAAACGGATGTAAACGCATAGGCAAGCTCCTGGCTTAAAGTCGTTTCCATGGATATTTTTTCATGGAGGCTCGTCATTGGCCGCGGGATGACCGAATTCTTCAGGCAGCCCCACGCTCCTTTTCCGAGACGGTGAACATGAACAGCAGTGATAAACTTTGTTTCTGTCTGATGAACCTGTGAATCTGTGCCGATTGACAGAAGATAGGTGCTTCTCGGGTCTTTCTTCAGGAAGGATTTAATTTTATGGATCATAGCTTCAAATGACATGTTTCCTTCAGAGACATTGTAAAAGACAAAATGGTCAGTCATATGACAGCTCCTTTTCAGCGGAAATTACAGAACCAAGATATTATATGCTTGGCTGAAGAGAGTATTGAGCAAATTGGCGTAAATTTCATAGTATATTTTTTCCTCAAAGCCCTCTTTTTAAACAGTCCGCTGTTTCACCGCTGAACAGATCCGCCTCCTTTACCCGAGTCACTATATATAACGTTTGAAATTGAATGAAGGTTTCGGATTTTCACACAAATTTATAAAAACTTTTTTCACTTATCCAAATGTTGGTTAACACTAGAAAATGACCGCAAAAAAAACAGCCAATGATTTTGGCTGTTTACCCTTTTTTCGTTTGAATATTACGCATATGATAATGGCAGTTGGAACACGAATAATTGACATTCTGATTGGACAGGGCAGTCAGCACTTCATTCAGAGGCTGCTGCTCATGGCAATTCGGACAAATGACGCTTGGTTTCGTATTCATCGGTTCCCTCCCGTTTATTGGAGCAAATCAAAAATTTCAATTGCGATCATATCGATGTTGTCAAATTGATAAGACTGGGGCTTTTCATCTTTTTGGAATACTTCGAGTTCGAACGTATCCGTTTTATCAAAATATTTTACACTGCAGCGTTTTTCACCCTCAACTTCAAAGAAGCGCTGGCTTGGTTCATTCGAAACGGCATTTTCCTGCAGACTTTGAAGTCTAGTTATGATACCTAAAAGCTGTGACATTAGTATCACCTCCAACAGAGTGAGTCAACTTGAGGTCCGCCTTCGCCTCTAGTTTGTGCGTCCTTCTTCATTCTATCCATCGGATTTACAGCTGCCTGAAAATTCTTTACATCGTCTCCGGGCAAACATAAAATGGGTATGATGGGAGAAATCAATGATCACAAGGGGGTAAAAACGTGTCGCTTGTAACCAAAATGGATGAACGTTCAGCAATCATCGACAGTCATGATTTAGGGATGACGGGTCGTACAAGTTCCTATGTATTACTTGAAGAGAATATCACACTCTTTGAGCCTTCATCAAGTCCTTCTGTTCCACATATTAAAAATGGGTTGAATGACCTTGGCGTCCGGCTTGAAGATATTTCCTATATTATTGTTACCCACGTCCACCTTGACCATGCAGGCGGAGCCGGTTTGCTTCTTGAAAGCTGTCCGAATGCTAAGGTTATCGTGCATCCGAAAGGGGCAAGGCATTTAATCGATCCCACCAGGCTGATTGCCGGTGCAAAAACGGTGTACGGCGAACAGTTTGATGATCTTTTTTCGCCGATCGTGCCTGTGCCCGAAGACCGGATTATCGCCATGTCAGATGGCGAATCCATTCAGATCGGACCGGATTCAAAACTCACTTTTTATGATACACCTGGGCATGCCAATCATCATTTCAGCATTTTAGACCATAAAAGCATGAGTATGTATACAGGGGATACTATCGGCATTTACTATCAGGAGCTGCTTTCTGAAGGGCTTGAATTTTATTTGCCGTCCACTTCCCCGAATCAGTTCAACCCGGAAGCGATGCTTAAAGCCGCGGATTTATTTGACAGCCTGGACTTAAAGGCAATCCATTTCAGTCATTTCGGAGTGAGCCGCAATCCAATAGCCGCTACGGCTGCGCTCAGGGAATGGCTGCCGGTCTTTATCAGGGCAGCGGAAACAGGCGCGGGTCAAATCGGGGTTCGTTCTTTAGAAAAAGCAGCAGAACGTGTTAAAATGGAACTTCAGCACGAGATTTATGCGTATCTTGATTTAAAAGGCATCCCAAGATCACACAGTGTATACAGAATACTGGATCTTGATTTATCCGTCTGTGCAATGGGTCTTGTCGATGCATATGCCAAAAAGATAAAGAGCTGAAAAAAAAGGAGCATGACAGGAATGAAAGAAGTACATGTTTATACACAGCCCGAATGTCCTCCGTGTCAGATCGTCAAGCAGTTTTTAGATCATCACGGGATACAATACAAGGTTTTCAATGTAGCAGAAGATGCTGAAGCAAGAAAGAGAATGACAGAAAAATTAAAATCTTTTTCTACACCAACAGTGACGGTCGACGGGGAAACAGTAGCTGGATTCGATTTGAAAAAGCTTGAAAAACTGCTTGAAATTGGCTAAACGAGCAAAAAGGATGTCCCAAAGTTTTATTTTTGGGACATCCTTTTTATATTCCCGCTGACCTCATCAGCCTTTTAGCAATTTCATCAAAATCCTCTTTAGAAATGCCCGGTGCGAATTCTTCAGGTACTTCATCCAGTTCCGGCACCGGAGCTCCTGATGGCATTCCGTCAAATACTTTTAAAGGCTGGCCGTCAATCGGATGCGGTCCCTTCCAGATTTTATTTATGTCCCTGTAATCCGTATCACTGAACGTATAAAGCCTCAGATGGATGCCCATGTCCTCGAATTTTTTCGCATCGGCGAAGGCTTTATTATCAAGATTAGGTATCGGCAGCATTTTTCCGACATCAACACCTGTAATGACTTCAAGAGCTTTTGCATAGGCAACGACATGTACCCCGCCCCGAACGAGCAAGTACCCGATCATCTCTCTTGCAACCGGGTGGTCCGTCATCTCATACACTCTCATTTTATGCGTCCTTGCCCCGCATTCAAGGAAAAAGTTATGAAGCAGATCAAGGACCAGATTCCCGCTGTTGAATACATTTTCTCCCGTCCATGGTTTTCCCATCGAGTCAAATGGATAGGAAGTCTGTGCCGTCTGAATGAAATGCTGGCTGTTCCTTTTGTCCTTTGCCCCCTGCATAGGAGTTGCATCAGGAGGCGCAGGATACGTTGAACCGGTGAGCATTAAATTGATTGTATTGGAAACGAGCTCAACATGGCCAAACTCCTCGGCTGTTATGCTAGAGACCAGGTCATAAAAAGGCTTCAGCTTTTTCTTCTGCCTGAAATTAAACGACTGAAACATATAATTATTCAGCGTTGACATCTCTCCAAATTTTCCGCCGAGCAGCTCCTGAACGGCAGCTGCCGCATTTGGATCCGCATACTTCGGCTTTGGCAGCTCAATCAGCAGCCGGTTAAACCGCTTTATCATCCCGTAATCCCCCTTTAAAAGAGTGTTTCCCTCTAAAGGGTATGCAGGCCGGGATTTGTCTTATTACCTGTCTGATGACCAGGGTGGTTTCTTTCTTATCACTCCGCATATCCTGCAGCACTTGCCTGAACGTCAGAGGCGTAAGCGCTCAGCAGTGTTTTCATTTGAAAATAAGGGTTCCAAATAAAACTGAAACCGTCCTCATTTCCAAATGAAACAGCCTCTGGCTTATCTAAAATCAGACTGACATTAAACGGCTTCTTCTTTTCTGGAGATTCTATTTTAGGCTCAGTCTCTGAAAAGACGACATCATCAATTTTGTACCCGCCGTTCTCCTTCACAAACAGGACAGCCTCATAATGGTCATCATAGCTCACAGGCCCCTCCTCTTCTGCAGGAAAAAACTGAAATAATTTATGCGTATTCTTTTCAGCGCCGAACGTCATCTCTTCGTCATAATTAAAGTAAGGCATGCTGTAAGGGGTAAAATCGCTGCCGTATACGATATAGCCGTTTTCAGTTTCTTTTACGTTCTCTTTTACATACGTTTCAATAAATGAATGCGTGAAATAAGGCTCCATCATAGCCTTTATTTCGTTTAATGGCCGTTCCTTTTCGGTGAGGGCGGCTTGTACCTCTGACGCCTTCTGCACTGCCTGAACCGACTGTTCTTCAGTCAGCAGTTCCTCAGCAGAGCCTGCATGTCCATAACCCAAAAATACTATAAGTGCGACGAGTGTGCTTAAAAGAAGTTTCATGTCATTACCCTCCCGCTAATATCTGTGCTTAAATTTTATCAGAGTCTGTGTCGTTTTCATCCAACGATAATCCACAAAATACCATCATTTTCTGACAATTTCTCTTATTTTAATCCTTACCCTATTGAGAAAAGGATAATCGTCTTTTTTCCAAACAAAAAAACAGCAGCCGACTGCTGCTGTTTACCATGTACGTGTGAAAGCAAGATAAAAAATGTAGATTGCAATGAAAGCTGCTGCAATCAGGCATGCCAGGAATATTGGATTGCGGATATAGGGATGGGCCTGAATTTTCTCATTCATTTGGGTATCGTGTTCGCTCTTTCTAGTGTCCACAAGCCGGCCTACACCAATGGTATACAGCAGTCCGCCTGCTGCAATCATAAATGCCAGGATAGCCAGAGCGAGTGTGAATTTGTCCATATTGTCACCCCTTAGAGCGTTCTTTCTTTCTAGGATGGCGCAATGAACAAAATTTATTACAGCAGCCCCTCATTTTCATAAAGATAGGAATAGGGCAGATCGAGAAACAGGTAATGCTGCTGATCAATCGGGTAGGAGAACGTTCTGATGGATTCACCGGTTTCAATGTCGCTGTACACATCACTGAAAAAGCCTTTTTTTCTGATCTGCATCTTCATGATATTTTCAAGAAAATAAGGGCGCCAGCTCCAGTTTTTATGATGATGGTGAGGCTGAATTTGCCATTCATTGTCTTTTTTCAGGAAGTTCGAGCTTTGCTGAAAACCGTCACCGTCGCAGACATAGATCCTGAAACAGCAATCGTTCAGTTCTTCTGCAAGTTTTTTTATTAATTCATCAAATGATCCGGCAGCATGCCTGGATTCTTTTGCAAAAAGAAGGCTGATTCTTTGGTGAAACTGTTCAGACAGGTCATAGAAATGCTGCAGTTTTTTCTTTTCGTACCTGATAAACGCCTGAAACTCTCCTGTCATTTTCTCTTTCAGGAGGTAAGGTTCTATTTTCCCTTCTCTTGGCGGCTGAAGATAATCCCCCTGAAAGAAACGGCCGCCATTTTTCCACGCGTACTGAAATTGAAAGTGAAGGTCAATTTCGCTGTACAAAATGGCTGCACCAATTTTTCTTGCAAGCAGAGATATGGAATACAGAACATCGTGATACGTTTGCAGAGGAGACGTTAACCTGAGAGGCTGCAGATCAATCTTCAGGATATTTGGCATCAAAAGAGCAATTCTGTCCAGATTGCTGCTTGCTTTCCCTACATTCTCAACCGCCATTTTAATGCCGTATGTCCGGTAATAGGTAAAAACATGTGTAAGCTGCCGAATATCTCCAGTAAATGTATGTTCCGTAATTTCAATCACGATCCGATCAAGATTTCCGCCCTTTTCCTGCCATTGAAACAATAGTTCGAGAAGGCTTTCACCGTGATCGAGCATGAGCAGGTTCGCATCTCTGTTAATAAAAATCAGGGTATCATCAGCCGGATCAAGAAAACGATCCAGCGCCATATGTAAGATGTGGTAATCTGCCTCGAGTCTGTATTCATCAGGAATGGAATCATCTCTAAAAAATGGCCCCATGCTCTTCCATTCATTATCAATGTAGATTCTCCCCACAATCTCATACCCGATGACCTTTTGTTCATCCGCACTGAAAATGGCCTGGCAGAACGGTTTTGCGCGCTCCAGGTTAGCCATGATATCCAATGGATCCATATCCCATTCCCCGCTTTCTCTCTTTGTTTTTGTATGATTATACCATAGAGGGAGGCCGGTTTAATGGTGCTTAAGATATGAAAAAAGATGCTCTGAAGCGAGCATCTTTTTTGAATGTATCGTCAGTAATTAAAACGGGTGCTGATTCAGCCATTGTCCGCCGTCTAATGTAATGCATTCCCCGTTCATGTACGAGGCTTCATCAGAAAGAATGAACGAAGCAAGGGATGCGATTTCCTCCGGTGTTCCAAGACGGCCGAGCGGCACACTTTTCAGCGTTCTTTTAGCTGCTTCCTCAGATTGAAACAGCTTGTCAGCTCCCCCAGTTCTCTCAATGGGACCAGGTGCGATGGCATTTACCCGAATGCCGTATTTTCTTCCCCATTCAACAGCAAGCGTTCTTGTCATGGACAGCACGCCTGCTTTCGCTGCAGCAGAGTGAATGACACCCGCTCCTGCTCCCCATGCATATGTAGCAACCATATTCAGAATTGATCCTCTTTGCTGCTTTTCAATCCAGTACTTCCCTGCTGCACTGCTGCAGTAAAACGTTCCGTTCAAGACAATATTGATAACGGAGTTCCATCCATTAACAGAAAGCTGTTCAGCAGGACAAATGAAATTCCCCGCAGCATTATTGACAAGTCCGTCAATTCGTCCGAATGCTTCATCCGTTTTGCGGATCAGTTCTTCCGACATTTCAGGCACCCTCACATCCATCTGAAAAGGAGTGATTGTCCCTTCAAGACCTGTCATTTCTTCTTTGGCTGCTTCTAAATTTTCAAGTGATCTTCCGGTAATAACAACGTTCGCGCCTTGTGCAGCAAACTTTGCCGCCATTGCTTTTCCCATCCCGCTGGAACCGCCTGTTACAATAATTACTTTATCCTTCAACAAAAACACCCCCAAAATGAATGACCATTCATATTTTACCATAGTTTTCAAATAATTAAAATAATTATCTGAAAAAGAGGAAAACGGGCCGTCTTTCTAAAAGTAGTAGGGGCAGTTTTTAAAAAAAGGGGGCGGCGGTCTGGAACACACCCATTCAAGAAGGAGTTTTCTCAAACTTTTTTTATCAGCAGCTGCCGGGATGCTTCTTGCTCTTTTTTTCGGCTATGCTTATGCAAGGTATATTGAGCCAAAATTGATAAAAGTGACTCAGATAACTATGAAAAACGCCAAAATCCCTCCGGCCTTTGATGGCCTTAAAATGATTCAGTTCAGCGATACCCATCTGGGTCATGATTATTCAATTGACCAGCTTGTCAAAGTTGTCAGTAAAATAAACCAGCTTTCCCCCGATATTATTTTATTTACAGGTGATCTTGTCGATAAACCGAATCAATATGAATATTTGCATAAAATCGCCCCTGAACTGAAAAAATTAAAAGCACCGCTCGGAAAATACTCCATATACGGAAATCACGACCATGGGGGATACGGCACAGACGTTTATAAGGCCATAATGGATGAATCCGGATTTTCTCTGCTGAAAAACAGCGGCAAAAAGATTGCATTGCTGGATGGTTCATTCATCTATTTGGCCGGGATCGACGATTTGATGCTTGGAAAACCTGATTATCAGCAGGCACTTGCCGGAGCAGACAGCAGGCATTTCACTCTCCTTCTCGCACATGAGCCGGATGCCGCACTGGAAACGAAAAAGCACCCTGCAGACTGGCAGCTTTCAGGCCACAGCCACGGCGGCCAGGTCCAGCTGCCCCTGTATGGCCCGCTCGTAACTCCTCCCTTTGCTTCTGTCTATACAGAAGGCATGTATGAAGAGGATGGGCTGACCCTGTATGTGAACAGGGGGCTTGGTACAACGAGGCTTCCTTTCCGATTTCTTTCCGTTCCTGAAATCACTGTTTTCACTTTAAAAACAAACGAAAAAAGCACCTGAATTAAGGTGCTTTTTTGGTGCTGCAGCTGAACCCGGACGTTATTTCTGACGGCAAAAGCGGGCCTGAAAAATAAAACCCCTGGCCCCTGTTGCAATTCAGCGAGAGCAGCCACTCCGCCTGATTCTCAGTCTCAATTCCTTCTGCAAGAACTTCAAGAGAAAGGCTTTGAGCAAAGTGAACGATTGAAGCAATCACAGCTGCGTCTTTGCCATCACTAATTTCGCCTTTAATAAATGCAGGGTCGATTTTTAAAAGGTCCACAGAATACGTTTTAAGGCTTTGCAGCGAAGTTAATCCGCTCCCAAAATCATCAATCGCGATCCTCACACCAATTTCTTTAAGCTTCTTCAAAGCAAGTGAAGCTTCTTTTTGATGATGAAGCGCGCTTTCAGTCACTTCGAGTGTAATTTGCCGGGGCATAATCTGATAGGTCTGAAGCAGCGACCGAATCATTTCAGGAAGGTTGCGTTGCTGAAATTGTTTGGAAGACAGGTTGATGGAAATGCATTGGTCCCCGAATCCTTCAAACCTCCACTCTGCCAGCTGCCTGAACGCTTCTTCCATAATCCATTCTCCAATGGGAATCATTAGTCCTGATTCTTCTGCAGCAGGAATGAATTCGGCAGGAGAAACGTTTCCAAGCACCACGCTTTCCCATCGGACAAGAACTTCAAAACCCTCTGTCGCGCCCGTTTCAAGGTTAATCTGAGGCTGATACACAAGGTGAAGTTCATCGTTTTCAATCGCCTGCCTGAGGCCTGAATCCATAGCAAGCAGCCTTTTTGACCGGTGATTGAGCCCGGCATGGAATACTTGAAATTGTCCCCTTCCCTGATGCTTGGCATCATATAGGGCAAGATCGGCCCCCGCAATCAGTTCTTCCCCGCTTAGTCCATGCTCAGGGTACAGGCTGATTCCGATGCTCGGACTGACAAAATAGACAAGTTCATTGAGATAATAAGGGTCGGCAAACAAATCAAGGATTTGCTTAGCGTAAGTTACTGCTTCCTTTTGATTTGTATTTTTGAATAACAGAATAAATTCGTCCCCTCCGTGTCTGTAGACACTGAAGGACGGTGCTTCAATTGACTGCAGGCGAGCGCTTACTTTTTGCAGGAGCAGATCTCCTGCTGAGTGACCTGCCGTATCATTCAGCCACTTAAATCTGTCAAGGTCTATATACATGAGCGCATGAACAGAGCCCGCATCGCTGCTGAAACATTCCTTAAGATGTTTTTCAAGGGCCGTCCGGTTCAAAAGACCGGTAAGAGCATCATGAAAAGCCATATGACTGATCAGGGCCTCGTGCCTCTTTTGCTCAGAAACGTCTTTAGCAAACAGATAGATGCCCTGAACGCTTCCATTTAAGACAATCGGAAATGTTTTCAGGTGAAGGTTCCATTCCTTGCTTTTGACTGTCAGCTTGACGTCTGTCTCAAACGTTCTTCCTTCAGAGGCTTCCGTTAACAGCTTTTCAGTTTCAGCTGCGTTCTTTTCAAACAGTTTGAATATGGACTTCCCTGTAATTGAAATCGTTACTTTTTTAAAAAGATTAATTGCAGCGGGATTCGCCGACAGGATGGTGCCGTTCAGATCGAGTGAGAGGATGCTGTCATTCGTGTGATCGAACAGGGACCTGTATCTCTGCTCGCTCTCAATAAGCTTTTGCCTTTCAAGCATTCGATCAGAAATATCCCTTGTGACTGAAATAATATAGATGACGTCTCCTCTATCGTTTAAAATAGGCGTAAGCATCGATTCGCCAAACATGCCGGACCCATCCAATAACTGCACTTGATCCTGAAAGGAATAAGGTTCTTTTAACTCAATGACGGTCCTGTACATTTCCGTGAGGTGAAGGGAGACGTTTTTATCCATCACATCCGAAAGCGCCATGCCCCCGTAATCATCTGGAAGACCGGCATGCCTCACTCCTTCGTCATTCACAAATACATACCGCAGCTGGCCCTCATCAACCTTCATCAGAAAAACAAGGTCTTTTATATGTTCAAGAATAATAGCAAAAATAATCGATTCTATTTTTTCAATGTTTTCTTCTGAATTGAAATCTTCTGTAATGGCTTTCTTTAATTTATTCATGATACCCTCATTCTTAACATGGTCTTATTCTATCACTGCACCGTTTTTAATAAGTCTTTTTTCATAGTATCATATCCTGCGGTGCCTGTACTATGATTCCTTGTGTGAAATTGAGGGTACCATTTTCTTCGCGGCAAAAAAGAGCACCTGAAAGGCACTCTTCTGATTATTCCTCATCCTCAGAAACTCTGTAGGATAATTTCCGCAATATTGCCTGGCTGTCAATCTCCTCTTCATCAGGCAGCCTTGTTACATAGTGATAGTCACCCGACGCATCCTGTTCTCTTGCTTTTACGTTATCAGCCAGCATAATATCAAGCATAGAGAAGATTCTGGATTTTATTTTACCATCAAACACAGGAAATAGAATTTCAACCCTTTTTTCCATATTTCTGGTCATCATGTCAGCAGAGGATAAAAACATTTTCTTTTCGCCGTTGTGATGAAAAGAGTAAATCCGGCTGTGCTCAAGGAATCTTCCGACAATGCTTCTTACCCGGATTTTTTCACTGACTCCTTCAATTCCCGGTCTAAGGCAGCACGTGCCCCGCACAATCAAGTCAATCTTCACTCCTGCAATAGAGGCCTCATAAAGCTTCATAATAATCGCCTTATCTGTCAGCGAATTCATCTTCGCAATAATTCTGCCGTTTCCGAAATGACGGTGATAATCGATTTCCTGATCAACAAGCTTTAAAAAATCCGTCCGGATATCAAATGGTGCGACAGACAGATGATGAAATTCCGGTTTTTCTGTATAACCGCTTAAATAATTAAAGAAGTTCGTAGCATCTATTCCAAAATGGTAGTCAGAAGTGATTAGACTCATGTCCGTATAAATTTTCGCTGTCTGATCGTTGTAATTTCCGGTCCCCAGATGAACAAACCGTTCAATCAGGCTGTTTTTCCTTCTGACAACAAGCGTGATTTTGCTGTGGGTTTTTAAGTAGGTCATGCCGTAAATAACATGACATCCCGCTTTTTCCAGTTCCTTTGCCCACTGAACATTGTTTTCTTCGTCAAACCTTGCTTTAAGTTCAACAAGGACGGTTACCTGCTTGCCATTTTCAGCCGCTTTTTTCAGCGCTTCAATGACGGGCGATCCTCCGCTTACCCTGTATAGTGTCTGCTTGATGGCTAATACATCGGGGTCTGCCGCTGCGTCTCTGACAAAATCAATCACAGGTTCGAATGATTCATAGGGGTGGTGCAAAAACAGATCCTGCGCGGCAGCTGTCTCAAAAACATCATCATCAGCAAGAAGATCTTTCGGAGGCTGGGGAATAAACGTTTCAAACGTAAGATGTTCAAATTTAGAACTCAGTTCTTTATAAAAACCAAACAGAAAAGTAAAATCAAGCGGCCCGTCAATTTCATAAACATCGCCGCTGTGGATCTCAAGTTCTTCAAGCAGATAATCCAAAACGTGCGAATCAAAGCCGTTTTTTCTTACTTCAAGCCGGACGGCTGCACCCCATTTTCTTTTCTTCAATTCTTTTTCAATTTCCTTCAGAAGGTCTCTAGCTCCTTCTTCGTGTATCGTCATATCAGCGTTTCGGGTTATGCGGAAAGGAGTGACCGACAAAACTTGATAGCCGTGGAACAGCTTATGTATATGGCGGGTAATCACATCCTCCAAAAGCACATATGCGCAGTCATTTTCGCCTGAAGGGATGGAAATAAACCGGTCGAGCACAGCCGGAACCTGCACAATGGCTGTTTTTGCCCTGAATTCTTCTGTTTCAGAGTGATCTTCAAGCTTAACGACAAGATTGAGGCTTTTATTCAGAAGCATTGGAAATGGCCTGTATGCATCGACAGCCATTGGGGTGAGAACGGGAAATATGTGCTCGTCAAAGTGTTTTTCAATGAGATCAAGCTGATCCATGTGCAGGCTGTCTAAGCTTAAGAATAAGATTCCTTCTTCCTTTAATGCAGGGAGAATCACATCATTATAGGTGCCTGCCTGGAGATCTACAAGTTTATGATTCAGTGCTGATATTTGCTTAAGCTGCTGTTTCGGGGTAAGTCCTGCTTTGTTCTCAGGCTTGCCGAATCCCGCTTTCACCTGGTCCTTTAGACCCGCAACCCTGACCATAAAAAACTCATCAAGGTTTGAGCTGAAAATCGCAAGGAACTTCAATCGTTCCAGAAGAGGATTTCTGCTGTCAATCGCCTCTTCGAGCACTCTTTTGTTAAAAGCAAGCCAGCTGAGCTCCCGGTTATTGTAATAGTGAGGGCTGCCAAGTTTTGCCTCATCGGTGTGTAATGTGCTCATAAAAAGTCACCCTTTTGAATTAGTCATTTGGATTCATTTGTAATGATAGCACTTGAGTTTAAGAGGAATGTAAATGATGTGTAAAGATTATATGTGGTTTATGTAAATGCTGCAGAAAAAAGAAGAGCATCTCCTCTTCTTTTTTCCTTTACTAATCTATTGCTGAAACTTCAATTGAATGTTTTTCTTCAGCAATTTTTCAAGATTCTTTTTTTGTTTTTCTGCCTGGTACTCCTCTGGCATAAAATTGCCTTCACAATAAATCGTGCACACTGTACGGTCGATATCATCCTGCAGGCTGACTGAACGGACAACATTTCTTTTTGTCGCATTCAGACTATAGGCAAATTTTATAATCGCCCCAAGCAGCATAATGTTGTGCTGCTCCACCTTTGAAAACCAGTGTTTGAAAGGAGCTGAATATTGTTTGTAGGCAGACTTGCTTTTAAAGGAGGCGATCAGGGCAAGCTTCAGTCTGTCTCTGTGGGAAAGACCGTCTATCGTGCGGTTGGCGATCAGGTAAAAAGTATGCTGGCTGCTTGATTCGGAATCAATGTACTGTCCGAGATTATAAACAAATGATCCTTTCCTGATCAGGCGGATATCTTCTTCTGTATAAGAAATTTTCCCCGCAGCAGCTAAACCGGAATACAGCTCAAGGGCAATTTTTGTGACATGCTGCACGTGATCAAGGTCAATGTCATAATCACTCAGCAATTCGTGAAAGCTTTCTTCAATGACACTCGGAAAAATGGCTGTTCCTGTGCCTCTCGTAAGCTCTTCATAAAATACCCCGTCCCTCAGGCCCTTTCGGCTCAAGATAAACCGGTCTGAGGCCGTAATGTCGCTCAGAGTGACAAAAACCTGCGCTGCCGGAAGAATAATATCAGCCCTGTCTTTTGACAGACCCTCCGTTCTTTGCAGCTCATGCATGGACATAGGGGAGAGAAATTGCTGAACATCCAGGAGATCGTTTGCCGACATTTCATATAAGTGGACGCCGGCAAGCGGATATTCCTGCATGGCCTGATGGATTTGAACAATATTCCGGGCACTTCCCCCAATACCGACAACCGGCAGACGTTTATTGATAAGCCAAGGCAGTGTTTTGAAGTTTTCTTCAAGGTAAATCCTTAGGTCGTGCAATTCCGTCTTTGTCGGTTTTTCCCCTTTTACAAACTCTTTTTTTAAAGATAGAGCACCGAAAGGAAAGCTGTGATAATTTATGAGCTTCCGGTTTTCAAAGTAGGTAATCTCGGTACTCCCCCCGCCGATGTCAATTGTAATTCCGCTCCTGATCTGAGTGGAATTTACGGCTGCAAGGAAACCGTAATAAGCCTCTTCATATTCGGAGAGAATGCGGATTGTAAAATCTGTTTTTTCTTTGACTATTCCCAGTACGTCGTTCTTATTGACAGCCTGTCTGACGGTCGCCGTAGCTGCACACTTCACATCTTTAAGGTCATGATGCCTCGTTACTTCCTGAAAACTGAGCAGAGATGAAACTAAAACGGTGATTCCTTCGTCGTTTAAGATGGACTCATCTGTTAAATAATTCCTCAGCCTCGCCGAAATCTTTACATTTTCAATTTCTTTGAGTCTCCGGCTTTTATCGCGCTGATAAATAACCAGTCTCATTGTGTTGGAGCCAATGTCAATAATCGCATATTTTTCCTTAATCATCTGCTCAACTCCTCTGAATATACAAAAAATTATATCACAGCAAGGGAAAGGAATGGCACACCGGGCGGAAACAAAATCCATATGTGCACATATGATGCTTTAACACACCGGAACTGAGCAAGTGCCTGATCAATCCGGAGCCTAATCATGTAAAACGAAGTATTCATCACAAATAAAGCGGTGAAAACAGATGATCTATCTTGTAAAACCCGGTGAGACTCTCACCTCTATAGCCCAGGACTTCCGCATCAGCCCGGCAGTTCTCATTACTGCCAATCAGCTTTCAGATCCAAATAAATTAACCGCCGGACAGCCTCTGATTATTCCCGGGCTGCCTGAGCCTTCCTCCATTCCTTACAGCATCATGATATCGATTGGCCGCAGACAGCTGACTCTGCTGAATAGAGGACAAGTGATGAAAGTCTATCCGATAGCTGTCGGCAAAATTCTTTCAAGAACCCCTATTGGAGAATTTGTCATTGTCAACCGCCAGCCTAATCCGGGAGGTCCGTTTGGAGTGCTTTGGCTCAGCCTGTCAAAAATTCATTACGGCATACACGGAACGAACGATCCAAGCTCAATTGGAAAGGCTGTTTCAAAAGGATGCATACGCATGCAGAACAAAGATGTCCTTGAACTCGGGTCCATTGTCCCGAACGGAACAAGGGTCTCCATCCGCCAGTAAAATTTTTACAAAACCTTTATGTTAAAATGAACATGTTTCTATTATAATAACTACTGTGACTACTATCCTGCAAAATAAGGAGCAGCATAATGAAAATCTTTGAAAACAGAAATTTTGTGAAGCTCTTTTTTGCCGCACTCGCTTCGCAAATGGGCACTACAATCGGAAATATGGCCTTTGCCTTTTATTTATTGGACCGTTTCAGCCACCAGCCGTCCTATGCGACACTGGCAGAACTGATGTATTCACTTCCAACATTGTTTGTTTTCTTTCTGGTCGGGGTGGTTGCAGACCGTTTTGACAGAAAAAAAGTAGCTGAAAACTGTGACTGGATCAGAGCATTTCTGACTGTGCTTCTGTTTGGTTCCTTATTTTTGAATTCCATCCCGCTTATCTTCTTCCTGCTCTTTTTAAGAAGTGCAGTGACAAAATTCTTCTATCCTGCCGAAGCGAGCCTCGTGCAGGGAATTTTAAGTAAAGAGCAGTATGCGCAGGCTGCAGGGTTGAACCAGATTCTCTTCAGCATCTTTATGGTTTTCGGGGTTGGGCTCGGCGCAATTGCCTATCAGACAATCGGACTGAAGGGCGCCGTGGCTTTCGATTTTATCAGCTTTGTCATCTCTGCAATACTCATCCGGCGATGCAAAATTCCCATGGAGGCAAGGCTTCCGAATGGAAAAGTGAAATGGAAAGATTTCAGTATTTCTTCCACTTACCGTGATTTTAAAGACGGCATTCTGTATATTGTAAAAAACAAACTGCTTGCTTCGCTCGTGTTCGGTTTCTTTGTTTTCGGGTTTGTAAATGGCGCTTTTTCCATCCTTCCGATTTTTACTATGAAGTACGAGCTGTCGCCTGACAATTACGAAAAGTATGCGTCATTTTTCGCGATTTCTCTTGGAGCCGGCCTTCTGGCGGGAAGCCTCATCGGTACACTTATGTCTTCGAAATTCAAGCCGCATCAAATGATGATTTATCCGATTTTCGTAAGCGGCATTCTGATTTTCATGCTCGGTCTGACCGATCATCTTGGCATTTTTCTTGCCACTGTGTTCATTATTGGGACATGCATTGGACCGATTAATGTTGCCATTGGGGGCTGGATGCCTAAAATCGTGCATCCAAAACTGATGGGCAGAGTAAGCGGATGGACAGACCCATTGATGATGTTTGCACAGTCCCTGACCCTTGGCATTATTGCCGTAGTCTTTCCGAAATTCATCAGCAATATTGAATATCTCTACTATGGAATGGCCACTGTGATTCTTTTCGTTTTCCTTTTCTATGCCCTTACTTTGCCAAAGCTAAGCAAAGAACTTGAATATTCCCAGAAAAAACTTGCACAGCGGACAGGAAAAGAACAGATCCATATTTCGTAAGACGTTTTCACGGCAGCAGACTTCATCTGCTGTCTTTTTTTTCAAGTTTTCAGTGTCCCGGTAAAGATTCAGAAAAAACAGCCGATATTACTAAAGAAGTATTGACTGAAAGTTGGGTCCTGAATTGACAATATATAAAGAGTTTATAACAAAGCTGATCATTCATAATTTTACTGCTTCTTTATTAGCTGTATTTGGCGTGGGTTCCGTTCTTATTTTTACTACATTAACAGTCACTCCATCTGAAGTCATGCTGCTTATGCTGCTGCTCTTGTGTTCGATTATCTGCATGAGCCTATGTGAATGGGCACTGTTCCGGAGACACATCGCACCGATCAAAAACGTTTTCAAAGAGAGTGATACCTCTTTAGATACACTGGATGCTGCTTTCAGACAGACTCATCGTCTTCCCCTTTTAAGTGTATACAGAATTTTGGGTCCGCATCTTTTTGGGTTTTCTGTTCCGGCTTGTATGTTTGGAATCTACCTTATCAACAATAACTTGCTGAATATCCCGCTATCGTACATTCTTCCTGCTTTTGCAGTCACTTTTTTAGTTGCGGGCATGCACAGCGTCATTGAATTCTTTTTATGCTCCAAAGCGGTGAAGCCTATGCTTATTACCCTCCGCAATAAAGGTCTTATGCTCTATGGGAAGGATCTTGTACCAGATCGGGAAATCCCCATCTCTTTAAAATCCAAAGTAATGTTCAGCGCCATTTACATTGGTGTATATCCCCTGCTGTTATTTGCTCTTGCTTCACAGCTGCGTTTTAAGGAGAATGTGTCCCCGGGATTGCCTGAATACTGGAGCTGGTCCTTGCTGATCGTAATCATGTCTGTGCTGTTTGCAGTGTTTGGTTCTTTTTTGCTGTTCAAAAACATTTCTGAACCTATTGAGAAGCTTCAGGAGGGCATGGCTGAGGTTGAACAGGGGCAATTCCATTACCGGAATGAGGTTTATTCGGATGAGTTTGCAACGGTTATCGCAGGCTTTAATAAAATGATACGCGGGCTCAAAGAGCGTGATCAAATCAATAATCAGCTACTGGAAAGTTTGTATACAACACTTGCTTCAGCTCTTGATGCAAGAGATCCTTATACCGCGGGCCACTCCATCAGAGTAGCGGAATATTCCGTTATGATCGGCAGGGAAGCAGGGTTATGCGAAGAAACACTTGATGATTTGAGGAAATCAGCGCTTCTTCATGATATAGGCAAAATAGGCATTAAAGACAGCATTCTCATGAAAGAAGGACGCCTGACAATGTATGAGTATGAAGAAATAAAAAAACATCCGGTCATAGGCGCCGGAATCCTCCTGAGTGTTCAGCCTGCTGAAATGCTGCGGCCGCTCATACCAGGTGTCAAATATCATCATGAGCGATTTGACGGTCACGGGTACCCTGAAGGTCTTGCCGGAAATGACATTCCTCTTTTCGGAAGGATTATGGCCGTTGCTGATGCCTATGATGCGATGACCTCTGACCGGCCTTACAGACGGGGGATGCCGTCTGAGACTGCGCTCTCCATTATTAAAGAGGGCCGGGGCACGCAATGGGATCCTGTTTATGCGGATTATTTCCTGAAGATCATGGATTCGTTTTCAGAACGTCAGCTGATGAACGAAAACCGGGAAAACGGGTGATTGATTTTAGATTAAGTTTGCATTTTACACCTGGAAACGTATAATTTAGAATAAGCGAATAAATGTGCAAAGGAGAGAGAAAATGGACGATCAGCGAAATCAGCCGCTTAAACCAACGACAGATAATGTAGCAAAAGCAATCTATATCGTAAACCGCCATGCTAAGACGGCGCCAGACCCGAAATTTTTATATATGCTGAAAAAACGGGCACTTCAAAAACTATTAACCGAAGGAAAAGCAAAAAAAGAAGGACTGCACTTTTCCAATAATCCTAAAAACAGCAAACAGCAGTCAGACGTTCTTATATCTGCCGGAGAATATTATTTTCATATGCCTCCCACTAAAGATGACTTCGAAAATCTCCCACATCTCGGTTCACTGAATCAGTCGTACCGAAATCCAAAAATACATTTATCCCTGGCAAAAGCAAAAGCACTGCTTCAGCAGTATGTCGGCGTAAAGGAGTCGGTTTCAAACCGCCCTTCTACCAATAAACCTGCACCTACATACAAAAAACCTGTATTTAAACGCTTGGGCGAGAGCTATTGAAGAGAAATAAGAAAGAGCCATTTCATCATACGGAAATGGCTCTTTCTCATTTATACTGCAATCTAAAGGATATATTGATCAATCATGGAAACGAGCTCAGCAATTTCAGGTTTGCTTACCTGCCCGTCTGCCCCGACTTTTCTTCCTTTATGTTTAAGATCCTCCGTTATGAGCGATGAAAAAATGAGAACAGGCAAAACCGCAAGCGTCGTATGCTCCTTGATGCGCTTCGTCAGATGGTGGCCGTCCATTTGCGGCATTTCGATGTCTGTAATCACCAGCTGCACTTCATCTTTTAATGCACCGCCATTGCTGCACAGCGTTTGAAGGTACTCCAGTGCGTCTTTGCCATTTTCAAAAAATTCCAGATTTACAAATCCCGCTTCCTGCAGCGTATCATGCAAAAGCCCTCTGAGTAATGGCGAATCCTCTGCGATGACTATTTTCTTATCTGACCGCTCGCGCTTGCCGAGCTTTTTTATTTGATTTAAGTGAATGCCTGATTCCGGATTAATCTCAACAATCAGTTTTTCAAAGTCAGGCAGAAGAATCATCTCGCCGTTCCATTTCACGACTCCTGTAATCTGACTTTCGAGACCCTGGTACAGCCGGGACGGTTTTTCAATCAGGCTCCATGAAATCCGGTGAATTTGAGTGACGCCATGCACATGAAAGATGACCTTTTGTTTATTAAATTCCGTCACAATCAGCTTGTCTGCAGAAGAATTCGGATTCTCCCCCAGGCCAAGTGCTTTTGCTGTATCCACTACAGGTAAAACTTCCCCTCTCAGCTCGGTAATGCCTTCAACATCCGGATGGGCATGAGGCACTTTTGTCATAGTCTGAAGCTGGATGATTTCTTTCACTTTAATGACATTAATCCCGAATTTCAGACCTGCTACAGTAAATTCAACGATTTCAAGCTCATTTGTGCCGCTTTCCAATAATATCTCTGTCTGCTGCATCGTTTTCTTCCTCTCTATAGTTACACATACCTTATATATCGGAACAATTCGATCTTTCTCAACCGGACAATGAAAAAAAGCCTGAGGAAATCTCAGGCTTACGCTTCATTGTCAGGAACAAACATATGGACAGCAAGCCCGATGCCTGCAAGTATCATCAGAGAGCCAATGGCAATCCTGCTTGCAAGATCACCGTAATCTGCAAGAACAAGTGTAATAGTTCCGTATAGAAGCGGCCCGGCAATGGATGACACCTTGCCGGAAAAGGCAAAAAGCCCAAAGAACTGTCCCCTCTTGTTTTCCGGCGTCAATTCTACAATAAATGTCCTTGAAGTGACCCACATAGCTCCAAGAGAAACTCCGAATAAACTTCCAGCAACCCAGAACATGGCTGCATTAACAGCAAATGCAGCAAATGCCAGCGCTATGACCAGGATGATTCCAACATACATGATGCTTTTTTTCGTTCCTGCTGCCCTTGTTATATATCCAAAAAGAAAAGACCCGGCTATGCTTGCCACCGTTGAGACAAGGTACAGCAAAATAAATTCACCTGAAGAAAATCCAACAATAGCCTTTGAATAAACAGCCATCATCGCTACCGCTGTGGCGATGGCATCGTTTAAAAAGAAATAGGCAATCATGAATAAAAAAACGGCTTTATACGTTCTTACTTCCTTAAAGGTCCGGATAATTTCTCTGTAGCCATCCAAAAATCCCGTCTTTTCCGCTTTACCCGCAAAAGGCTTATCTTTTACAAAGAAAAAAAGCGGAAGTGAAAAGACCAGAAAAAGAAGGGCTGTCGGAATAAATGCCCTATGAAAGCCTGAATCTCCAATAAGCAGATAAACACTGAGGCCGACAAGGGTCCCGACATATCCTACGGCAACACCGAATCCTGATATTAGAGGAATCTGCTTTCCAGTGCCTAAATCAGAAATCATCGTATCATAAAAGATCAGGCTTGAATGGTAAAAGAATTTCGCCATGATAAAGAGCAAAATAACGTACACTAAACCGGCGGGGAGTCCAAACAGCGTATAAGAAAACTCTGTCATTCCAAAAACGCCCATAAGTATGGTGCACAGCACGGTTATTAAGGTAAAAGGAATAATATATGCTTTCTTTTTCCCCGATCTGTCAATTAATACGCCAAACAGCGGAGAAAACAGAACGAGCAGGAAGCTTGCTGCTGCATTGGCATAGGATATGAATGAACTTGCAATCTGATCCAGTCTTTCGTTTGCGCCAATTACTTCCTGCAGATAAAAAGGAAAGAAAATGGTAGTAATATTTGATGAAAAGATAGTGTTCGCAAAATCATACAGCGCCCATGACAGAATGGGGAGCGACAGGTACAGTCTCCATGCCCTCTCCTTTTGAAGAGTCAACGTGTCAGGCTTTTCTAATTGTGCCATTTAGCATCCTCCGTTTTCTTTTTGTATGGTTAACTTCTTTAAACAGAGAGCAGCCACCTGCCCGTTTACAAAAAATTAACGTGAACGAGCTCCTGTATGTTTAATAAGAGTCATGATAGTAAAGCCTCTCACAGAAAATGACAAATAAAGATAATGCACAAAGTCTTCCCTCTTGGTATAATGCTATATGTGAATCGGCTGATGCCGGTTGAACGGGTTGGGTCGAGGGTTACTTTTTAAGGAAGGGTTAAAAATTGCATAAGTACTTTCAGCTTGAGCAACATGACACGACAGTCAGAAAAGAGCTGCTCGCAGGAATGATTTCCTTTTTTACGATTGTCTACATCGTAGCCGTAAACGGTGCGATCCTGGCTGACGCCGGCATTCCGATTGAAGCAGGCATTATCGCGACCATTCTTACATCTTTCATTGGCTGCGTACTGATGGGCTTTATTGGAAAAACACCGATTATTCTAGTTCCAGGGATGGGGGTGAATGCGTTATTCACCTACACAATTTGCGGTTCAATGGGACTCTCCTGGCAGGAAGGTCTTGCGGTCGTTTTTGTCTCAGGACTTCTTTTTGCACTTGTTGCATTCACGAAGCTCTCTGGCATCATCAGCGCTTCCATACCTGATTCGCTGAAAGAAGCGATTACGGTTGGAATTGGAATATTCCTCACGTTTATCGGTCTGCAAAAAGGCGGTATTGTCACCGGAAGCGAGACGACTTTTGTCAAACTGGGTGATTTTACAGACCCCCATGTCTTCGTTACGCTGATTACATTAGTGATCACGATTGTGCTCTTTGCCAGAAACATTCCGGGCAATTTCCTGATCAGCATACTTGCCGGTTCAGCAATCGCTGCAGGATTCGGCTTGATTGACAGCTCTGAAAGTAGCGGATCCTCCTTTTCGGCAGCTTCGTATACTCAGGTTTTTGGCGCCATGTCATTTAATCAGGCAGCAGATCTTGCATTCTGGACGGCCACTTTCTCACTCACGATGGTCATTGTGTTTGAGAACATCGGCCTTGTTCATGGACACGTCAATATGATCAGCAGACAAGACAGGTACAGCAGTTCGCTCAGGGCAAACGCCATTTCTGCCATTACAGCGGGTTTATTTGGAACAAGTCCAACAGTAAGCACGGTCGAAACAGCTGCAGGCATTCAGGCAGGCGGACGCACAGGACTGACTGCCATAACAACAGGATTCCTTTTTTTAGGTTCACTGTTCTTTCTGCCATATCTTAAATTGATTCCAGACAGTGCAATTGCCCCTATTTTAATTTTAATCGGCGGGCTGATGATTCAGAATATCCAAAACATCGATCTGAAAGATTTTACGGAAAGCTTTCCGGCCTTTTTGATCATTGCACTCATTCCCCTTACCTACAGCATCGTAGACGGAATGGCCTTTGGATTCATTGCATATCCAATCTTAAAACTTGCCATGAAACGCACAAACGAAGTGGCGCTGCCGCTCTACATCATCGCGGCGCTGTTTTTGGCGAATTTTATTACACATAGTATCTAGAAAAGCGGAATCGCCCTGTTAGCTCCGGGAGTCCAATATAAAAACCCAGTTCAAGTTGAACTGGGTTTTTTACTGCTTCTTAATCATTCTTATCACAATATACAGGGCTGTAAACAAGAATATAGCACCGGCAACGGCGAGTGCCTGCATGAGAAAAGACATCATGAAGTCCTGCTTTTCTCCATTTTTTTCAGAAATGCGTCAATCTGTGCTTTATGATGCAGGTCATGATGAATGAACTCTTCCATATAACCTGCAATGGTAAACGGATGATCTCCGATGCTGAATTTAAAATCAAATTCTTTTCCTGTAAAAGACCGGAATCCTTCAACAACGGCAGACCGAGATTGAGTGAACTCCTGAATAAGCGCCTTCTTCCCAATTCCGCTTTTCGCATACTCCGCTGCCCTGCTGTTGACTGCCTCAATATCAGGGAATGGATCTAAAACAGCGTTCATATGTATGTTCTGCAGTCTCTGCTCAAGGGTACACCTGTCCCATGAAATAAGATGTGAAATTATTTCAGCTATGGACCATTTTCCATGATCAATCGGATGATGCCATAGCTCTTCGCTTGTAAACTCCAATGAGATGACCCAGTTTGTAAAGTCAGAATAATGCTGATTCATTTCATCTATTGTTTTCATCAGTCTCCCCCTTTTCCGTTATACATTCTCTCCGAACGTACGTTTCTCCTTCTTCTGTCAGTGATTCATTTCCTGAAATAATTGAAGGCTAATGATTACACAGGTGCCCTTTCCAAGCTCACTTTGGTATTCGACTGTGCCGCCCATTTCCCGAATCAGCCTGTTTGTGATCATCGATCCAAGACCGGTGCCTTTTGATTTTGTGGTATAGAACGGCAAACCGAGATTTTTTCTTACTTCCTCAGTCATTCCTTTTCCGTTATCGCTGATGGCAATGCTGATGGTGCCGTCTGCATCATTCGTTATTTTGGTTATTTCTACTTCTCCGCTGTCTTCAATGGATTCAATTGCATTTTTAATCACATTCATCAAAGACTGCTTAAAGAGATGGATGTCCCCATATACTTCATTTCTCCCGTCAGATTCGAAAGACAGGCTGACATTGGAATAATACCCGAGCGGTTTCAGCAGCTCTATGCTGTCTACAAGCACATCATCAATATCAATCTTCGTCATCTCACGATTTCCGGGCTTTGACAGCAGCAGATAATCTGTAATAATTTTGTTTGTCCGGTCCAGTTCTTCCAAAATCAAAGGTGAAAACTTCTTCAGATTTTCATCACCTGTATTCTGCTGTATATATTGGATAAATCCTCTGACCGTTGTGATTGGATTGCGGATCTCATGGGCAATGGCGGCTGCCATTTGGCCAATTGTCGTAAGTTTATCCATATAAACCATTTCATCAAACTGCTTATTTGTTTTTATAAGGCTTTCAATAATATAAATCATCGAAATACATGAAAAGTAAAAGGTCAGGAAATAGACAAAGTAAAAAGGAAGCCCCAGAAAATTCATCTTAGAGTAAATGATCAGGATATAGACAGCAAAATAAACGGCAAAAATGATGCTTCCGGACATGTATTTATTGCTTGACTGAAGAAACGCCCTTCTGAACAGCAGTGCCATAACATAGGCAAAGACTGTAACAGCAATCCCGATCAGATAGAACTCTCCGCCGATTAAAAATCTGGCAAAGCATGTTACAATAAGGACAATTCCACCTGATATAAAGCCGGAATACAGGGTAATAATCATTACAACAACCATTCTCAAATCAAAGTTCGTGTCCCCGAGTGTTTCAATCGGGTAGGCCATGCAAAGAAGAGCGCCAAATGAGCTGATCAGCCCGTAAATGATTTTCTGTTTTAATGCCGGCTTTTGCGTTGAATGAAACGGAAAAAACAGGTTTGCATTATAGGTTAGGGAAAATAGAATTGTAATATTAACCAATAGCGGTTTAATCATTTGCAGCACACGTATTCCTCCATAAAGGAACTATTTTTTCAAACACTTTATTTTACAGGATAGAACAGAAAATAGATAGATGGTTCATTTACATTCCCACCGATACCTTTCCCTTTTATCGAATTAGTGAACCTTCATGTAAAATCGTTGCTAAATGGTCAAACTAGACTATATAATCAAAGTAAGCTGATAAAGAAACACCAGCTTCGGTAAAGCGAGGTATGCTGTATGTCAATGAAATTGGTCATACTTGGGCTCTTAATGGAACAGAATGCCCATCCCTATGAAATGAAGCAGATTATGGAACAAAGACATATGGACCACTTTATGAAACTGCAGAAAGGCTCCCTGTATTATGCAGTTGAACAGCTTTACAAGAAAGAGCATATTGAAATTGTTGATATTATTAAAGATACGAACAGGCCTGATAAAACGATTTATTCGATTACCGAATCAGGGAAAAAGCTCTTTCACAAAATGATTCTGGACGAACTGTCGAGCGACTCAAATCTGTATCACCCTCTTTTTACGGGCGTTGCTTTTACTCTCCACAGCAATCCTCAAGAAGTGGCAGAAGTTCTTGAAAAGAGAGTGGAGCTGACAAAAAAAAGAGTGGCAGAGCTTGAAGGAATTCTTGATTTATATAAGAGGCTTCCGAGAGCTGTTATTCACTTAATTAGGGGATCAATCCTGCATGGAGAAGCAGAACTTGCCTGGTTAACGGATTTAATTAAAGATGCGCGTGCAGAAAAATTAAACATATTTGGTGGTGCTGATGAAGATTAGATTATTTGAACAAAAAGATCTTGAATCTGTCATCAATTTATATATTGATACAGTCAATGAGATTAATGGCAGAGACTATTCACCTGATCATATCCATGCACTGGCTCCAAAAAGTCGGGATCATTATGAAAATTGGGGAGACCTGCTTTCAGTGAACACGACACTCCTTGCAGTAATAAATAAAAAAATAACAGGTTTTGGCACACTGACGCATAACGGAGACATTCATTTTTTATATGCTCATAAAGACCATCAAAGGACGGGAACCGGATCTGCCCTTCTTGAGGCACTCGAGAAGACGGCAAGAGATTTGGGCCACAAAAAGGTCACTCTCAATACGGGAATTACAGCCCGGCCCTTTTTCTTGAAAAGGGGCTACTCCGTTTTAACTGAACACTACGTATCTATTGATCCCATGCTTTTCATTCAGTACAAAATGAAAAAATACCTTTAAACCTCCTGTAAACGATTTCGATTTGGCGATTTTATGACATCTTCTTTTCAGCGGCAGATTTCATTCAAAAACATGGTAGAATTCTAAATGTGTTTTTTGAGTGATCTCTAGTAAAAGAAGGTGTTTTTTCGGTGGGAACCGTATTGCTGTTTCATGAAAATCAGGATATGACTGTTCTTGAGGATGTTCCTGAAGAAATATATGTGCAATTAAAAGAAAATGCCGGCTCAGAGTCGTGCAGCTGTAAAGTGAACGGCAGAACAATGATTCTTCCTCCCTTTCATTTCGCCGTCTGGCAGGAGCAGATGGATTGGGATTTCGGCTATTAATGTCCCGTACGCAAAAAGGAACACTCAAAGAAGTGTTCCTTTTTGCGTGTTGCTGCACGCAGTCCGGTATTCCATTCACTCCCTTCCTCGTTGATGCATACTGTGTGTTGTAGGCTAATGAGGAGAGGAATGTTTATATGTACAATCCATACGATCGTCAGGGATTTCCAGGTTTTCCGGGAGCAGGCTTTGGTCCTGGAGGAGGTATGCCGCCTGGTCCGCCGCCAGGGTTTGGAGGAGGAGGAACGCAGGCACCGACAGGACCGCCTCCAAGTCAGATCCCACAGCAAAGTCCATCACTATTTGCAGTAGACCCGGGAGCCATCAGCGGATGTCTTTTCCGGTTTACGTACGTTTGGCTTAACAATGGAAACAGCTTTTGGTTTTACCCGACATTTGTCGGCAGAACATCCGTCGCAGGGTACAGATGGAGACCGCGCCAATTCAGATGGGACTATTTCGGAATAGACACGCAGCGGATTGCTTCGTTTTCTTGCAGGTAGCCCTGAAAAGCGGAAGCGCCTTGCTTAGCTCCGAAGGACAGAAAAGGCTCCGCCGGAAAAAGCCGATTTTGCTTTTTTTGGCGGAGCCGTTCTGGCCGAGGAGTTAGGCGCTGGAGCTAGACAATGTGCAGAGCGCAATGAACGAAATGACTTCTTAACTCCTAAGCATAGTAAAGAAATCACACGAAAAGCGGACGGCCAAACAGCACGTCCGCTTTTATTTTTATTAATCTCCGATAATCCCTGTATTTTTCATTTCATCAAGCGGATGTTCGATTCTTAAGAACGCTCTGTCTACTGCCATTTTTGCTGAGTCCGCGTAGTGAATTTCCACGGTCCGGCGCTCGTCAAGATAGGCTCCTTCAAATGCGGCTTCCTTCAGTTTCGCCGCCCACCCTCCAGATGTTTCAATAACAACGGCAGGCTTTTTATTCATATAGGCAGCAGACAGCTCTCCCAATGTTCCATTTCCTCCCCTGATCATAATTATCGCATCTGAGGAATGAACCAGCACGAGACTTCTGTAATCAAAGGATAAGCCCGTCGTAATCGGAACATCCAGGTAATCGTTGGCAACATGTGTCTCATCTCCTGCCAGAATCCCGATGACAAGACCTCCCGCTTCTTTTGCCCCTTTGGACGCAGCCTCCATCACTCCGCTTCCGCCGCCTGTCAGCAGGACGGCATTTCGCTTGGCAATTTCAGCTCCCACTTCTTCACTTATTGCCCGCACTTCTGCAGGGATCTCTCCCGATTGGCCAATAACAGCAATTCTTTTCAAACCTTCCACCGCCTCAGTCTTTTCCTTTATTATACTATCATTTTCCTCTTCATTCTTTTAATTAAACGTAAAAAAACTGCCCGAAGGCAGCGTGTATTTGCGTTATAGCTTTGTTCCTTTATGATACCTGAACCAGCCCATTTTCGCGAAAAAGTAAATCATTCCCGCTGCAATCAGCACCATAATGCCCACAACAATAAAGTAATTGTATTTGCCGGCAAGCTCCGGCATGTACTGGAAGTTCATCCCGTAAAGCCCAGCAATAAATGTGAGCGGAAGGAAGATGGACGAGATGACCGTCAATGTCATCATGACTCTGTTCATTCTGTCTGAACTGATGGAAAGATAGCTGTCCCTGATATCTGCGCTCAGCTCTCTGTTCGCATCAATCATTTCAACAAGCTTCAGCAGGTGATCGTATATATCCTGAAAATAGATCTCATCTCTGATATAGGCTTTCAGACTGCTGGAACTTATCATCCTGTACAGCAGGTCCCGCATTGGAATAATTGTTCTTCTCAGCTTATACAAATCTGTGCGGATATCAAAAACACCTTCCATCAATTCGCTGATAGTCAGATCCTTTGTATTTTCCTCGATTTCATTCAGCAAATCCTCAAGCTTATAGACAGGAGGGAAATATTCATCTACCAGCTGATCCATCAGCTGGTGCATCAAAAGGGAAGGCCCCCCTTCCTTCAGACCTTCGTCCTTTTTCAGCTTAAACCAAATATTATTCAAATCCCTGATCGGCTTTTTATGGAAAGTAACAGCGTAATTTCTCGCAATAAAGAGATCAAGCTCTTCGGCATCAAGTGTTTTTTGCTGGATGGCATGCATGACAACAAACAGATAGGTATCATAAGTATCAATTTTCGGTCTCTGAACAAACTCCACACAGTCTTCAATAGCTAAAGGATGAAAGCGGAAAAATTTGCTCAGCAGTTTCGTTTCCTCTGCAGTAGGATCCTGAAAATCGACCCAATACCATTTAATTTCGGGTTTTCTCAGTTCTTTAAGGGGCAGGTCATAAACAACCTCCCCGCTGGATTGAACGGCTAATGTACGTATCATTCTGTCACATCTTTCTTTGTAGGTAAATGTATTTTTGACCTTTACCCTTCTTAATATGTTGCTAAACACGCGCAGAATGGGTGAATTAGTCTGAATAATTGTGTATGATGGTAGAATAACACGTTATTTGATTACTTAGAAAAAGGATGAACATGATGGAGCACCTTATTAATCAGCAGGTTAAAAACATTCAGATTTCTGGCATCCGCCAGTTTTTCAATATGGTCTCAGAATTTGAGGAAACCATATCACTCACAATCGGCCAGCCGGATTTTTTAACTCCAGCTCATGTAAAAAAAGCCGCCATTGAGGCGATTGAGAGCGATTTTACAACTTATACCCACAATGCGGGCTATCCAGAACTCAGAGAAGCTGCCGCTGCTTTTGTAAAAGAAAAGTATGGACTTTCCTATCAAGGAAAAGATGAAGTGATTGTAACCGCCGGAGCCAGTCAGGCCATTGATATTGCATTCAGGACCATCCTTTCTCCGGGAAGCGAAGTCATCCTGCCTGGACCGGTCTATCCAGGCTATGAGCCAATCATCTCACTGTGCGGAGCCAAAGCGGTGCACGCTGATACAACCGGACACGGGTTT
The DNA here is from genome assembly GCA_038002745.1 of Bacillus sp. FSL H8-0547. Classification (NCBI taxonomy): domain Bacteria; kingdom Bacillati; phylum Bacillota; class Bacilli; order Caryophanales; family Bacillaceae; genus Bacillus; species Bacillus sp. FSL H8-0547. The sequence goes on from JBBODD010000001.1 coordinate 157,936, forward strand.
AAATTAACGGCAGAACTGATCAGCAGGCATCTGACAGAAAAAACGCGGTGTGTCGTCCTGCCGTATCCATCCAATCCTACAGGCGTTACACTTGATGAGGAAGAGCTTATGAAAATTGCCGAACTGCTTAAAGGCAAAGATCTTTTCATTTTGTCAGATGAAATATACAGTGAACTTGTTTTTGATGGAAAACACCGTTCGATCGCATCGTTCCTGCGTGATCAGACAATCGTCATAAACGGGCTTTCAAAATCACACAGCATGACCGGCTTTCGAATCGGGTTTGTGTTCGCACCGGCTGCCATCAGCAAGCATCTGCTGAAGGTGCATCAGTATAACATATCCTGTGCATCCTCCATCTCGCAAAAGGCTGCTCTGGAGGCCCTTACTGCAGGCAAAAACGATGCAGCACCTATGAACGGGGAATATTCAAAAAGAATGAACTATGTGTACAGGAGATTGACGGAGATGGGGCTTCCGACTGAAAAGCCGGACGGATCCTTTTACATTTTTCCTAGCATCAAGCATTTCAATGCCTCGTCTTTTGATTTTGCCTATTCTCTTGCAAAGGATGGGGGGGTGGCTGTAGTGCCCGGGAGTGCATTTTCTGCTTTGGGGGAAGGATACATCCGGATCTCTTATGCCTGCAGCTTTGAACAGCTAAAAGAGGCGATGGACCGGTTTGAACACTATATAAAAAGCCGATAAGATTGGCCAGCGGACGCTATATGCTTCGCTGGCTTTTTGCCTTTCAAGCTTCCGGCAGCTTCAGTGAAAAAACCGTGCCCATTCCAGGCTCGCTCTCAATGCTCATGCTGCCTTTATGATTTTCAATGATTTTATAAGTGATCATCAAGCCAAGGCCTGTTCCCTTTTCTTTCGTCGTGTAGAATGGTTCGCCGATTTTTTTCAGGGCTTCTTTAGGTATTCCCTCCCCTTCATCTTTCACATGCACAAAAATGAAACCTTCCGCTTTTTCGAAACGAAGCTGAATGGCTCCTCCTTTAGGCATGGAATCAATCGCATTTTTAATCAGATTAATGAACACCTGTTTCAGCTGGTTCTGATCACAGTGGATAAACAGCTTTTCTTCCTGGGGAACGGTTTGGATGATGACATTATTCATGATCGCCTGCGTTTCAAGAAGCGTTGCAACATCACTTACCAGAGCTGTTAAGTCCGTTTTTTTCAGGACCCTTTCCTGAGGTTTTGCGAGCATCAGCAGCTCGCTCAGGATCAGTTCAATCCGGTTCAGCTCAGAAAAGACAATTTCGTAGTACCCTTGATCGTGACGGTTTGAAGAATGCATAAGCTGCAAAAACCCCTTGATAGCCGTCAGCGGATTGCGGATTTCATGGGCAATGCCGGCTGCCAGCTGTCCTGCTACGGAAAGTTTTTCAGAGCGAAGCATCAGTTCCTCTGCCTTTTTCCGGTCAGAAATATCCCTTAAAATGACCTGAACGGCCCTTTCGCCAAAATAAGTGGTGGGAATGCAGACCATTTCCGTATAAATTGTGCTGCCGTTGTATGTATGCCAGGATTGCTTCGTTACTTCCACTTCAGACTTTTCTTCGACAATACTGCGGAGTTTCTCCCTCACCTGTTCATGATCTTCCTGTTCCAATAAGGCAAAGACGTTTTTGCCGAGCATATCAGGATAGTCTCCAGCTTCAAAAAGCTTTACTCCCGACTCATTAATAAAAACCCATTTGTCTCTGTGAATAACGGCAATAGTATCAATGGAATTCTGAATCAGGAGCTGATACCGTTCCCTGCTTTTCTGAAGGATTTTCTGGAACTTCTTGCGTGATGAAATATCAATCAGAACGACCAGTTCCGCCGGCTTGTTTTTATAAATGGCGGGGGCCGCTTTAATTTCCACTTCAACCGGTGTTCCGTCAAGCCTTCTCCACGTTTGTTCAATAAGGCCTACATAGGAGCCCTGCTGCATTCTTTGTATGCGGTTTTTTACAATGTCATGGTAATCATGATCGATGATATCAAGAACATCTTTCCCAAGAAGATCTTCTTTTGAGGATCCTCCAAGCAGATCAATAAGGGCCTGATTTACATAGCAAAGCTGACCCTTCTGGGATATAAACAGGGGACATGGCAGTTTCTTCAGCAGTTCTGTCGCATGAACACTTATTTCCTGTGATTCTTCACTTAAAAAGGGATTATTCAGCTGCACACGCCTTGCCGGATCTCCATGCTGGCTTGGTTTTGGAATTTTCAGCTTAAGAATAATCTGATTTTCCTCTGCAGCTGCTGTTCTTATAAAATCAATATCAGCTTCCAGCCATATATAGGTTTCATTCTTTAACATGAAACGAAAGGTGCACGGATGAAGATGATGTTCATTGTAAAAATAGCTCTCCACTAAAAAAAGATCGTCTTTATGAACATATTCCTTCAATGTCGTGCCAATCATTTCACTGCTTTTAAAGCCCAGGTGCTCTTCGCTGTTTGCAGACATAAACTGAAACCTGCCGCTGTCGTTCATCACTGCAAACAGCTCTGCCTGCGGCAATACCTGATATTCGCTTTCTGTTTCCTGCTTCATGCATTGCCCCCCTTAATATGTAAATCACAACACAATACCGTGCTATCTGCTTTTGGGAAACAGCAGTCAAAATGATCGTCATGCGGGAGACTGAGGGAGAAAAATGAAGAAACAAGGAAGCAGATGATCTTCGCCTGCAGAACGTTCGATTTTACTTAACAAAATTCGATTCTGTCTTTCAAAATTCCTTTATGATTTCCTGAAAAAGTTAATTTTTTCTGAAAAAGAAAGCGCATGTTATCATGATTGTTAAACGGCGGCCATAAAAAAAGCAAGCCGGTATGAGATCCGGCTTGCTTTTATCCTTTATATTCACCAGCATTTTTTGAAGCTTTTTCTTTCTTTGCTTTTTCTTTATGAGCACGGTTTGTAGCGGCGCTTCCCAGTTCATTGCTGAACTCAGAGTCCGTTTTGCTTGAGTCAAAGCCTTTTTTGTTCTTCTGATCAGCATCGTTTTTGTTTGTTTTAGACATGTTCATCCCTCCTTTTACTTACCTTAGTTTTGGCATGTGCGCTTCAATTATGTGTAGAGTTTTCGTTTTCACCCTCAAAGGATTTCAGCATATTCACCGCATGTGTGACAACGCCGCCTGACCTTAATAGTGCTGCTGTTATTGCCGCTTCCGCCAGTTCTTCCATAGAGCAGCCTTCCTGTTTGGCACCTGCTGTATGGGAGGCAATGCAATAGGGACATTCTGACGTGTGCGCCACCGCCACTGCAATCAGCTGCTTTTGTTTGGCCGAAAGCTTGCCCGCAGCCATTGCCTTAGAAAAAAAAGCATGGGCCGAAGCTCCGATTTCCGGAGTCAAATCGGTCATCGTTTTTAAATCAGCAAGATCAGAGCTTTTATAAAATGCATCTGCAGCATCTCCGTCGTATGCCCTGTGCATCTGCATTCTATGGGCATAGGCACCGCCTGCTTCGATTGCAGCCGAGACCATAACTGCTTCAAATAATTCCTCCGCACTTGCCCCTTCTTTCTTTGCTTTTTTCGTATGAAAATCAATGCAGTAAGGACATTCCGTTGCATGAGAAACAGCCACAGCAATGATTTCCTTGTCCTTTTTTGTTAAATGTCCGTCACTCAGCACCGCTTTGCTGAATGCAGTATATGACTGATAAAGCTCAGGCGCAAGATCAGGAAACCTCTTCATAAGCTGAATGTTTTCAGGAGAGTAAAACCCCATGTGATCCCTCATTTCTTTGATTTAACCTATTTTTTCCTACTATATAATGGGTTACTCTGATTTCAGAAAAAAAGGCAAAGAAAAAAGCCTTCCTGTGAAGGAAAGCTGAAGTCTGCCTGTTATTCCTGCCCGGCTTCTTCCTGTGAAGAGGCATCAGCCGAACTGTCTGCATCCTGATTCTGAGGTTTAGGATCTAGGTTTGCATAGGCTTCGATTGCGCGCTTGGCGATATTTTTGTTTACAGGATGCCCTGCCCGCAGCCCAGTATAAGGAACCAATACACTGATAGCTACTTCAGGCTTTGATGCAGGGTAATACCCTACGAAAGCTAAATTATTTGTATCAGTACCCCAATATGCTTTCTTGCTCAGCTCACCATAATAGCTTGTTTGGGATGTTCCAGTTTTCCCTGCTACATCGTATTCACCAAAGACTCCTGCTGCCGTACCTTCAGTTTTTGTAACGGCTTCAAATCCCCGCTGCACTTGTCTTATGTCTTCCGGTGAGTTATTTATTCGATTTAGAATAGTTGGTTCATGTTCAGTTACAATCGGTCCAAGCTGTTTTTCTTCATTCGGTGAATGTATACTTGTTACAATCCGCGGTTCAACACGGTAGCCTCCATTAGCTATAACGGATACGTACTGAGCCATTTGAAGCGGAGTATACGTATCAAACTGGCCTATTGCCATATCGACAAGCTTACCCGGATCACTCGCACTTGTTTGCAGACCAATTGATTCATTAGGAAGATCAATTCCTGTCGGCACACCAAGTCCGAATTGGCTGTAATAATTCCGCAGACGCTGATAATCACTCGCTGAAATATCAAGAGGTCCATTTGGAATGTATGTCTCCCCTGCAATTTCAAGAGCGATTCTGAACATATAAACGTTTGAACTTTTTTGAAGAGCTCTTATGTCAGAGACAGGCCCCATATTTCTGACTGACTTTTTATCAGGAGCACCTTTCAGTTTCATCGGAGTATCAACGTAGACAGTGCCCCTTGGTATTCCATGTTGATATCCAGCCAAAACAGTTGCCCCTTTAATAGTAGAGCCTATTTCATACTGAGTTGTAAAGTTCCCTACAATATAATCGTTTATCTTCCCCTCTTCAAAACTGTACTTCTTACCCGACATGGCAAGCACGTCGCCTGTATGAGGGTCCATCATGACCGCAAAGGCTCTGTCCACGAGGTAATTTCCGGATTTTCCGCGGGCAACTTTCAGTTCTTCTTCGACAATTTGATCGAGCTGCTTCTGCAGATCAAGGTCAAAGGACAGTTTTAGATCATAGCCGCGTCTTCCCTCGTCGATGACCGATTCGGAAATGACATTGCCGCTTGTGTCCGTCACATATTGCACTTTTGATTTTCTCGGATTCAGATAGTCCTCGTACTGATACTCAAGGTTGCTTCGTCCAACCCGTTCGTTGCGTGCATATCCGCGGGCTGTGTAATATGATTTTCTTGCTTCAAGAATTCCCTGTTTAGGAGTTGTAACACTGCCGAAAACCCCTGTTAGAAGGTCGCCGTTAGGATAGGAACGTTTCCAGTCCGTGATGATATCCACACCCGGCAGATCTTCAAGATTTTCAGCCACGCGTGTCAGCTCGTCCTTTGTCAGCTCTTCATCTTTTGTCAGGCCTGTAGCTGTTACAATTTGGGGCTCATAGGCATAGCCGGATGAAAAACGGGTATAAAGAGCCGCTATTTCAAGTTCTACAGGATTTGCTTTTAATGCATCCAGTTCTTTTACTGGTACCCGGTCGATCTGAAGTTTATAGGTTTCACTGCCTTTTTTCGATTTTTCCTTTTCTGTTAAGAGGTCTGCTGCCTCTTCAGGATTCGTTGCCACCCAGTAGTCCTTCAAATCCCGTTCCTTAAGAAAATCGGATGGAACGTCAATTAATGAAGCCAGTTTCGCAGCAGTCTCGAGCTTGTCTTTTGCTTTGGTTGTTTTTTCAACCGTATACGTAATCGCGTCTACACCGATGTTTTCAACAAGGACATTTCCGTTCCTGTCATACATCTTGCCCCGCGGAGCAGGAAAACTGGCATAGTTGGACTCTGTGCGGCTGACTTCCTTGGAAAACTCCTCTCCCTGGACAATCTGCACAACACCAAGCCGGATAATAAGTGCTACAAACAGCAAAAACACAAAGAAAAAGAAAACGTTGATGCGGATTAAGCGTTTTTTCTTTAATTTCCGCAAATCCGCCTGACTATTGCCTTGCTCAGTCAACGCAGTTTATCTCCTTTCAAAATCGGATTCATCCGATTGTGGGTTCATTCATCTAATTACAATCCTATTGTAACACTTGTGTAATACTTGTTACACAAAAATGGGGGTAAATTTTTTGTCAAGAAACAATTCAATGAAAAAGTTAGTTTTGATGGATAATGCTAGAAATCATCCGTCCTTTATGTGTTTGGACTGACAGCTGTTTAAATTGCTGAAAAGTCTTTGCTGACTGGGCTTTATGAGACTTACAATTTGTAAGGATGATAGATTGACATTCAGCATGAGTGTCAATGGAAAGCACTGGCTGATATATTACAAGAATCGTGTGTTACGATATGTGTGTAGCAAGGAACACAACAAAAAAAACTCTTAGGAGGAATTTTTTCATGAAAAAGAAGTCTATTGCACTTTCAGTTGCAGCAGCAGCTACTATTTTTACATTTAATGCGGGTGGACAAACTGCAGATGCAGCAGCTCCACAGCAATCAAATATGCAAGTTAAAGCTTATCAAATTGCCGGTCAAAACTGCAATTTAAATCAGGAACAAACACAGGATATGCTGAAAAACATCAACAATCCTGAGCTTCAAAAAATGGTTGAAGAGCAGCTGAGCCAGTTTAAAGCACAGCAAGGACAGGCTGCACCGCAGGCACCTCAGCAAGAGCAAGCTCAAGCGCCTAAGCAAGAAGCAGCTCCAGCACCTGCACAGCAGCAGGCACCTGAAGCAAAAGAAGAAGCTCCAAAGCAAGAGCAAACTCAGGCTGCAGTAAGTGAATTTGAGAAAAAAGTTGTAGAGCTTACAAATGCAGAGCGTGAAAAGCAAGGTCTAAAACCTCTTCAGCTTGACGAAGAACTAAGCAAAGTAGCTAAAGAAAAGTCTAAAGACATGCAAAGCAAGAACTACTTTGACCACAACAGCCCAACTTACGGATCACCATTTGATATGATGAAAAAGTTCGGCGTTGAGTATACAACTGCAGGCGAAAACATTGCAAAAGGACAAGCTTCTCCTGAAGAAGTTGTACAAGCATGGATGAACTCTGAAGGTCACCGCAAAAACATCATGAACGCTGACTTCACACACATCGGTGTGGGCCACGTTGAAGAAGGCAACTACTGGACTCAAATGTTCATCGGAAAATAATAGAGTTTGATCGTCATAGACAGCCGGGATATCCGGCTGTCTTTTTTATGTCAAGGGCATTTTCAGGCGGACCATATCAAGACATGGTATTCCATTTTCATAAATTGGCTTATCATAATGATCCAGGAAGTAATTCTTGATAATTCCGTCTAACCTGAAGCCGCACTTTTGATAAAGGGCCAGCTGGTCAAGGCTTGAATTGCCTGTACCAATTTCAAGAAAAGTAAAACCTTCAGTTTCCCCTTCCTTTTTGGCACGTGCCAGCAGTTTCTTTGCAATTCCTTTTCTCCGGAATGCATTATCAACTGCAAGATTCATCACTTCTAATGATGTGGATGAACGTTTAACGAGAACCAGTACACCAGCCGTCTGTTCTTTATGTTCTGCCAAAAAAACGAGGCTCTTATGAAGATACTTTTGAATGGCTTTTTCCTCAGGATCTGCTTCAAGCAGCAGGTGCATTGGAGCAGATTCCCCGCTATTCAGTTTTCTGATGGTGATTTCCATAACTTGTACAGAGCCTGTGTTCCGCTCTCGGCTTCCCCTTTTTCTGAAAGCTCCGTATACAGCTTGTGGGCAAGTGCGAGGCCAGGCACCTCCATTTTCATTTGTTCAGCCTCTTCAATTGCAATGCTCATGTCTTTCAGAAAATGTTTGACATAAAACCCAGGTTCAAAATCTTCCTTCAGCATTCTTGGTGCAAGATTGCTTAATGACCAGCTTCCCGCAGCACCTGCTGATATGCTTTTCAGCACATTTTCAGGATCAAGACCTGCTGAATGCGCATACGCAATCGCCTCGCTAACCCCGATCATGCCGGCTGCAATTGCAATTTGATTACACATTTTAGTATGCTGTCCGCTTCCTGCAGGCCCCTGGTAGACAATATTTTTTCCAATAATAGAAAAAATCGGCAAACACGCTTCAAATGCTTCCTTATCTCCGCCGGCCATTATGGACAGTCTAGCCTCTTTAGCACCTACATCTCCGCCTGAAACAGGTGCGTCGATTGCGTAAATCCTCTTTTGCTTCGCCAGTTCGTAGATGCGTATGGCAAGGCTCGGCTTAGAAGTTGTCATATCAATTACGTAGCTGCCGCTTTTTGCAGCATTTAAAATTCCATTATCTCCCAAATAAAGCTCTTCTACATCTGATGGATATCCAACCATCGTCATAACGACATCAGAGTTCCGGGCAAGCTCTTCTGCTGTCTCTCTCCAGACCGCCCCCTCTTTAATCAGATCATCCGCTTTTTCTTTTGTTCTCGTATAAATGGAAACAGAGTAGCCTGCCTTCAGCAAATGCATGGCCATGCTTCTGCCCATTACGCCCGTTCCGATGAACCCTATACTTTGTGTCATACATCTCTCCCTCTCTTTTTCAGCTTCCTCTTTTTATATAATGGAAGACTTTTCTTTCAGCTTATCATATTCCTTCATGACAAAATGAAAAAAGATGATAAAGAATGTCTGGATGTACAGGTAAATCGGAAATGAATATTGCATTTTGTACCCTTTGCCAAAATCAAAGATTCCGACTTGAACGGCAACCCATTCATAAAACACCGAAAACATTGACCAAAGAATGATGTATGGGATTGTCAGAATACCCCTGATTCGAAAGTGCTGATAAATAAATAGAAAAAAGTAACCGAAAAATCCATACATGCTGTAGTAAATAAAATCCCACACTTCGAAGTTCGGCGAATCATTGACATCATATATGTCGTAGGGCGGAATAGCTAATATGTGATCTGCAGTCAGCCCGATAAACGCACTGAACGTAAAAATAAGAACGGTAACGCCTGCCGGAAACTTTTTCGGGAGCTTTGCCATGATCAGGAGAGCAGCAGCAATGGTAGCAAGAATATAAAGCTCATTTTGCATGCCGTTCATCTCATCGTCACTCCCCTTTTCAATACCGGCCTGAATAAAGTCAGGGCAATAATTCCTGTCAATAGCAGCAGCGGAGTGTGGATAAGCGGGATTGCCCATCTGTTTTCAACATACTTCATGACTTGGAAGTACATGCAGAGCTCCTCCATTCCGACAACAATGCCAAATGATGCAGCTAAAAGAAGGAATTTGCCAAGAATGCTCCTTACATTTAATAACAGATGGAGAATAAGCAAAAACAAAAGAGGGATAATCAGGACTCTTTGTAAAATTAAGACGGTAAATCCCTCTGGCGTTTCATACGGTACCGCCCACCTCAGGTTTTCAGTAATAATTGAGCAGAACATATTATTCATAATTGAAGTCGTCAAAAAAATAAATACTGACTCAATCGGGTTGCACTTTTTAGGCATATACACAAAAATGTGAACCAAAAGCCAGATGATAATTGCAGCGAGAACGATCGCCATCCATAGAAGCCACCTTACCTGTTTTATCTATGGCTTAGTTTACTTCAGCGGCTGGTGTTCTATACGGATTTAACCATTCCTCCGTCAATCAGCTGGGTCTGACCCGTCATATAGGTATTTGCATCTGACAGCAAAAAGAGAACATAGGCTGCAAATTCTTCCGGCGTACCATACCTCCCCGCTGGAATTTTCTTTTTGTTTTCCTCTTCTGCGTCTTCAGCACGAATACCGAGCCGCTCTGCTGCCGCCTGATCAAGGGAGGCTGTCCGATCCGTCGCAATTCTCCCCGGTGCTGCCGTATTAATCAGAATCTGATAAGGTGCAAGCTCGGATGCAAGCGTCTTTGTGAGGCCGACAATACCCAGCCGGAACGTATTGGACAGTACAAGTCCCGGGATTGGTTCTTTAACAGAAGATGAGGCGATATTAACAATCTTGCCTCCTTTTCCTCTCATATAAGGAAGGACCGTTCTGATCAGTCTGACATGGCTCATGACGTTCAATTCGAAAGACTTTTGCCAGTCTTCATCTGTCATCATTTCAAATGTGCCTGTCGGCGGGCCTCCTGCATTGTTAACAAGAAGGTCTATTGTTCCAAAGCGTTTCGCTGTCTTCTCTACAAGCTGCACAATTTCCTCTCCATTTGAAAGATCGCATGCTTTGTATTCAATTCTGCCGGATGCTTTTTTGGAAATCTCTTCTTTAACCCTGTGCAATTTTTCAGGGTCTCTGCTGGTAATCATGACGTTAGCGCCCTCTATTGCAAGTGCCTCGGCAACAGCTCTTCCAAGTCCCTGGCTGGATGCTGCAACAAGTGCCGTTTTCCCCTTAAAACCTAAATACATCTTCAGCACCTCTTCCTGATTTATCTTCTCTTTTATAGTATCAGGATATGGACAGGAATGCCTTATTTGAGATTTAAAACCAGAAAAAACAGAGAAAGCCTCTGTTTTTTCAAGTGAAATATTCAATTTTTGCATTCGGAAAAAAGTCATCGATATAGCTCTCAAGCGTATCTCTTAATTCGGCTTCTTCATCTTTTTGATAAATATATTTTCCGATTCCATATCTTCCCCACTTATAGCGGCGGTCATCTTCTTTCATTTCCAGTTTTGACTTAGGATAGTTTTTTTGAATAACACGCTTGGCAGGTTTTGTAAACCTGTGCTGAATCATCTCAAAGGTTATATCCTCTCTTGCTTCCGGCGGCAGCAGTTCATCAAGTTTTGTAAAGAGTTCTTTATAGCCTTCCTGCCATCCCTCGTGGATATAGATTGGCGCAACTATGAATCCGAGCGGATATCCTGCCTTGGCAACTTTAACTGCAGCTTCAATGCGTTTATCAAGCGGCGATGTTCCAGGTTCAAAATTCCGGATGACATAATCAGCATTAATACTGAACCGAAATCTCGTCTTCCCTTTGTGATCGGCATCCAGCAAGTGATCGACATGGTGAAATTTTGTCACAAAACGCAGGCGGCCCATATCAGTGTTTCCAAAAAACTCAATGGCCCGTTTAAGTGAATGTGTCAAATGATCAATTCCGACGATATCAGATGTACAGGAGGCTTCAAAACGGGTCATTTGCGGCGCCCGTTCTTCCATGTATTCCTGAGCCCGCTGAAAGATTTCGTCTGTATTCACGTACGTTCTGATATAAGGCTTAGATCCCATCGTCGTCTGCAAGTAACAATAATGACAATGCCCCATGCATCCTGTAGCAAGAGGTATGGCATACTCAGCAGATGGCTTTGATGAATCAAAGTCCAATGTTTTTCGGACTCCGACGACTAATGTTGATTTCGCATTCCGGTATTTCTGAAGATCGTTCTTGCCGGGAATATTGCGCACCTGATTATGTGAAGTTGTTTCCCGTATTTCAAGACCCATCTTTTCAAATTTTTCTTTCAGCTCCACTCCAAGAGGGTATTCAAGTGCCCTTGGTTCGATATAGACGAGCTGCGGCACGAATGGTTTCACTATGCTGTCACTTCCTTCTGATTAAAAGCGGTATGTTAATAAGGTTTGTCTTTCAAGGAGTTCATATCCTTTTTAAATATTTCCTAAAACAGCATAGGGCTTCCGCGTCTTTTTAAACATAAAAAAACTCCGTATAAACGGAGTTTTACTCGTATTGCTCGTAATCAAACAGCTTGTTGTACATCTCTTCTGCATCTGAGTATGAAGGGAAAATCGCGTCTTCTTCGTCAAGTAAATGGTATGAATCATGGATAAACAAAGCTTTTTGTCCGGGCTCTGTCGGATGATCGACTACTTCTGCCTGCTGAATATTTGCTACATTTGCTGCATGGGGGTTTCGGTAGATCACATACACCTTATCGCCTGCTCTGACATCTTTTTTCTCCATTTTACATCACCTTTCAATCTGGTTGATGCAGTTAGTTTTTACCCATTTCCAGAAAGTGATGCAGGAAAAGTCGCCGTAACCGTCGTACCTGAACCTTTTTGGCCCGATATGGCAAGTGTTCCGCCATGCTGGCGAATAATCTTTTCAGTAATAACAAGACCGAGCCCTGTCCCTTTTTCCTTTGTTGTAAAGAAAGGCTTGCGGATCTGAGTAAGCAGATGTTGGGGTATCCCCTCGCCCTCATCCGTGATTATTACTCTGATGCAGTCTTTATCAGCACATGCTTCAACCAGGATCTTTCCGCCGCCTGACATTGCATCAAACGCATTTTTTAAGAGGTTGATCAGAACCTGCTTAACTTGATTTTCATCACCCTTTACCGGGAGCTGTTCTGCGCTGCACTTGAACTGAATGCCGATATTTTTAAGGGCACTTTCCGTTTCAAAAAAACGGATGATGGACTGGATGAGTTCTTTCATATTCATTTCTTTCTTGTACACAGCCTGAGGTTTTGAAAGGATTAGAAACTCACTTACGATACTGTTCATCCGTTTCAGTTCCTGAAGCATGATCTTTGTATAGTGCGGGTCAATAATGTCTTTCTTTTCATCCATCATTTGCAGAAAACCCTGAATCACCGTCAGCGGATTTCTGATCTCATGGGCAACGCCCGCAGCCATTTGACCCGCTACCTTCAGTTTTTCATGCTGAAAAAGGGCAAGCTCTTCTTCTTTTTTCTCTGTAACATCGCGTATCATTTCGCAATAGGCAATCAATTCTCCTGAAGGATTATAAAGAGGTGTAGTCGTCACTTCGACTTCTATGGTCTTGCCGGATTTCGTTCTGTCTCTCCTTGAACTGACGCCTGATTTTTCTGCTGAATGAAATGGAAAGAGACTTCCTGCAATTTCCTGATTGCTCCAGCCGTAAAGGTCTGTAAACGCGGGGTTTACATCTTTTACCGTTCGCTCAGGATCAATGATCGCTATGGCGTCATGACTTTGTGAAAAAACAAGGTCAAATTTCGCCTCAGTTGTTTTCAGGTTTCTTGACACCTTGTCGTTTTGCCGCTGGACTTTTTCCCATAGGTAATTTATATATTTGATGTAGTAGAACAGAATAACAACAATGATGATTGCAAAAAAGACATAGTACATGACATCTATTTTTTCAAACGAAGACGAGATGATTTCATAACCGTTCAGAAAAAAATAAAACTGGCTGCAGATGGTGACTGCACCTGTTATGAAGACAACCTTCAGATTTTGAAACACGGCGCTGAAAATGACTGGGAAAAGCAAAAAAATAAAATTCACTATATATGGATCTGTGTAGTTTAAGGCAAATAAATAGCAATAGATAAGCCCGAGGGAACTCCAGACAAAAAAAGAGTCCTTCTTTATAGACCTTAGAAGGAAGGTATAGCACAGGAGGATGCCGGCAAAGATCAAAACGATCGGAAAATATTTATAGCTTCTTTCAATGACTAAAATAAAGAGCGCGTCCAAAATAAAGATGACCCACATGGACTTCAGCAGGAGTTTTTTTCTCAAATCTTGATTTTCTATCCGGTTCACTAAAGCTTCCCCATTTCTTCTGCATTCGTGACTATTTTACCACAATTTACTCAATTAGTGGAAATGGGGAAGAAAAAACACAAATAAAAAGACCTGCCGCAGCAGGTCTTTTCAAACTCACACGTTGAATTTCGCTTTAACAAATTCAACTACTTCTTCTGTTGTGCTCATGGAAAGGATTTCTTCTTTAAAACTTGCAGCTTCTTCTTTTGAAAGGTTCTTAATTAAAGAACGTGCCGGAAGAATTGAAGTAGCACTCATTGAGAACTCATCAAGTCCAAGACCGAGAAGAACCGGAATCGCTAAAGGATCTCCTGCCATTTCTCCGCACATGCCAACCCATTTGCCTTCTTTGTGAGCAGCTTCAATGACAAGCGTCACAAGACGAAGAATAGCAGGGTTATAAGGCTGGTACAAGTATGAAACGCGTTCGTTCATACGGTCGGCAGCCATCGTGTACTGGATCAGGTCGTTTGTTCCGATGCTGAAGAAGTCAACATCTTTGGCAAACTGATCTGCAAGCACGGCAGTTGAAGGAATTTCAACCATCATGCCGATTTCAATTGTTTCTGAAACCTGAACGCCTTCACTTACAAGCTTTGCTTTTTCTTCAAGAAGAATGGCTTTAGCTTCTCTGAACTCATCCACTACCGCAATCATCGGGAACATGATTTTCAGGTTGCCGAATGTGCTTGCACGAAGCAATGCACGCAATTGAGTGCGGAAAATTTCCTGTTCTTCAAGGCAAAGACGGATCGCCCGGAAACCAAGGAAAGGATTCATTTCTTTTGGAAGGTTTAAGTATGGAAGCTCTTTGTCTCCGCCAATGTCAAGGGTGCGGACAACAACAGGCTTGCCTTCCATGCGCTCAAGCACAGCTTTGTATGCTTCAAACTGCTCATCCTCTGTCGGAAGCTGGTCGCGGCCCATGTATAGGAATTCAGTACGGTAAAGACCGACAGCTTCTCCGCCGTTTTCAAGAACTCCGCGAACATCGTCAGGAGTTCCGATATTGGCTGCAAGCTCAACATGCTGTCCGTCTTTTGTAACGGTTTCTTCATTAACAAGCTTCGCCCACTCGGCTTTTTGCACTTCGTATTGCGCTTTTTTCTTTTCAAAGCCTGCAATCACTTCTTCAGAAGGATTGACGACTACATCTCCGTCAATTCCATCCACGATAACAATGTCGCCATTTTTAATGTCAGAAGTGGCTTTTTTTGTTCCGACTACTGCCGGAATTTCCATTGAACGTGCCATGATGGCCGAGTGTGATGTTCTGCCGCCGATATCTGTCGTAAAGCCAAGAACATACTGACGGTTAAGCTGTGCAGTATCTGATGGTGTAAGATCTTCGGCAATGATAATCACTTCTTCAGAAATCATGCTTGGGTTTGGAATTTCAACGCCAAGAAGATGGCCGATTACGCGTTTTGTCACGTCACGGATGTCCGCTGCACGCTCTTTCATGTATTCATTGTCCATCGATTCAAACATGCTGACAAACATGTCTGATGTTTCTTTCATTGCAAATTCAGCGTTGATTGATTCGCTGCTGATTTTATCTTTTACAGGATTAAGCAGTTCCGGATCGCTGAGCACGAGAATATGGGCTTCAAAAATTTCGGCTTTATCTGCACCAAGTTCTCTGAATGCATGCTCTTTGATTTGTTCAAGCTCTGCTTTGGATTGTTGGATAGCTTCTTCAAAGCGTGCAGTTTCAGCTGCTTTATCTGCAACCTCGCGCTTTGATACTGTAAGATCTGGTTCTTCTAGTCGGTAAGCTTTTGCAATCGCGATCCCAGCTGAAGCTCCAATCCCTTTAAGTTCAGTCATTATTCGCCTAAACCTTCTTTTTTCATTGTTTCTTCAAGAGCTGCGATTGCATCGTTTTCATCTGAACCAGCTGCAGAAATTGTGATTTCTGAATCCTTGGCGATACCAAGAGACATAACGCCCATGATTGATTTTAGGTTAACTGTTTTTCCGTTATATGCTAAGTTCACATCAGCATCAAACTTGCTTGCCGTTTGAACAAGCACAGTTGCCGGACGTGCGTGGATACCTGATTCTGCTGTTACTTTGAATGTTTTCTCTGCCATAATTAATCAATCTCCTTTATAGTTAAATAAAGCTAGTACACAATACCTTATCATAACAGCCGCATCACATGGTTGACAAGTGATGCGGCTTAAGTTCATTTATTTTTCGATTGAAATGATGTGCTCCTGGCCAGCTTCAACGCTGCCTGAAGACTTAATCACAATCGATTCGCCTTCGTTTAAGTTCGTGAAGACGATCGGCGTCATGATAGACGGTGCGTTTTGTTTCACGAAATCAAGGTTCACTTCAAGAAGTTTTTGGCCTTTTTTAACTGTATCCCCTTCTTTTACGAAAGCTTCAAAGCCTTCACCCTTCAGGTTTACAGTGTCAATGCCGACATGAATCAGAATTTCATTCCCGCTCTCAGACTCAAGGCCGATTGCATGTTTTGTAGGGAAAACATTCAGGATTTTTCCGTCAACCGGAGAAACAATTGTTCCGTTTGAAGGAGTAATCGCAATTCCGTCACCCATCATTTTGCCTGAGAATACTTGATCAGGAACTTCTGTAATCGGGTGAATCTCACCTGTAATAGGTGAAACAAATGAGAATTCCTCTACATCATTTTTAAGCGGGCCTGGTATAACGTCCTCTACCTGTTCTTCTACTTCTTTTTCAGGTGATGCAGGTTTTGCCGGACGAGGCGTTTTGCCTGCCATTACATCCTGGATCTGTGATTTCAGGCTGTCTGATTTAGGGCCGTAGATAGCCTGGATGTTGTTTCCAACTTCAAGTACTCCTGCAGCTCCAAGACGCTTAAGACGGTTTTTGTCTACTTCTTTAACGTCATTTACAGTCACGCGAAGGCGTGTAATACACGCATCAAGATGCTTGATGTTTGAGCTTCCGCCAAGTGATTCAAGGATGTTGTATGGAAGGTCGCCTGCAGCTTCCGTTGTTCCGCTTGCATCTTCATCATCCTGTTTGTCCTCGCGGCCAGGTGTCTTCAGATTGAATTTGCGGATCGCAAAACGGAATCCGAAGTAATAGATCAGCGAGAATACAAGACCCACTGGAATGACAAGCCACCAGTCAGTACGGTTTGGAAGAATTCCGAACAGGAAGTAGTCAATAACCCCGCCCGAGAATGTCATTCCGATTTTTACGTTCAGAATATGCATCGTCATAAAGGACAGACCTGCAAAGACTGCGTGAATCGCAAACAAAATTGGAGCTACGAAAAGAAATGAAAACTCAAGCGGTTCAGTGATACCCGTCAGGAATGACGTTAATGCGGCTGAACCCATGATGCCTGCAACAAATTTTTTGTTTTCAGCTTTTGCTTCATGATAGATCGCAAGTGCTGCAGCAGGAAGACCGAACATCATGAACGGGAATTTACCTGTCATAAATGTTCCAGCTGTCAGTTCAGCGCCATCTTTGATCTGTGCCATGAAGATACGCTGATCTCCGCGCACGATTTCTCCGGCCTGCGTTGTGTAATTTCCAAACTCATACCAGAACGGAGAATAGAAAATATGATGAAGACCAAAAGGAATAAGAGAACGCTCGATTAAACCGAAGACGAATGCTGCCAGTGTTTTGTTGGATTCCAGAAGGCCTGTTGAAAAGGCATTAAGTCCTCCTTGAACCGGCGGCCAAATAAACAGCATAACCAAACCAAGAACAACAGCTGACACAGCGGTCATAATCGGTACAAAACGTTTACCTGCAAAGAAACCTAAGTATTGAGGCAGTTCAATGTTAAAGAATTTGTTGTACATGTATGCACCGAGGACACCGACGATAATACCGCCGAAAACCCCGGTCTGTAAGGTCGGCATTCCAAGCACCCTTGCATATTCAGGATGCAGCTGCTGGAAGAATTGCGCAAGCTCTACAGCGTCACTTGGAATTTTTCCTGTTTGAATCAGAACTGCACTCATTGTAGCGTTCATAATTAAGTATCCGATAATGGCTGCAAGACCAGCAACACCATCACCGTTAGCCAGTCCAATAGCAACACCTACTGCAAAGAGCAGCGGAAGGTTTGCAAAGACAATGTCCCCTGAAGACTCCATTACTTTAGCAATCAGCTGGATGATATCATTTGTCAAAAATGGCACTTTTGATGTTAATTCCGGGTTTTGCATCGCATTACCAAATGCCAGCAGGATCCCTGCAGCAGGAAGGATGGCAACCGGCAGCATAAGTGCTTTACCAATTTTTTGGAGAACTCCAAATAAATTTTTAAACATGTTTTAACCTCCTTGAGGAATAGTTTGTGTAAGCAGCAACCAAAAAAAACATGAAAGCAAATTACAAGCGTTTACATTTAAATCCCAAAAAGAACGCAAAAAAAGCATGGTGCAACAAGGACATCCGCACTCAAAGGGTATACTTCCCCTTATGGGCGGTTTCAACACGTACTTGTTCACTCATGCCTGATCGTATCAGTAACACGTAAGGTACTTTTTAAGATTAAGTTTTGTTTGTTAAACGGTATAAATGGAGGGTAAGATACACAGCCTCAGCTTCATATACCGGTTTTTTCAAGAATTGCTGCATTACTTTGATCATTTTCCAAGATGTATTGTAGCACAGCGGATATTCTTTTTTCAACAGTAAAGCAAATTTTTCTGGCTCTTCCACACTCTCACCTGATAAAACCCTTTCAATCGTATACCGCAAATGCCTGACAAGCCTCATATAATTTACGCTGTCCTGATTCACTTTCAGCTTCATGGAATCCTCGATGACGCCGATCAGCTGGCCGATCAGCTGTGAAAATTGATTCACATCTGAGATTGGTTTATTCGTGATGGCACTGTGAATGTGCAGGGCAATAAACCCAATTTCCCCTACCGGCAAGTCCACTTTAAGCCGGTCATTGATCATATGAACAACTTCCTCTGCTATCATGTACTCATTTGGATAAAGGGTTTTGGTTTCGGTCAAAAACGGATTTTTAATATCCATCCCTTTTTGCAGGCGCTTAATGGCAAAAGTTATATGGTCAATAAGCGCGATATGAATATGTTCATTGAGGGGGAGCTTTACCTGTTCTGCGATATAGTGAATCACATCGCTCACTACCTCAATCATATCTTCATTTACAAAAGGCAGTAGCATTTTAAATTGCTCTTGTTCCTTCTGATTTTTAAGCACAAACATTTTTTCATAGGATGTTTCTTCAAGCCTGTCCCCGCGTTTACGGCCAAATCCAATCCCTTTGCCGATCAGCACGACTTCCTCAAACGAATCGTGCTCGGCAATCAGCACATTATTATTCAGTACCTTTTTTATTGTAAAGGACTCCTCCACGAAATCCTCAGCTCCTTTTATCTCTCAATGCTTCATATCGTACTAATAATGTCATATGCAGTCAACTGCGAAGAGCCTTGCCGTTATTTATCTTCCGGTGTATACTCTGTTTTTTCAAAATCCTCTTTGTTTCCTACGAAAAAAAAGGCTTCTCCTTTATTCTCATCTCCGGCTGACGCGCCGTGGATCATCTTCCCTTCTGAAAGCTCTTTGCGTTTTCCCTCTTTATCCACGTAATAATACTTATTGGAGGCCCATCCATCATGAATATCTTTTTCCTTCACTTCTGCATGCCCCTCTTCGGACACTTTATATTCTCTCTCGCCTTCCCCTTCGGAAGGCTCATTGTGAACGGTCACCCAGCCAGTAAAACCTTCAGGAATCAAAAATGTCCGCTGGCCCTGATCTGCCTGTTTACATCCTGTTAAAAGGGATAACGCCAAAACGAAAATAAATAGTTTTCTCATTAAAATCACTCCTTCAATATCATGACTATTCGTTAGGATTGGCCATTCATGTAAATCTATCCTCCTGTCCGCCTTCATGAAATTACTGCCAGAAAATAATCTGCGATATTGGGGAAAGTACAAAGGAGGTGTTCATCATGAAAAAACAAATCATATGCTTTTTATCAATCTTCTTCCTTATAGCCCTGCCTGCAGTCAAGGGATATGCAGAAGTAAAGGAAGTGAAAGTAATTGATGTAGAGACGGGCGATGTTGTAAAGACTGCTCCTTCTACTGACTACTATTCAAATGAGTTGAAGAAGGCTATTCAATCAATGAAAGGCATTACTGTAAAAATAAATCCGCTTCCTAAAAAAGGATATCTGGTGCTCATTCAGCCTGTTATGCCATTTAAAGTGGAAAATAAGTGGTTCAATGGCATCGTATCAGAAGGTATGATCGTATACAGCAAAGAAGACGATCCCCGCCTGATCTTGTTTACAGATGAAAACAAGCCGCTGTTCTTTGAAATAAACTACAGTCCTGAGAACATGATTAAAACCCTTGGAGTAGACCAGCCCTGAAAAAGAAGACAGCTTACAAAAGACCATTTAATTGCAGCCGCAGCAATGTCTCTTTAAAATAAACCAAGTGTTATGCTTTTAATATTGAAAGGGAGGAACTCCGGCATGATTAAGTTATTTGTAAGTGATCTCGACGGGACACTGCTGGATCACCAGAAAGAAGTTTCGGAAAAAGACATTGAAGCCTTAAAGCAGCTGAAAAAATCAGGTGTGGATATATGCCTTGCTTCTGGACGAATGGATGTGGAGATTGGGGAGATCTTAACGAAAATCGGTGAAAAATACCACCGGATCAGTCAGAACGGAGCCTTTATCAACACTGACAGCGATGAATCGCTGCATGCTCTTACTTTTGAAAGTGTGATTGCACACGAAGTGTTTGAAGTTGTTCGATCTGAAGATTTTATTACAATTGTCGCAGACTACAGCACCAATTATACAGAGCGGCGGAATGAAGCCGTGACAAGCATTGAATCCCGGATGTTTGCTCCCATAACAGAAAATGAACAATTGGCTGAAGGGATAGGCAGGGATATTAAAGCTTCAAAGATCTCCATACTTGGTGAGTATGAGTCCCTGCTGCCCCTGCAGAAAAAACTCCGCGAGAGCTATCCTGATACAATTGAAACGTACATATCCGACAGGCAGTGCCTGGACATTATGCCGAAACATATCAGCAAAGGAAATGCGCTTCACATGCTGATCGAGCACCTTGACATTTCGCCTTCGGAAATTGCCTGCATCGGCGATTCTTTTAACGATATTCCCATGTTCCGCTTAACCCCGTTCAGCTTTGCTATGGAAAATGCGCTGCCTGAGGTAAAGAAAGAAGCCGCCTATACTGCAGCTTCTGTCGGGGATGCGATTTTAAAAGTGCTGGAGATCAATGATAATAAGGGATAACGGCAAAAAAGGCGAGATACTCGCCTTTTTTTAGCTTGCTTTCCCGCTGGCAAGGTACTCGGCAAAAAATTCATCAGCCGGGATAGGCCTGCCGCCAAGGTATCCCTGAAATTCAAGACAGCCGAGGTTTGAGAGCAGTTCTTTTTGCATCAAAGTCTCCACACCTTCAGCAATAACCTTTAAGTTAAGATGGTGTGCCATTGAGATGATCATTGAGACGATAGCTTCGTTTCCATTTTGATGCTCCATTTCCTTAATAAAAGACTGATCGATTTTCAGCCTGTCGATATTCA
This sequence comes from Bacillus sp. FSL H8-0547, assembly GCA_038002745.1. NCBI lineage: Bacteria > Bacillati > Bacillota > Bacilli > Caryophanales > Bacillaceae > Bacillus > Bacillus sp. FSL H8-0547. The sequence goes on from JBBODD010000001.1 coordinate 178,978, forward strand.
GTTTTTGAAGATAGCTTAAGGAACTGTAGCCTGTCCCAAAGTCATCCATGCTGATTTCGATTCCTCTGTCTCTAAGCAGGGAAAGTTTCATGTTTGCCTCAAGCTCATTGTCCATCATGGCTGTTTCAGTTATCTCAAGCTCAAGACTTGAGGCCCTTATATTGTAATTAGAGAGAACATCGTCGATTGTCTGCACTAAATCATCCTGATAAAGATGCAGGTGTGAAATATTAATTGAAATTCTTCCAAAGGATGCGTTTTTTCTTTCCCACAGCTGTACGTGTTTTCCAACTTCTCCAATGACAAACCTTTCAAGATCAAAGATCAGGCCAGTTTCTTCAGCAATTGGAATAAACGTTGAAGGAGGAATAAATCCAAGTTCCTTATGATTCCACCTGACCAGCGCTTCAGCCCCGATGATTGTTGACAGATTCTCTTTAAATTTGGGCTGGAAGTAAACCGTAAGCTCCCCGTACTGAATAGCTTTTCTAAGTTCATTTTCGATTTTGATTTTTTCGATCATTTTATTGTTCATTTCCGGTGTATAGATGCTCCAGCTGTTTGAGCCGTTTATCTTTACATCATACATGGCAATATCCGCATACTTCAGCAGCAATTCCTCATCCGTGCTGTGAGTCGGATAGTGGGAAGCGCCGATGCTCGCTGTTACAAGACAGTCATTTCCTCTGATCTTCATCGGCAGCCTGAAGTGATGAACCATGTCATGTGCAAGTTCATTTGCTTCCTCAAGTGAGACATCCAGCAGAATGACACTGAACTCATCTCCTCCAAGCCTTGCTGCAAACGACCTTTCAGGAAGCACAGCAGAAAGACGCTCTGCAATTTTAATGAAAACCTGATCTCCAAAAGCGTATCCATAAAGATCATTGAGCCTTTTAAACCTGTCAAAATCAAGACTCAATACAGCAAATGTTTTTTCTTTTGAGATGACTTCAGACAATCTTTGCACAAAGAATCTTCTGTTGGGCAATCCGGTCAGCTCATCGTGATATGCGAGGTAGTTAATCCGGGTTTGAGCTTTTTTGCTTTCCGTAATATCCTTTATGACTCCGTATACACCTACAACTTCATTGTTTACTACCTGCCTTACGGCTGTGATGAGAATATCGAGGTCATCACCGTTCTTTTGCTTCATCTTTAAAGAGAGATCATTATCGATGAGAGTGCCCGTTACAATTTCAGAAAAATAGTGCATCACTTTTTGATGATCCTCTTTGTGAATCAGCTCTAAAAAACGCAGGCCAATCAGCTCTGATTCATTCAGCTGAGTCATCACTCCTGCGATTTTGTTGACAGATGTAATGGTTCCCTCTAAATCTGTCGAAATAACAGCATCAGGGCTTTGATGAAACAGGGACCTGAATCTCTCTTCTTTTTCATGAATTCTCTTAGTCTGTTCATACATCATTGTATGGCTGTATAAATCCGGGATCAAAGTAAGGATAAAATTTAAAAAGAAAACGAATAGGAACGGAAGCAAATACACATATTTTCCGCCTTCTGCAAATTCAAAATTCAGGACAGATGTCATGATGACATACGGAATTCCCGAAAGTGCAATTCCTCCGATGATGCTGCCTGCTGTACGATACCTGATGGACCTGCTCTGGTTCATTGCCCTGTCCTGAAGAGCGATCAGCAAAAGTCTTACAGCCGAAAAACTGAAGGCAACTGACAGGAGCAAAGCAAAAAGAATCAGCAGCGGCTTAATTTCCAAATGATCGCTGAAAATGACCATGTAGCCGATAAAATCAACCATAACAATGCCGGCAGACATACCAAATCCCGTTTTAAAATACGCTGAGGTATTGAAATTTTCTGTGTCTCCCGATCTGATTGAAAAGACAGCGATCATGCTGCATAAACAAAAGCTGAGCACCAAATAAAAAGAGAACCATTTTTCTGAAACAGGAAGGCCGGCAGAGAAAACAGCCGTTACGTGCGTCAGCCAGAACATGAACCCTAGTAGCAGGCTCATTACCCATGGATTCGTTCTAAAGGAAGGTTTTACACTGTATTTGCGGATGGCGGCAAATATAGGAGCAAGATGATAACTAGCTATGGATAAGAGCATGACAAGTAAAACCAGCAGCAAATCTGCATTCACAAACATCGATCTGAACTCCCCCTTCATCCCTTATATCGAACGAAAGCGGAGATAGTTAAGATGTTCTGTTCGTTTTTTATAAATTTTGCCCTCTGTATCCCAAACTATTTTTCAAGTTAAAAGAATGGAATTCTAGATTGTTTCCAAAAAAATGATAAAAAGAGGTTTAAAATGCGGTATTTTGATGCAAACTATCGAACGAAAGTGATTTTCACCTTGAAAGGAGGGGAAAAAAATGAAGCAAGAGCAAAACAACAAGCAGCAGCAAAATATGCAGCAGCAGCAGCAAAACCAGCAAAATCAGCAAAATCAGCAAGCTGATACAGAATTTGCACAAGAAATGAATCAGCAAAAAGCTAACAAAAAACAAAAATAAGTTTACATAGTGTAAGCTGATAAGGACGGTTTATTTAACCGTCCTTTTTCCTATGTTCCGTCAAGCGCTGAATTTTTTAAAAATCAGCATGCGGGCAGGGATTTTTACTTTTTTTATGATATAATGTTTACGTGAAGCTGCAGATGGTGCCACATCTACAGCCAAAGCAGTCAAACTGCACTCATATGGATCAGAATCATCTTTTTGATTGCACGGGCCTCAAGGAACATACCGAGGTCTATTTTTTTTGTCCGAAGCCAAGCACGGCTACAATCAGCGTAGCAAATGAAACCATCACAACTAAGCTCTCAAATATAGTCACCATTCATCCCCCCTTTCCCCAGGGGTTCAAACTGATCCATAAAAGATTGACCTGCAAGTCCATTATAACATTTATCGAACAAAACAGGAACATACGTTTGTATTTTGATGCTATTTTACTAATAAGCTGCCGAAAGAGCAAAAAAAAAGAGAGCTTTTGTGTGCCCTCAGGTTAAGTCTTAACTTTGGTGCGGTCCATTGTGTTTAAGGCGATTTGCATCTTAGCAAGTGTCCCTTTAAGCGTTTCTTCATGGTTGCACTGATCGTTCACGTACATCTCCGACAGATCATAAACGGATCTTGACAGCAGTTCGGCCACGTTCTTAAGTGAATAAGCATCAGGTGCGTAGCCGTCATGTAGCACTTTTCGCAGAATCTCATCACTCAGTTCTTTGATTTTAGCTGCTTTTTCTTTCTCCCTCATGATTCATCCTCCTTACGTTTCATACGTTATTACATTCGCTTTAGGAGCAGAATTCCCTTTGTATGATTCTGTCGAGAAATAATTCTGCGGCAGATGCCAGGCTGCATCAGTCATAAAAAGGCTGGGACAAAACATAGGACAGTTGGATTGCGGAAACATTGTTCATCCACGCATTGAATAGATTCAGAGCTGAAATCCGTACAAAAAGATATGTATTTTATGTTTTTTTATTTGCACAACAGATGGAGATTATAACGTAAGAAAACGAATAAATCTTACGCTAAGGCACCAGGTATCAGATTATGATCCTGCGTAAATAAACACGAATAAAAAAGGATGAATTTGACTATTACAACTCAAATTCACCCTTTTTTATGTATGTCTCAGCTGCATTTACGATGGTTCTATATGAACATGGACATGAGATATCCGGTGTTCCTTTTCCAACCTGCTTTCAACAAGATCTGTTATTTCATGGCTTTCAGTCACATTCAATCCGGCATGGACCTCAATAACGACATCAACGAGAACACTGCTTCCGAGATACCTTGCCTTAATATCCTTTATTCGGTCGACACCCGGTGTCGATTCAACGGTGGATTTAAAGCTGAGGAGCTTTTGATCATCAAAACCGTCTGTCAGAGAATGGGCGGTTTCTTTAAAGATATCCCATGCTGTTTTACAGATAATAAACCCAATTGTAATGGCTGTGAGAGTATCAAGCCACGCAATCCCGAACTGAGAGGCGGCAATTCCGGCAAATGCCCCGAGACTCACGAGCGCATCTGACCTGTTGTCATGTGCGGCGGCAATCAGCGCTTTGGAATTGATTTTTACAGCCAGAGCACGGTTATACCTGTAAACACCATACATAAGGGCCGCACTGATAATGGCCGTCCATGCGGTAATTAAGCTTGGGGATTCTGTTTTCGGCTCAATAATGGACTTAAAGCCTTCAAATAATACCTGAAGCCCCACTGACATGATAATAAAAGATGCAACAAGCGCAGCAATGGCCTCTGCTTTAAAATGTCCATACGGGTGGTCCTTATCGGGCGGCTTCTGGGAAATTTTCAAACCAATCAGAACGGCAGCAGAAGCAATAACGTCTGTGCCGTTGTTCAGGCCGTCTGCAAGCAGAGCCTGAGAGGAATAAAGATAACCGATCGAGAGTTTTGCTGCGGCCAGAATTAAATAGGATGCGATGCTCAGCCAGGCACCGCGCTCCCCCTTTTTCAGGTCATCATAAACATCCACTTGTTCACTTCCTAACGCCGGTGAGTGCCGGCACATTCTTACTTGCTGTTCAGCTGATTTGGAAGCATCTGGATCGTACTGTTCAGAGTGTCCAGTTTACTTTCAATTCTATGCAGCAAATAGAGCGTCACCACGATTGGAAATCCGACTTCACTCACTACTTGAATCCATTCTTCCATAATAGGGTTTCCTCCTTTTCCATCATTTATTGCACTAAGACTGAAAACACATCTATTCAGCTGTAAACAGCCGGCATGATTTGAATACAGGAAAGGGCCGGATCCTCCGTGCATCAGATCCGGCCCTAATCTTTAAAACGTCAGGTCAGCTACATTGCGCTCAACGATGCGGCCTCCCTTTTTGCTGATGAAGTTTCCCCCCGCTGAAAAAAATGCGTTGGATGCTAGAATTTCATCCATTGCTAATGCCACGTCACCGGGCACAACAGGTTCTTTCGGAGAATCAATCATGATTTTCACGATCTTTCCTTCTTCATTTAAAAAATGAAGTTCAAGTGTTTTTGCCATACTCCCACCTCCTTGTCTCCAGCTGTTTTTTCATTACGCCATTACTTGATGAGAATCATTGCGTTCAACATGCAAAAGCGTTTCCGTCTGCAGTTCTGCAATGGCTGCTGCTGCCTGAAGCAGCTGTTCAGGCGTTGCTGAAGTCTTAATGTTGTTGTAATTTTTGTACTTGACTGCCGGCTCGCCCTTTTCATTTACACCCATATCAAACACAAGGCGGAGCTGTGAATCAAGAATGACTGTTTCTGCCATTTCATCACCTCCTTTCATGAATGTTATACATGGATTTCATGAATGGAGTAGCTTTGTCAGGCATCATTTTTTTCATCTTTTACTTTTCATGCTGAAATTTACTGTATGTTCTCTGTTTTTTTACAGAAAATAACATTAGATCATATTCTTTAATACATAAGACAGACAGGGATAGGCAGGTTAGAATGTGAAAACAACTAAGCTTGAAGTTTTGTTATGGAGCATAGCATTTCCGGGGTTTGGGCAGCTGCTGAACAGACAGCTGGTGAAGGGGATCCTTTTTATTGCTCTGGAAGTGATCATAAATACGTACAGCCATTTTAACAGAGGAATTATGCTGAGCTTTTTAGGGGAAATAAATACAGCTTTTAAGACGGTTGACTTTGGATGGCTCATGTTTTATCCATGCATCTACATGTATGCCATGTATGATGCTTACAAACATGCAGATGGACATCAGCCTGAGCTGTCCTTTCTGCCGTTTGCATCCTGTGCTTATTTCGTAACAGTCGGGTTAATGCTGTCCCCTAAAGTGAGGCTGTTTGGAGTTTTGCCCGGGCCGATCTGGCTGCCTATGCTGTCTTTAATCCCTGGACTCTCTGCTGGATTTTTCGTGAGATACCTGCTTCTCAAGATGAAATAAAACTCTCCAAGCTGTGTTTCACAACCGGAATATCGGGTAAATAATGGCTAGAGGCAAGATTTCAGCTAATCATGATTTCACTTACTCCAGCTGGCGCGGGCTTGGAACCGCAAGGACGTTTGAGAGGCAGGGCTTACGTTGTGTAGGTGGTACCGGCATGGCTGAATCAATCAGATTTTCACATAAGTACAGTCTACTATTACAACTACTTATTGCACACTGCGCTGTATGCGAGTGTGCTTTTCATTGCGGTCAAGGGGTGTTTGAATGAAGCATTTGGTGCTGCTTGGAGGAGGGCATGTTCACGCTTCCTTCCTTCAGAGAGCAAAATCAGAAAAATGGAATTGCCGCATTACATGTGTTTCTCCTTCAGAGTATCAATTTTACTCCGGCATGTTCTCCGGATTTTCAGAAGGGCTTTATGATGAAGCGGATCTCACTTTCAGTGTAGAGGCACTCTGCAAAAGAGCAGGAGCGCAGTTTTTAAAAGCAGAAGCAGTTAGAATTGATCCATTGAAAAAGGAGGTTCTTCTTCAAACAGGGGAAAAGCTGGCTTTTGACATGCTCAGCCTGAACCTCGGGTCAGAAAGTCATTCCCCTTTTCCCGGTCATCCAGCAGTTCATTCCATAAAGCCTTCTTATACCTTTCCTGAAAAGATGAGGAGATTCAGAGAAGCAAACCTGCCCGTTATTGTCGGAGCAGGAATCGCAGGTTTAGAGCTTGCTTTATCCGTATCAGCATACAGAAGGAAAAACGGGTTCCCTTCAAATGTTGCGATTCTTTCAAACAGCGGCATATTGCCTTCTGCAGATGAAAATATCTCAAAAGAATTGAAACGTCTGCTTGAAGCAAACAGCATCCGGCTCTTTCTCCATCAGTCAGCTGTATCCGCCAAACTGCAATCCATACAGACAGAAGCCAGTACAATTCCTTTCGACGCAGCGCTTATCCTTACAGGACCGGCTCCGCATCCCATGCTGAAGGAAAGCGGTATTGCATGCGATGAGAACGGATTTATGCTAGTCTCAAAAACTTTTCAATCCGTTCAGTTTCCCTATATTTTTGGTGCAGGAGACTGTGTGTCGTTTGAGGAATACCATGGTCTTGCAAAGAACGGCGTGTATGCCATCCGGCAGGCTCCAGTCTTGTTTGATACTGTCAAAAGATTTCTGCTGGGGCAGAAGCTAAAGCCGTTCAAACCTCAAAAACGCTATATAAGTATCCTTTCCGCAGGAGATAAAAAGGGATTTCTCCTTTATGGAAATTTCTTTTGTTATGGACGTCTACCCTGGAAAATAAAGCACTGGATTGACAGAAGATATATGAAAAAGATGAAACGCTGAAGAATTCTTCTTCAGCGTTTTACTTTGATCCATTTTTCTGTCAACTTAGGCACAATCCCTGAAAAAAGTTTCTCTCTCCAATAAAGATCCGCCGTTTTTTGAACAGCTGCCGCCCTGTTTGGATAGGGATAGACCATCTGGGAAAGATCGCCGATTTTTTTCCCGAGCTGACTGGCAAATACGACCGGCTGCATCCAGTCTCCCGCTCCCTCTCCAATTGCATGTGCACCTATAATAGAGCCGTGTTTATCCGTTATTATTTTCACAAATCCCTCTGTCTCATCTTCGGCTATAAATCTGTCCACTTCATTGAGGTCAGCCTTATATACCCCAATATCCTTGTGATTTTTCCGCGCTTCATCCTCCGTCATTCCAAGATGAAAAATCTCCGGGTGCGTATATGTAACCCAAGGCATGCTGTCATACTTGACGGTATGCGGCAATCCCAGAACTGCTTTTTGAACGACCCCTTTTCCCTCCATGCCGGCAGCGTGAGTAAAAAGCTGGTTTCCGTTAACATCTCCGATGGCAAAAATATGCGGAATGCTCGTCTGCATGGACCGGTTGACTTTTATGGCTCCTTTCTCGTCGCACTCAACACCGATTGTTTCTAGCTTTAGCCCATCACTATTCGGTTTTCTACCGGCTGCTACGAGAATATGGCTCACTTCAAGCGTTTTAAGGACATCATTTTGCCTTATCACAAGTTCTTTCCTGTCTTCAAAAGAAGACACTGATTCAATGGCTGCTTCAGTTAAAATGGTGAATTCCTTTCCTAGCAGGCGCGCTGCGGTTTCCCTGATCTCATCATCTTCTTTTGAGAGCGGCAATTGGGACCTTTCAATAAGTGTTACTTCGGTCCCAAGCCTTGAAAATGCCTGTGCAAGCTCCACTCCGATAGGTCCTCCACCTATAACGGCAAGGCTTTCAGGGAGAACCTCAAGCTGAAATACATTCCGGTTTGTCAAATAGCCGCAATCGCGGATGCCGTCAATATCCGGAACCGCCGGTCTTGAGCCTGTTGCAAGTATGATTTTCTTCCCTTTTAGAATTTTATCTCCCACACTGATCTCATGACTTGAAACAAAAACGGCCTCGCCGTGAATCACATCAATCCCAAGATTCTCAAACCGCTCATCGCCATCATGCTCCTGAATAACAGCTATCGCCCTTTGAACGGACTCCATCACTTTTTTCATATCGGCTTTGCCGCCTGAGGTAAGTCCGAACGCGGCTGCTGCTTTTTTAGCGCTGTATACTTTGTTTGCTGCAGCGATAAAAGCTTTAGAAGGAACACAGCCGGCGTGAAGGCAGTCTCCCCCTAAAGCTTTCTCTTTTTCAATTAAAGCTGTCCTCGCCCCAAAGCTTGCTGCGCCTGCAGCAGCTGTCAGTCCCCCTGATCCTCCGCCAATCACAATTACGTCATATTCCATGTCTGATCCCCCTATTTCAAAATGGTTTTAGCTTCTCTCAGCCTCTGCATGGCTGTAAACAGTTCAATTGCAAAAAATAAATAGGTAATAAGAATAAGGTGATCAGTTAAAAGAATCATTAGAGAAAACAAAATAAATCCTTCTGTCCTCTCAGCCAATCCAGCCTGATAATAAAAGGTTTTCACTCCCTGCTTTTCGCTGACGGCTCCTACTGTAAGGAAGATGGTCATTGAAAGGATAATAGAAACCGATAACAGCAGAAGGGCAAGCCGCGCATCAGGGAAGGCAAGCGCAAGACCTACGATGACGCTTATTTCAACCACCCTGTCAAATGTAATGTCAAGAACGGTTCCAAAGCCTGAAGGTTTAGTCAGCCTCGCCATCGTTCCGTCAACGGCATCCAAATATCCTGATAACCACAGTACGGCCAAGGCCCATAAAGGCTGTCCGATATAAACGAAAAAGCCGGAAGACGAACCGATGATAAAAGCCAGAACCGTCACCTGATTCGCCGTGAGCCCCGCTCGCAGGAGCCGCTTTGCAGAATGTTGGATGATGGGCTGAACATATTTTCTTGCATGTGTATCTAGCATACATTTTCCTCATTTCGATTCATTGGTAAGCAGCTGTTTTACTTTTTCCCTGAAAAGCAGGGGCAAGAGCATCAAAAGAAGAAATACAGCTCCTGCAGCAGCAAGCAGCAGCACGTTCCCTTCGGCAAAGCTTGATCCTAAAAAGGTGAAGGCAATTGTACCCGGGATTACCCCTATAAAAGTTGCAGCTGCAAATGGAAGAAGCCTCACTTTTGAAATGCCGGCTGCATAGCTTATGACATCAAAATGGACAATCGGTATCAGCCTGAGGATAAGCACATAGAAAAATCCGTTCTGCTCAAGCTGCTTTTTCAGTGTCTTCATTCTTTGATTTTCTGATTTCCTGAACATGTCGAGTTTGAAGGTGCCGGCTGCCAAATAGGCAACTACCGCTCCAATTGTTGCGCCGGCCAGAGTATACAGTGTCCCCAAATAGGGGCCGAAAGCCAATCCGCCTGCAAGCGACATGACAGACGCGGGAAAAAGAATTAACGGTCTGACGGAATATAAAACGATATAAAGGAGCGGTGCAGCGGCCCCGAAAGATAATATCCAGTCCTTGATCGTCTTAGGCTGCAGATTCAGATAACGGCTGTTGAACCAAAGCAGTACTCCCGCTCCCGTTATAATGAAAAGCAATTTCCATACACTGTTCTTTTTCATCCTGCATCTTCCTCTTTTTCGGAATGATCAAACGACTGAATGAGTTCCGGATGAATGACTTCTACGTAGACTGAATCCTGAATACCTGCCGATAGATCTGAATGGATGGTTATTCTATCATTTGCATCTTTCAGTTTTAGCGTATAGAAAGTGGCGCCATGCCTCATAAAAATGTGTTCAATTTCAGCAGCATATCTGTATGGATACTGCTCATTCTTATCGACAGCAAGCCTTAGATTGCTGACATGCACAAACGAGCCGCTGCCGGTCATCATCCCTTCGCTGAAGATCGAAGCGGCAGCTTCCGTTTTAGGATGCAGATAGAGGGTTTCCGGAACATCTGCCTGATGAACCCTGCCGTCAGCAAGAACGGCTGCCCGGTCCCCCATGTACATCGCTTCTTCCATATCATGTGTAACAAATAATGCAGACATGCCCTCTTCCTTAAGCAGCTTTCTTACCCACATTCTCATTTTTTTCCTGAGCTCAGGATCAAGACTTGAAAACGGCTCATCCAAAAGGATCAGCTGGGGTTTCACAATAAGTGCCCTCGCAAGAGAAATCCTTTGCTGCTGGCCGCCTGATAACTCGTTTGGATAAGCATCTGAATAAGCTGACATATCCACTTTTTCAAGCATCGCAGCGACCTGTTCCCGCCGGTTTTTCTTTTTGGCAGCCTTTAAACCGTACTCAACGTTTTCAAATACCGTCATATGCGAAAAAAGCAGAGGCTGCTGAAACATCATGACGACCGGCCGTTTCTGGGGTTTACTCCAGGTTACATTCTCTCCGTTGATCTTAATTTCACCCTCATCAAGCGTTTCAAGTCCTGCGATGCACCGCAGCAAAGTCGTCTTTCCTGTCCCTGAAGGACCGACAAGCGAAACAATTTCCCCTTTGGGTATGACCAAGTCCAGCCTTTTAAAAACAGGCTTTTGCTTATACATTTTTGTCAACGAGCATAGTTCTATTCCTTGATTCAAACCGATCACCTTTTCTGATATGGAGTTACTAAGCTAAGCAGCCCTTCAAACAAAAGCCAGATTCCAATTGGAAGGATGGCAAACAGCATGGAAAAACTCGCGATCACCGTGTCATCTGCACTGCTGAAGTAAGGAAAATACAGACCTGCAAGTGTAAGTACATTTCCCCCTCCTATTAGAGCTGTAAGCAAATACTGGCTTAGGGAGATCGTTGATGCCAGAAAAATAACGCTTCGTATTGACGGGATCAGCTGAGGAAAATAAATGGTGTAAAACACTTTAAACCTGCCGGCTCCAAGCAAAGCTGCCTGTTCGCCCGACAAAACTCCCGCTCTTTCAAATCCTGAACGCATCACTTTGATGGTGTAGGGCAGAGTCGGGAGCAGGTGGATCAGGACAACACCAGAAAGCGACCCGGCCAAGCCTGCCTGGATAAACACTGTATGAAGTCCCATTGCGATCGCCAGAACCGGCACAATGACAGGTGTAAGCAGCAGCGTTTCAACTGCTGATTTCCATTTAAAAGAATAGTGGGCAAGAACCTGGGCAGCAGGTATGCCAAGCAGCAGGTTCAGCACAATCACACAAACGGCAATCGTGATGGACTGAGACAAAGCTTCTGCTAGTTTTGGCTCTTCCATCAATAAAGCGTATCCTCTTCCTGAAAAAGTTTCCGGAAGCAGTCCGGTCCATCCCGATGTCATACTTTTCGCTATAACGAATACGACCGGGGCTGTGAACAGAATCAGCAAAACGGCCATCACAGTACGGGACCCATTCCCATGAGGCATGCTTTCCACCGTACTGGACTTCGTTATTCTCTCTCTTTGCTTATTCAATAGGAGATAAACAGCTGCAAGAACTGCAAGAATGACAGCAGTTGAGAAAATCATAACAGCAAATGCAGCAGGTCTTCTGCTCCAGTCACCCGAATAAAACCACTCATAAGTTAAAACAGAAACCATTTTCGGGTAAGTCGTCCCAAGCAGAGCAGGCACTTCGTAGGCTGCAAAAATAAAGGAAAACAAAAGAATAAAGATTTCGATCAGACTGGGGATGAGCACCGGCCACTCCACCAGCTTAAAAGCATCCCATTCATTACCTCCGAGAGTATACACAGCATCTTTGCGTCCCATATTCAGCTGCAGATAGACAGGAAGAAGGATGAGAAGAACGAACGGAATCTCTTTCCATACATATGTGAGAATAATGCCGGTCCCTTCTGAATCTTTCATCAGATCAGGAAAAGCGCCTGATGAGGAGATCAGTCCCAGTTCAACTGAAATGGACGAAATCCAGCCGTTTTGTGATAACAGCAAAAACAGCATGTACCCCCACACAAAATGGGGGAAAAGCATTGGAATCCATGCAGCAAGCTTAAGATATCTATTTTTCAAAAGCGGATAGACAGACCTGATAATCAATAAACCTGCCAAAATAGAAATGACTGTCGACAGCAGGGTGATTTTCAAACTGTAAACTAATGAATCCCTGAAAGGCTCATTAGTAAAAAGATCGTGATACGCTGACAGGCTTTTCGCTCCATCAGGCGCCGTTAAGCTCTCAGCCGCAGCAAGCCACAGTCCTGCAAAAACCATTACTAAGGTAAACAGGACTGAGGGGACGGCAGGCTTCAGCCTATTTCTTTCCTGCCACTTCATTCAGCCAATTCTCCTTTAACCAGTTCACGTATTGTGCATCCACTTCAGGAACAAGCGCTTTTTGGAGGACATCCTGAGGGAGCACTGACTGTCCCCTCTCAATTTCTTTAAGCTGCTTCTTTTGCTCCTCATTAAATGTTTCCGGATCAACTGCCATTCCCTCTCCCCAATATGTGCTGTCATGCTTCGCCAGCTGAGCTTCAGGAGACATGAAGAAGTTGATGGCCGTCATAGCGCCTTCCGGGTTCTGAGTGTTGAAAGGGATACCCAGAAAATGAGTGTTTCCGAGTGATCCGGAATCAAGCACGAACGATTTGGTCGTTTCAGGGAAAATTCCTTTTTCGATTAAACTCTCCGCTCTTGCTTCGTTATAGCCCATTGTCATCCACACTTCCCCGCTGCTGTACAGTCTGTCAAGCTCTGTCAGCGAATTCGGGTAGGCAGATCCTTTTTTCCAGAGAGATGGTTTTAGATCATTCAGATAGGTCCACATATCAGAGCTTGATGAGGCTGCAAGTTCTTCATCAAAACCTTCTTTCAGAAAGCGGTCTGCTCCTCCTCCCGACTCATAGAAAACATGCCTTAAAAAAGCATTTCCCGTGAAGTCATTAGCATCGGGGTAGGTGAACTTTCCGGGATTTTCCTCTGCCCATTGTTTAAGTTCCTCAAGCGATGCCGGGGGATTCTTCACCTTCGCCCCGTCATAGTGAAAAACAAACTGCACCTTGCCCCACGGTGCTTCAAGACCTTCTGTTTTTTCTCCGAAATCATACTGAATATCAAGGGCATCCCCGTTGATATGTTTTTTGAAATTCGGAAGCTTTTCTGTAAATGGCCCGTAAAGAAGTTCACTGTTTTTGGCGTTTTTAAAGTTTTCTCCGTTAATCCAGATAATATCTGTTGAACCTTTGGTTTCTCCGGCCTTTTTCTCGTTCAGGAGCTTTTGAAGAAATTCAGGGGCGTCCATCGGAACCCGTTCAAGGTTCAGTCCATATTGCTCTTTAAGTCTTGGCGCAGCCCAGTCGTCAATGTACTGATTAATTCCCTCGTCACCGCCCCACATAAACATTCGGACTGTCGTTCCATCTGCCTCTTTTTCAATCTCTTCCCACGATAGATCCAGTGCCTCCCGATTTTTATTTGGAGCAGAAGATTGGGAGCAACCGGCTGCTGCTGTCAACAAAATTAAAAACAGTATAAATGGCTTCATATAATCCTCCTTTTAAGTAAATCCTCTCTCAATGATGCTATTAACCTGACGCGGATTCAAGCAGGAATATGCTTTCCTGAAAAGATAACGGATAATGTTCCGGTTTGGATGAAGGTAAATTTTTTCCTGATACGCTCTTAAGCATAAAAAAACCTGACCAATTATGATCAGGTTTTGTGCTCATACTTGAAATTCTCCAACGAGCTGGGAGAGTTCATCAGACAGAGCTTTCAGACGGTCGGAGGAGGCTGCCACCTCTCTTATGTTTTCAGAAGACTGGTGCACAGAAGCGGAAACTTCTTCAATCCCTGCCGCTGACTCCTCAGACACAGCAGCAACTTCTTCTGCCGCCCTGTTGACCAGCACCATCCCGCTTGCAATTGTTTTCATGTAATCGTCCACATTGGCTATCTTTTCATCAAGCTTTCGGATCGATTTGGTGATCATCTCAAATGATTCACCTGTTTGCTTAATAGAGGAAGCAGAATCTTTCACACGGAGCTGTCCGCTGTTTAACGTGGCTGCCACATTTTTAGAAACGTTTCTGAAGTCTTCAACAATCCTTGTAATATCGGATACAGAAGCCGATACCCCAACAGCGAGTTTCCTTACTTCATCCGCAACAACGGCAAATCCCTTGCCGTGCTCTCCTACTCTCGCAGCTTCAATTGCGGCATTGAGAGATAAAAGATTTGTCTGTTCGGCAATTTGTTCAATGACCGTAACAAGCGCAGCAATTTCTTTTGTTTTATCATCCAGATTCATGACTTCTGCTGCAGATTTATTCATCACACCCATGATGTCATTCATTCTGGCAGAAGATGAATTCATCTGTACAGATCCCTGTGAAACTAAATGCATCACTTCATGTGATGACTTCCTCATAAAGGCGCCTTCTTCATTCGCTTTTTCGAGCTGCCTTGAGAAGTCATCCATTTGAGATGCGATGTCTGATGAAGCATGGGACTGCGCAGATGAACCTGCAGCAAGCTCCTGCATCGTTGCCGATACATGCCTGCTTCCTTCATTGACTTCGACGGAAGCTTTGTTTAATTGGCCGCTTCGCACTTGCAGCTCTTCAGATGCTTTTTTAATTTGGCGGACCATGTTGTTCATCTTTGTTTTCAGCTCATTTTGGGAAGCGGTCAGCTGCCCGATTTCATCCCGCCCACCATATTCAAGGTCTGGAGCAGCAAGATTTCCGGCTGAAATCTCATGTGAGAAGCGGATGACACGGTTAAAATGCCTGATAATCATTCTTTGAACGACGAACGTAATCGCTCCTGATAGAACAATAGAAACAACAAGGGCTCCAAGCAAAGTGAAAGCAATCTGTTCCATGCTGCTGCGGGAATCCTCAGCCGCATCTGTTCTTTCTTTGTTTTTCAAGTCCCGGAGCTCATAAAGGGCTGCAATGGTCTCATCTCTGAGTACATTCGCTCTCTCCCTCGCCTGGCTTAATGTCTGCGCATTGTTCTGTTCGACTGCAGGCATAACCGTTATGTAAAAGAGATCATTCAACATTTTGTCATTTTGAATCATCTTCAAGTATAACGCTGTTTCTTCTGGATCATTGAATTCTTTCTTGCTTTTGTCTCCTGCATCCAGCAATTTCTTTCTCTTATCAAGATAGTTTTCTTTGTTTTCGTCTGTGGGATTAATGATGTAATCAGCAATGGCAATATCCATCGACCGGAAAATCGAACCCATCTCAGTGATTGTGCTTGCACTTGTGCTCAATTTGTCCATTTCTGATATATGTTCGTCCACTCTGCTCAGCTGTGCAAACGTTACCATCATTGAGATTGCAAAGAGAAGAATGCACATCATAACAGAAAAGCTGAACTTCCAGCCAATTTTGATATTTCTCCAGAACATGACCGCTTTTTTCATATGTTTAACCCCTTTATTCTTTATCTACATTTACTATCGGAGGCAGAAAGGAAATGTTTAACCCTAACCAACAAGTCCATTTTCATAGGTCTTATTATTCATATCATTCTAGTATTTTGGTATAATGGATTTATTATGAAATAAAGGGGATTTGTTTATGCATGCGTGTTCGTTTTGTTATCAGTCATTTCCAATCAGCCCGGCTGGTTTCTTAACTATTAAAAATACAGACTCAGCCTATACCAGCTTCCTGGAATCCTCCGGTTTTACGTTCAAAGGTGAAGGAAGATTCGAGCTTGCTTATTCAACTAAAGATGAACTCAAAGAGAAAATCTTGCCTTTAGCTTCTTTTTTTGCAGACAAACCATGGCTTGCCGCCATTCATTCAGGCATGAAAGAGGAAAAAACATCTTTCCATGACCTCCAGTTAGTCTGTGCCCACATTATGAACGAGGAGACTGTCCATCTTATACAAAACGGAACATTTGTCAGCCATCTGCAGCCTATCATCCATGCACAAAGCGGCAGGCTTTACGGCTATGAATCACTGCTGCGTGCGATGGATCAGGAAATCTCCCCATACCGGCTCTTTCAAACAGCCGTCGAAACGAACATGCAGTCAGTATTGGATAAAAAGGCAAGGGAAGCGGCGATTAAAGCAAAGGCATCTCATATTCCTGCAGGCATTAAAAGCTTTATTAACTTTCTGCCTTCCACCATCTATAATCCGGAGTATTGTCTGAAACATACCTTTGATATCGTAAAGAAATACGGTGTTTCACCGCAGGATTTAGTCTTTGAAGTGGTTGAAACGGAAAAAATAGAGGATGTTGTTCATTTGAAAAAAGTGCTTAACGTATACAGGGAGAATGGAATGAAAGTGGCTCTCGATGATTTAGGGGCAGGATATGCCACCCTTGAAATGCTTCATGAGCTGCAGCCTGACTATGTGAAAATTGACAGGCATTATATTTCGAACTGCCATAGCGACACGGAAAAACAGGCTTTCGTGTCAAATGTCATAGCCATCGGCAAAAAGCTCAGCATACAGGTGCTTGGCGAAGGTGTTGAAACGGAAGAAGAGTTTGCTTTTCTAAGAGAGAAAGGGATTGATTTTATACAGGGCTACCTTATAGGCAAGCCAAGTGCAAAACCGGTTATTCCAATGATATTAGCGGGATGAGAGAACTGAAAAAAGCAGCGGAATCACCTCCCGCTGCTTACCTTTTTGACGCTCTGTATCCTGCCTGAGCGGCTTCTTTTTCTGAACAGAACAGTTCCTCTTCTTCCGTCACATCATAATACTGGCCGTCTGGAAGATGGTAGATTTTCTCTCCTGAAGAAGAAATATTCCCCTTGATGGCGCATGACTCATCCTTGCTTTCTGCAGGCGCTTCCTCTTTTTCCTGGAGATCCCTGAACCCCTCGTCTTCAGCTGCATAGTTTTCAATGCTCCATATTCCGATCTCGCTTTGCTGAGCCTGCTTTTGCAGCTCATAAAACCGGTCTACATGCTTTGTGTTCGGAGCATACACATATCCCACTCTTGCAAGGCCTTTTTCTATCAGCATTTCATTAAACATCTTCCCGTCCACGTGAAGATAAACAAGGAGCCGTCCGTACTTGTCTCTCTCGCCAACGTCGAGTTCAAGCTCGACTTTTTTTCCTGAGAGCGTGTCTTTGGCAAAGCGGCTGGCTTCAGGGCCAAACGGCTGAACCGGTTTATTCGGATGGACGGTTTCGGGTGTGTCAACAAGCAGGAGGCGAAGCGTTTCTTCTCTTCCTTCTGCCATTACTTTTACGGTGTCTCCGTCAATTACTTTGATAACTTCAGCCTCAATAAATGATTCGGAACTGCTTTCTTGTTTATCCTGCGGTTTTTCTTCCTGGACTGCAGGTGCAGCGGCATCTTCTGTTACTTCTTCTTTTTCATCCTGCATAACAGCAGGCTGCCCGGTTTTGGGCTGCTCTGCCGCCTCATCCGAGCAGCCTGCTGAGAGCATGGCTCCGAGCAGGAGTGCAATCCATTTTTTCATTTCGTTCTTCCCCTTTAATAAAATTCAAACCGTTCCTTCAAAAGGCAAAAATAAACCGCACATGCAGTGCGGTTTGTGGCTCTTACGAAATAATTTGCAGGTCTTTTGGGAATTTTGTCAGCGTTTCATGGCCGTCTTTTGTAATGCAGACATCATCTTCTATGCGGACTCCGCCGATTTCAGGAACATAGATGCCCGGTTCGATCGTATAGACCATCCCCTCTTTAAGCACTCCGTTATTTGTATGGCTAATAGACGGGTACTCATGAACGCTGATGCCAAGCCCGTGGCCAAGACGGTGAGGGAAATACTCGCCGTAGCCGGCATTTGTAATCACATCACGTGCAATCTGGTCGAGATCTCCGATTCTGGTGCCTGGTCTGCTTGCATCAAGCGCCTGCAGCTGGGCGTCAAGAACGGTCTGATAAATGTTTCTCTGCTCGCTGCTGACAGATTTGTAAGCTAGTGTCCTTGTAATATCCGAGCAGTACCCATCAAGAACAACTCCCATATCAAACAGCACAAAATCTCCGTCTTTTAAACGGGCAAGTCCAGGATTTCCATGAGGCTGGCCTGATTTTTGCCCGAAGAGAACCATCGTTGAAAAGGACATTTCGCGGATTCCTTTCCGCTTTAGTTCATATTCGATTTTAGCAAGTACGTCCATTTCAGAAACGCCTTCTTTTAAGGACTGAACACCGACTTCAACACCGTAGTCGGCAAGTTCTGCTGCCTGCTTCAAAATGGCAAGCTCCGTTTCATCCTTTACAAGACGAAGCTCATTCATAATCTCTTCAGCTGATACTAAGGCTGCATCCGGAAGAATCTTCTGAATTTCTTCTGCTCTGGAAAAAGGAAGCAGCTCTTTTTCAAAGGCTGCCTTCTTCATGTTTTGCCGGCCTCTTTTATGTATGGCCGTTTTCACTTTTTCCCATGGATCTTCATGATCGGCATATCCGATGATTTCACCTTCAAAACCTGCGTCTCTAGCTTGGGAGACTTCCATGCCGGGACAAATGAAAAACGGTTCGGCCTCTTTAAATACAAATAACCCCATTAGCCGCTCATGAGGATCAGTGTAAAAATTTGTCAAGTAAAAAACATTTTCTGTTGACGATATAAACACAGCATCTGTGTTCTGCTCGTTAAGCCAATCGCCGAGTTTTTGGAGTCTTTCTTTCTTCATCCGCACTCTCTCCTTCATCTAAACATCTCTTCTCTATCATACGCCAATTTTATCAGAACTTAAAGAAGGCGGTTTGACTTTCGCTTCCGGAGTATGAACTTTTTTTGTCTTTCTTTTAGATAAAGCCCGGTTTAGACGGATCCTGTTGTACCGCTGAATCATGATAAACGGCAAATTGAAGCAGGCAGCATACAGTCCATTGATAAGACCTGCAGCAGGAGTGTTCCAAATAAAAAACAGCACAAAGGCAAACAGCTGCATCCAGTGGGACAGCTCTCCCCTTTTTGTTTCTAGGACGAAGCGTTCCATGTCATTTGCCGCATGCAGGTGTTTTTTTGAAAAACCGCCCGGAAACAAACCTCCAGCTTCAGGCATTCTGTCTTTCCATTTTTTAATCATCAGCCGTTCATAAAGTCTGCCGCTTTTCTCAACGGTTTTTTCATTCCACATCCAGTTAAACCGGCAAACCTGGCAGCTGTCCATTTTGCTTGTCAGCAAAGAAACAGAAAGGTGGATGCCCACCCATGCTGCTATATTCACGAATAGTGACTCTGCACCTGTAAGCAAGCTCACTTAGCATCCTCCTTTACAATAATTTTTCTCCCTTTCCAGGATGCTGATTTGCTGATGAAGGTCCGCCAAAATGACGTGATGAAAACAAGCATGAAAAAACCTGCATGAAAAGGAAAGAACAGAGCGGTGATAATGCCGAAAGAGCCAATTTTTCTTACCGTTATCCAAATATGCAGAACAGCGGCAGCATAAAGAAGAGCATACACCTCCCGCCACTCACCCGTAGGGAACTCAGTCAAAAAGGATAAACATCCGGCCACCCAGAGCACAAATGGAAGCAGAACCTTCCAATCCGTTGCCTTCGCTCCGCTTGCAAATGTTTTTGAAAAGCCCGCAATAAGAGATGCGGGCCCATCAGGATACATTCTCATTGAAAGTGCGCCTTTTCCGCTCAGGCAGCGGACAGGTTCTCCTGTCCGGCTTACACGGACGGCAAATTCCATATTTTCAGCGACCTTGTCTTTAATGATGCCGTGACCGCCCCATTTAAAATAATCTTGTTTTGTACAGATCATGCACTGTCCAAACGCACCGTATGAAACACCTTTTCTCTGAAGGAAACGAAAAGCACCCATAGCAGAAAAAGCTGCCAAGTGGAAAAAAGCAGAAAGTGATTCGTATGGCTTTTGAATGTTGTGATACGGGTGAACGGACAGAATTCCGGAAGCTCCCTGATCAAGAAATGCAGCGGCCGTTTTTCCCGCGCCGAACTCCTCAAAAAAAGTATCTGCATCAAGGAACATGAGCCACTCTCCTTTAGCTTTCTTTGCCCCCGAAAAGCATGCCCATGATTTTCCGAGCCATCCTTCTGGAGGTTCCTCCGCGTGCATGACTTCTGCTCCGCAAGCAGACGCAATTTCTGCTGTTTTGTCTTCTGAACCATCATCCACAACAAGGATTTCGGCTGGATATTGGCCTTTCAGCGAATTCAGCAGTCTGCCGATATTCTGTTCTTCATTTCTTGCAGGAATAATAATAGAAAGCCTGCTTAGAGAATCTTTATCTCCTTTTTGCTTCTCAAGAGTCTGAATTCTGTATAGAAGGTAAAGGCCGGCAGCTATACCGGCTGTCATCGTAAACATGCACATCACACTTTCATAATGGAATGATCCGTCCCGCCACCATGCGGACGGCTTCCCATTCTCCTGTCAAACTGGTTTAAAACGAGCTTTTCAGGGCAGAATGGATGTCTGTAAAGACTGGTCATTAGTTTAGTCAAATTAGAAGAATTTCATAAGGAGGGTTTTCGATGAATAAGAAAGCAGTCATTATCGGCGGCGGGCTTGGCGGGCTGTCAGCGGCAATCAGGCTCCGTTCAGACGGCTATCATGTCACAGTGGTGGAGAAAGGAGAGCGTGTCGGCGGCAAACTGAACATGCGCGGCGGACTCGGCTATACCTTTGATACAGGCCCGTCTATTTTGACAATGCCCTGGGTGCTTGAAAAATTATTTAAAAGCGCCGGGCGGAATCTATCAGATTACCTGACAATTAAAAGGATTGAGCCAGGCTGGAGAACATTCTATGAAGACGGGACAACGATTGATTTAACAAGCGATTTGCCGGTGATGCTTGAGGAACTGAAAAAAGTTTCCGAAGAAGATGCAAACGAATTCTTTGATTACCTGCAGTATTGCAGTAAAATGTATGAATACAGCATGAAGAGCTTTTACAGCAAAAGCTTATCCGGCCTGAATGACCTCCGCTCTCTTCACAGCGTAAAAGAACTGCTGCTGATGGAACCGCTGAAATCAATGGACGGCGTCACACGCAAGCATTTTAAAAACAAGAAAATCAGACAGCTGTTTAATTTTCTGATTATGTACATAGGCTCTTCGCCTTACCATGCCCCTGCCGTTCTTTCGCAGCTGACTCATGTCCAGCTCGGGCTTGGCGTCTATTACGTCGAAGGCGGCATGTACAACATTGCACTTGCCATGAACAAGCTGCTGCATGAACTCGGTGCTGACATTCACCTGAATACTAAGGCAGAGCGGATTGTCACTGAAGGCTCAAGAGCAGCCGGCGTCGAACTTTCAGATGGCAGAATCCTTCATGCCGACATTGTCGTATCCAATCTTGAAGCCATTCCTGCCTACAATACGCTTCTTAAAGATAAAGCCGGCAGCAGCCAGAAGGCGTCAGATCTCCAAAAATATGAGCCTACCGTATCAGGCCTTGTCATGCTTCTTGGAGTAGACCGGACGTACGAAAATCTGGCCCATCATAATTTCTTTTTCTCGGAAGATCCGGAAAAAGAATTTCATCAGATTTTTAATGAAGGCAAGCTTGCAGATGACCCGACGGTTTATGTCGGCATCTCGTCAAAATCTGATCCGACTCAGGCTCCAGCCGGAAAAGAAAACTTGTTTGTCCTTACTCATGTGCCTCCTTTGAAGGAAGGAGAAAACTTTGAATTCAGAAAAGAAACGTACCGGGCACAAATCCTTGATAAGCTGGAACGCATGGGGATGACAGGGTTAAGAGAGCACATTGAATTTGAATATACGTTTACGCCGAACGATCTTCAAAGTTTATACGGCGCAAACGGCGGCTCGATTTACGGAGTTGCTACAGACCGGAAGAAAAACGGAGGGTTTAAAATCCCGAGCAAAAGCACGCTGCTTGAAAATCTGTATTTTGTCGGAGGTTCCACCCATCCGGGCGGTGGAGTGCCGATGGTCACCCTTTCCGGACAGCTGACCGCAGACCTGATAGCAGAACACGAAAGCAAAAAGCCTCAAATCAATCAAGACAAAGAAATTTCCTGAAGATGCAAAGAAGGATAAGCACTGAGCTTCATCCTTCTTTTGCCTTTTGCCCTTATTGTATATATGTATAAAAGGATGTGTTTACATGCTTCTTATGTTTGAGATTTTCCTTGCCTGTCTTCTCGCCTGGACCATACTTAATTCTCTTTTCATGCCGTCTTTAAAAAAAGGGTCGACCGGCGCCACACCTTTAGTCTCAATCTTAATTCCCCTCCGGAATGAGGAAAAAAATGCAGGAGATCTCGCCGCATCACTTAAGGGCCTGTCCTATCCAAACCTTGAAATCATCATGCTCGATGATCAGTCGACTGACCGGACAAAAGAAGTGTTGACGGATGCTACCAAGAATGACAGCCGGTTTAGGATTGTGACAGGTTCAGACCTGCCTGATGGATGGGCAGGCAAAGTATTTGCCTGTCACCAGCTGAGCAAAATGGCATCAGGCGACTATTATTTATTTCTTGATGCAGATGTACGCGTTCATAAACATACGATCGAAAGTTCACTCGCCTTAATGAAACAAAAAAAAGCATCCATGCTTTCCGGTTTTCCCCGCTTTCCGGTCAAAACGATTCTCGAAAAATGGCTTGTGCCCATGCAGCATCTCTTAATCTATTTTCATCTTCCGCTTTACCTTGCCAATCACACGTCTATGGCAGCTGCATCCGCTGCACACGGTGCCTTTATCATGTTTGAAAAAAACGCATACCTCAAGTTTGGAGGACATCAGGCGGTTAAAGACGCCATAGTAGATGATGTGGTTCTTGCAAAAATCACGAAACAAAACGGATATCGCGCAGTCCTTGCGAATGTCACGGAATATGTCACCTGTTATATGTATGACAGCAATAAAGCTGTTTGGGAAGGATTCAAAAAAAACATTTTTCCGGGGTTTGGGCGATCGATTGTGATTGTCATACTCTTTTCGCTGTTTTACGGAGCAGTCTACCTGTTTCCTTTTTTTCTAGCACTCTATGGAATTACAGAACTGATTCAGGGGAAAATGAACCTGCATCTTTTTGTCCCCTACCTGCTTATCGTACTCCAAAAAGCATACATCGACTTGCGCAGCAGGCAGACACTGGCTTTGTCCCCTGCCATTCCGTTTTCGGCAGCAGCCTTCCTGCTGCTCCTTTATGCGTCCATGTTTGCTTCTATTAAAAAAACCGGCTATACCTGGAAAGGAAGAACCTATGATTAATCCTATAAATAAGAAATCTTCCGCACTTTTGCACATTCCCAAGGTTTACCTCTCTGAGATCAGGGAATGTAACAAGTAACTTAACCAGGAGGTGCAAGAAACATGTCAAATCATCAAGTAAAAGACGATTCAATTCAAACTGAAAAGATTGAGAACAAGCTGGATTCTATGAACAATGAAAAAATGGACGCGATCCTGAGAGACTTTGAAGAGTTTAAATCGTACTTAGGGGATAAAGTTGAAGCCGGGAAACGCCTCGGACTGAGTGATGAGATGCTGGCCAAAGGCGCTGAAAAAGTAGCCGGTTACCTTGCCAATAACGTAGAACCTAAAAACAGCGAAGAATATCTTCTCCATCAGCTTTGGAAAGTCGGAAATGATGAAGAAAGACATTACCTTGCACACATGCTTGTGAAACTGGCCAACGAAACGAATTAACATCTCAAAAGCGGAAGCGCCTTGGTCAGATCCGATAGGCAGATAAGAATCTGTCAGAAAAGTCCGGGCTTGACTTTTTTGACAGATTTGTTCTGACAGAGGATCTAGGCGCTTCCGCTTGCCGAGGATAACTTTGTACTATTATCCTCAACCTTTTACTCTTTATCATTTCCTTAATGAGAAACAGAAAACATCCATCCAGGCAGCCTGGATGGATGTTTCTATTTTAATGAAGAGAGATCCTTTTTAACATCCGTCAATAAAGCATTTCCTGCGCGGGATACAATGACTTTTGCATACTTCGCCGAGCGTTCAAGCTCAAGCCCGGTACCTTCTTCCACAAAAAACGATTCAATGCCGAAATGCACACTGTCATAGCCATTGTATTTCCCGGTGAGATAGACGGTGTCCTGTTCAGGCTCTCCCATGTCGGCCGCCCTTCCAATGACAGGCTCTCCTTCCTGTCTGAAAACCCCGGTACTGTCCTTCTTCACTTTAACAGTGACAACCGTGCCGCTTTTGATGGTTTCATCTGCTTCAAAACGGCCGGCTTCATATCTAAGCTGTACATAATCTCCCTGCAGCACAGATCTCGGATCCAGCGGTTCGAGCTGAAGAATGACAGACGTTCCTTCTTTTAAAGCAGTCTCATTGGCAATAGACTGATAACCCGTGAATCCCAGCTGCAGAAGAACAACAGCTGCAATCATCGCCCATCTCTTTTTTGAAAAGGCAGATTCCCCTGCTCTATTTTCCCGGTCAAAGTAACGGGCAGCTGCAAACAGCACCACGCCAATAATCAGGAACGTGACCGATTTATGCAGCAGCTTCCAGGCAAAGTCATAATATAAGCCTGTTAAAAACAGAATAAAAAACACCCAGGCTGCATTTCTCTTAAACACTTCCTCCTTTTGCTGATAAATGACCAGTGCTGCAAGATTCAGTCCAAAATACAAAATCTGATAGACAAGTGTTTCCCGCCAGTCCGCACCCCAGAACGCTGCAGGATACAACAGCAGAAAACCATATGTCAGAAATACACTGTCAAGCTTTCGCAGAGGCTTGAACGGAACCAGCAAAAGGGCAAATTGAATGAGTGACATGGCTGCAAGAATCACTCTGAAATGATCAGTCCACTCAAAATGCACGGAAAACAGGTTAAGCAATAAAACGAGCACGAATGAATAAGAGAGAAATTGAAGGAAACCTTCTCTTTCAATCAGGAGGATGACTGCTCCCGCTATTAGAAAAAGATAAACAGCCGCTGTATCCATGATGGTGATGACCCCAAGAGCTGATAAAAATCCTGTAATGAAAAGCGTATACCTTGCTGCAGGATTTACTGTTTTCAGGACTGCAGCCAAAATCAGAAACACCATACTCACGATTGCCAAAGCATATGAGGACTCAAATATCAGATAAAGCAGGCCGGCCAAGCTTGATGACAGCAAAATGGAAGATGTGAACGTGATAATCACAATCAGAATATTTTTAGACACTTTAAACGCTGCCGAATCACTTGATGCCTGTTTAGATGCTTTGACTGCTGCAAAAATTCCGGCACCCAAAAAGATAAGAGCCAGCAGGATGGAGAAAAAGTAAAAGCTGAGTCCTCCAAGCTGATCTGACAGACGTATGCTCATCTCAATATATTTTGATAGAACATAGATGCCCGCCATCGTGAAGCCAATAAACGTCAGGGCCTGATGCCCCGCTTTTTTCATGAATGAAAAATAGCTGAACAGAAGAACGGCAAGGAACAAGCCATTCATCCAGAGGCTGTAGGTTTCAAACACATAGTAAAACGACATGATGATCAAAAAGAGGTGAACGACAGCAAACGCACAATATTCAAGCACCTTCAGCCCCAGTGACCTCGCAAGAAAAAAGACCACTCCATTTAACAGCACGATTCCAAGATAGATGAGGAGCTGCTCGAATTCCGTCCGGTAAAGAAAGATGCTTGACGGATAGAGATAAAACCAGTACGAAAGCATAAACAGCACGTAGGATAATATGGCAAAAGGCTGATAGCGGGTAATAACAGCAAGCAGCAGGGATGGAATCAGCCATATGACAAACAGGAGATAACTGTCTGCATGTGAATTGTAAATCTGCCCGATCAGAGCGACGGCAGCCCCAAAGGACACTGCCCCGCCAACCAGCAGCCATCTAGTCAACTCCGGCCTCTTCATCCATTTTCCAAAAAGAAAGCTTCCTCCATAAAACAGAATCATAATACCTGCTGCAAGGGCGGTCTTTTCCGTTCGCTCAAAGCCTCCCCAGTTTGATGCAAAGAAAAAGATGATGCCTGAGAGGATAAATACAATTGAAGCTGCGTAGCCGAGCGGGATAAGTCTGTTCATCTTTCATGCCCCTTCCTTTTAACATTCGCAATTATTGCAACAACCCGTGATTGATAGTGTAATATTACACTATTTACTAGATTGTGTAAATATAACATTTTTTTTGGTGCCGACTCATATACCCCTTAACTAGTTTATCATGTCATTAACATCTCATCATAGAATCTGGTGTAAAAAAGGAGATTCCGCATTGAAAGCGAATACATTTTAGTGCACACAAGTACAAAAATTGGAGGGAAACAAATGAAAGCAGTCATTTCACTGTCGAACAGGCTAATGCAGCGCTATTTGCCCGACCCGTATTTATTCGTCATTATTCTAACTCTTGCCGTTTTCATCCTTGGTCTTATCTTTACGCCGTCCACCCCTCTTCAAATGGTGGAATTCTGGGGAGGCGGATTTTGGGGCCTGCTCAGTTTTGCGATGCAGATGGTACTCGTTCTTGTAACAGGGCATGTACTTGCAAGCAGCCCGCTTTTTAAAAAGGGGCTCAGCGCAATGGCTTCCGCTGCAAAAACACCCGGTCAGGCGATCGTTTATGTAACGGCGGTCTCTATGATCGCGAGCTTTATCAACTGGGGTTTCGGACTTGTCATCGGAGCACTTTTTGCAAAGGAACTTGCGAAAAAAGTAACAAATGTTGACTATCGTCTGCTGATAGCGAGCGCATACAGCGGATTTGTTATTTGGCATGGGGGAATATCAGGTTCAGTTCCGCTGACGATTGCAACAGAAGGCCATTTTGCACAGGATCTGATTGGGCTGATTCCGACATCCGAAACCATTTTTGCCCCATTCAACCTAATCATTGTTGCAGTGTTGTTTATCGCGCTTCCGCTTGTTAACAGAATGATGATGCCGGTAAAAGAGGAGACGATATCAATTGATCCTGCTCTTTTGAATGAGACAGGCGCTGAAGCTGCTTCGCTCGAGTTTGCGTCTCACACTCCGGCTGAAAAGGCTGAAAACAGCAAAATCATCTCAATGGTCATTGGCATAATGGGCCTGATCTACCTTATTTCTTATTTTATGAAGAATGGATTTCTGCTGAACCTGGATGTAGTAAATTTCATGTTTTTATTTTTAGGCATCTTGTTCCACGGTACTCCGAGGAATTTCCTGAATGCTGTGGCAGAAGCGATTAAAGGCACTTCTGGAATCATCATTCAGTTTCCGTTTTATGCAGGCATAATGGGGATGATGGTCACATCCGGACTCGCTGCGGTCATTTCAGAAGGCTTCGTCTCCATTTCAAATCAGCAGACGTTCCCGGTCCTTGCCTTCTGGAGCGCCGGACTTGTCAATATCTTTGTTCCATCAGGCGGCGGACAATGGGCGGTTCAGGCACCTGTTATGATTGAAGCTGCCAAAACACTCGATGTATCGATGCCAAAGACCGCGATGGCCGTTGCCTGGGGTGATGCATGGACGAATATGATTCAGCCATTCTGGGCGCTTCCTGCCCTTGCCATAGCAGGTTTAAAAGCAAAAGACATTATGGGCTACTGCGTTTTTGTGCTTCTTATCAGCGGTGTCATCATTTCACTCGGATTTTTCTTTCTATAAGGGTTAGACCGTCCAAATGGCGATACACATTTTTCACAGCATATGATTTTATGTATAATGAATGGTGGAGTCTGTTCTTACCCAGTTAAGGAGATGTTCGCATTGCTGAAATGGATGAAACGCAGAATAGTCCTACTTTTATGCCTTGCCGGTTTTGCTTCGCCATTTATCTTTATTCAATTAACAGATTGGTTTTATTACAGCTCGCTCATTGGCTGGATTCTTGGCTTTATCTGCATTTCATCCGCTTACGTCATTGTAAGCAGACGGCCGGATGAAGAACCGGCCGGAGAACAGTAGTTGGTCGGAACAAAAGCGCAAGCGCCAAGACCCGCTCCGATAGGCAGATAAGAATCCGGCGGAAAAGTCCGGGTTTGACTTTTTTGACGGATTTGTTCTGACAGAGGATCTAGGCGCTGGAGCTGGCCGATGATAACTTTGTTATGTTATCCACAGCCTTTTATTCTTTATAATTTCCTGAACAACAAAAAAACGGACGAAATCATTTCGTCCGTTTTTTCATGCCTTCAGAAGGCGAAGTCCATTTAATATAACCAGGATCGTGCTGCCTTCATGTCCTATGACGCCAAGGGGCAAATCAAGGATTTGAAGGAAGTTTGAACAAATAAGCAGGGCGATGACAGACATGGAGAAGACAATGTTCTGCTTTACGATCCGGTCCATTTTTTTTGAAAGCTCAATCGCTTTTTTCAGCTTTGTCAGGTCATTTTTCATCAGAACAACATCTGCTGTTTCAAGAGCCACATCCGTTCCTTCCCCCATTGCAATGCCGACATTGGCAGCGGCAAGAGCAGGGGCATCATTAATCCCGTCGCCGATCATGGCGGTCTGTCCGTATGTTTTTCCGAGGTTTTTCACTTCGTTCACCTTATCATCAGGCAGACATTCCGCCACATACTGATCCACATTTGCAGCTTCTGCAATTGATTTTGCCGTAGATTCATTATCTCCTGTAAGCATAACCGTATGGATTCCTGCTTCTTTTAGTTCCTTTATAGCCAACACAGCGTCATGTCTTAAGCCATCCTGAAGACAAAGAACAGCTGCAAGAGTCTGCTCTTTTTTTACATAAACGACCGTTTTCCCTTCCTGTGCCTTTTTCAGTCCGAATTCAGTCAGCGGATTTTGCGGTTCATTCTGATCCGGCTTTCCAATACTCCATTTATCACCTTTCCATATAGCGCTCACACCAAAGCCCGATTGCTCCTGAACTTCGGCCATTCCAGTCACCACATGAGGATATTCTTTTTCAACATGCTTGACAATCGCTTTTGCCAGGGGATGATTCGACTGCTTTTCAATAGAGGCTGCGGCAGACAGAACATCTGCCTCATTCAGCTCTTCAAGGATCAGCACATCTGTTACTTGCGGTTCTCCCTTCGTCAAAGTCCCTGTCTTATCAAAAGCGATGACCTTCAGTTTGCTCAGGCGCTCTAAGTGAACGCCTCCTTTGAAGAGAAGTCCGTTTCTGGCTCCATTGGAAATGGCAGACAGTGTTGCCGGTGTAATGGATGCAACAAGTGCACATGGTGACGCAACAACCATCAGGACCATGGCGCGGTAAAAGCTTTCGCTGAAGCTCCAGTCAAGCAGGTAGTGGGGCACAAACATCATGAGGGCAACTGCTGCAAGAACCCCTTTTACATACGTTCCTTCAAATCGTTCAATAAAAAGCTGGGATGGTGACTTTTCAGACTGTGCGGATTGCACAAGCTCAATAATTTTCTTAAAAAGCGTTTCATCGCTGTTTTTTGTAACAGCAACTGTGATGGAACCGCTCAAGTTCACGGTTCCTGCATAGACGGTATCCTCCGTCTTTTTCTCGACAGGAATGGATTCTCCAGTTATCGCTGCCTGATCGATGCTTGTTGTTCCTGAGACCACTTCCCCGTCTGTTGCTATCCGCTCACCGGGTCTGACAACAATTCTGTCTCCCACTTTGAGTTCTGATACATGAACTCTTATTTCTCTGCCGTCTTTGAGCAGTGACGCTTCTTCAGGCTGAAGCTCCATAAGGGCAGATAGCTCTCTTTCACTTTTATTCATTGTAAACGTTTCGAGAGCTCCGCTCAGCGCGAAGATGAAAATTAAAATCGCTCCCTCTACCCAATAACCGATAACGGCTGAACCGATGGCTGCAAAAACCATGAGGAGTTCAACATTAATCTTGCGGTCTTCAATCGTTTCTTCAATGCCTTCTTTGGCTTTAGCATATCCTCCTATAATGAATGCCGATATGAACAGGGCAGCCGTAAAAGGGGTATCTCCCTGCTGTGTCTGCAGAAGCCATCCACAAAGGATCAGCAATCCCGATAGAAGTGCTGCTATAAGTTCGCCGTATTCTTTTATTCTATCAATCATTGATTTCCAGCCATGTGCGAGCGCATTTTCATTTAAGCTCATTGTAAGCCTCCTTAATTGAGAATCATAATCATCATCATTCTCTTGTATAAAACACAAATGCTGCCCTCTGAGCAGCAGTATCCGCCAATAAATAAAGATTTCAACTAGTGTATGTTTTATTATAACAAAATGTCACCGAAACTCAACTAAAAATTATTATAATTTCTTTTTAATAATAATTATCATTTAGGTCGTGTTTCCACCGAAAATCCATTCATACAAATTGTTAGGGTAACCGGCCTTTTTTTTAAAAAAAATCCACTTTGGAAAAGGATTCCATTAAAACATGGAGAAAAAAGGAAGTAAGGAGGTGGGATAATGGTATGATTCAAGGGGAAAATGTCCTTCTCAGAAGGCTGAACCATGATGATATCCCTATATTATGGGAGTTTATATACGGTGAAAAAGATCCGGAGTGGAAGAAATGGGATGCTCCCTATTTCCCTGTCGGCTTTATGACAAGAAGAGATTTTGAAAAGGAGAAAAAAAGAGAAGCAAAAGATTTGTATTCAAATAAAATGTATATTGAAGCAAACGGACGCCTTATTGGAATGGTGACATACTACTGGGAGCACCAGCCTTCTAACTGGCTTGAGGTGGGGATTGTCATTTACGAGCCGTCCAACTGGCACAAGGGAGCAGGCACAGAGGCCTTAAAGCTCTGGATCCGGCATTTATTTGAAAAATACAAGCTCATCAGGATCGGCTTATCCACCTGGTCGGGCAATACAAGGATAATCAGGGTTGCAGAAAAAACAGGCATGCGGGAAGAAGGCAGGATCAGAAAGTGCCGATTTTACAATGGCGTTTATTATGATGCCATTAAGATGGGCATGCTGCGGGAAGAATGGCTGTCTTTTTCATTTAAAAATGTATAAACCCTCTTCATGAGTCCCAAAATAGATAGTGGTTTCTATCTATTTTCTTGGCGAGGTGAACGCTTGATGGCATTAGTTGTTATTTGCAGAAGCTGCAGCGGGTCAGGCAAGGTGAAGATAAATTCCGTTCTTCCCTTATCCCGGACATGCCGTTCATGCAGCGGATCAGGCAAGCTTCAGGAATTCACATACAAAAGCTGAACTCTAAAAGTGGCTGTGACAGAAAAAAAAAGGTGAATTTGATTAGACTAGTCAAATTCATCCTTTTTTGATTTCATTTTGTTTATTTATGCAAGATGATTTTATCATCTGATACCAGATCTCAATAGCGTACGATTGGCCTGCTTTGTACGGTATAATCATCGGCCGTTATAAAAATAGCATAAGATACACGCGTTATCATACGGTATAAACTCGAGCCGGCATTCAAATAACATCTCGTGCTTTTGTACGCTATAATCTCCAGCCAGTCTTCAAATGGCACAAGGTACATGGTCTATCCTAAGCTATAATCTCCAGTTGGTGGTCAAATAGCATAAGATAAACGCTTTTTTGTTTCACAGATTTCAACCTGTTCTATGTTTTGTCCGAGTCTTTTTCCATGCTACTTTAAATTGACCAGCACATTCCATACAAAGAATAACAAACCCGCGACAACTGCAAAGGAGCCGGCAATGGTCAGGAAAAGAAGGCTGCTGTTTCCTGATACAGCAAACACAAGGCCAATCATCATACAAGGCAGGCCGATGTTATGCAGCCAAAAATGTGCTTTTGCCAGAAAATGATCCGTTAGCTCAGGAAATAAATAATACAGAATACCCGCAATGGTCAGAGTCGTCCAACCGAGAAGATTCACGTGTGCATGAACCGGCGCAAGCACATAGTCATGGGCCATAGACATGTACAAACCGAGGAAAAGCCCGGCAGCCAGGTACAGCGCTGAAATTTTAATGGTTCTGATTCCCATATTAAAACCTCCCGCCTGGAATTTCTTCTCCCTAACTTTACGCGTCTTTTTCCTCTTTAGAAATTGTCCTATTCATTTTTTACATGAACATGCCCACAAACGCAGCTGTAATGAAGCTTGCGAGGGTCCCGCCGATAATTGCCTTGAATCCGAGCTTTGAAACGAGCGGGCGTTTTGACGGTTCGAGCGAGCCCAGTCCGACAATCAGCTGTCCAATTGAGGAAAGATTGGCAAAGTTGCATAGCGCAATTGACAGGATGGCCGTTGTTTTAGGAGAAAGCTCATCCATCGACTTGCTTAAATCCATGAAGGCAACAAATTCATTGACTGACAGCTTTGTTCCAATAATGGAAGCCGCTTTAAAGGCATCATCAAATGGAACGCCTATCATCAGGGCAAGCGGATAAAATACGTACCCGAAAATTTCGGACAGATCCGTTCCAAGAAGTCCAAGTCCCCCGTTGACAAGGGCAAGAATACTGATAAAAGCAATCAGCAGTCCCCCGATATTAAGTGCGAGCGACACCCCGCTCACTGCACCTTCTGCAATGGCCTCAAACACGTTGGCATGCTTCGTTTTTTCCATCATCACATTGTCATTTGTTTTTGAAACTTCTGTCTCAGGTTCAAGAAGTTTGGCTGTAATCAAAGAAACAAACGGTACGCTGAAAACCGAAATCAGCAAATACTTCATCTCAATGCCCATCAACGAATAACCGACAAGGATGGCTCCGCTGGCCGATGCGGTTCCGCCTACCATGACTGCAAACAGCTCCGAACGGGTCAGATCCTTCAAGTAAGGACGGACAAGAAGCGGTGCTTCGACAAGGCCAAGAAATGAATTGCCTACAGCGCTGAACGTCTCAACCTTTGTTGTCCCAAGCAGTCTGCCGATTGAAAGGCCGATGATTCTTACGACAAAAGGAATAATTCTCATATAATAAAGAGCCGATATAAGTGCAGAAATAAAAATGATGACCGCGAGAACATTAATGGCAAAAACAAACGTAATGTTCGTTTCTTCCCCGTAAAATCCCCCGAATACAAATTGAATTCCCTCAGAGCTGAAATCAATCATTTTCTGAACGCCTAAAGCTGTTTTTTCAAGGATAAAGGCCCCTGCTTCTACTTTAAGGACAAACAGGATAAAAACAGTCTGCAGCAATAGTCCGACGCCGATTGTTTTCCAGTTAATGCTTTTGCGGCTGCTGCTGAGGAGCCAGCCAAGAAACAGAATGCCTGCAAGTGATAGTATTCCATATAAAATGCTCAAGTTGTATGCCCCCATTTTTCGTAATCAACAGCCGTTTTCCTTAGTAAATCATTTTGGCGGTCGGATGTCTGACCTCTTTACTGCCGAAAAAAAAGAGACCGCAGTTCATCTCTCTACAAAGAAAGCTTGAACAATGGCCTCTGAAACTGGACGATACGTTCGTACTTTCCCTATAGTCCGGCACTTTAAGGCTGCCAGGTAGAAACTTATGGACCATATCTCCATGATTATATAAGGAAAACGTATGAAGTTATTTCTGTATTTTACGTTGGACACAGGACTTTTTCAACCCGCTCCGTTATTTGCAGACTAGAAAGTTTATTTTGAATCATCGGTAAACATTGTCTCTTCTTTTTGTCAGCCACACGGTAATACCTATTTTCTGGCAGATTGTTAAATAGTGCATAAACGTCAGGAGCACAATGCCCGTGTTCATGCCAAGTATAATGCCGGTCATGTGAAGCGACTCTCTCGAACCGAGGAAAAACATCATCGCAAACGAAACGATATGCGACCAAAGCGTATGATAAAAAGCATCTTTTACAAGCCCGAGGCCTATTAAATAAGCCTGCATGGGGATGACGAAGAAGTGAAACAGAAAATACGGCCAGAGCAGTTTCAAATAAAAGGCTGCCTGATCAGATGAAAAGAAAAGACTTGTCAGAGGCTCAGCAAACAAGTAAATAATGAAAACCGCCGGAACCCCGTAAAGCATAGTAAAGGACATGGACTGCTGCAGAAGATTGCGCAATGTTTTTATATCCTTTTGAGCATAAGCATCCGATACAGTCGGTATAAGCATGATCATGAGAGAGTGAGCGATAAATGCAGGGAAAAAACCAATGGACATAGCAACGCCTGTCAGCATGCCGAAATGCTCTGTTGCGGCGGCTGCCCCGAATCCGGCGGCCACAAGGGCTGTCTGGATCAGAAAAGGCTGGATGGCATTTGTTATCGCATGAAAAATTCTCAGTCCGGTTGTCGGCAGGGAGACAGAAAGCAGTTTTTTCCGGGCTTCTGTTCCTGTAATTGGAGTAAAGCTCCCCCGCCTGAGTGCGTGCATGTGAATCATGAACATGCTTGTCAGGTAGAGAAAAACAATCAGTTCGCTGCCTATAAAGGCACACAGAGCAATTAGAAGCGCCTGCTGGCTAAAGTTAAATACAGAGAAAACGCAAAGCAGTACGGTGAATTGGACGGCTTTTCTCAGGAAATTGGACACCGCGATCTTCCCCATCTGCTGCACACCCATAAAGTATCCGCGGGCAATGGATGAAAATGAGGCAATCGGGATGAGCCCGATAAACAGCCATTTGACTGCGGGATGAAAGCCATCCAGCAGCGGTGTGGCCGTAAAAAGGATATAAGTCCCTGCCAAAACAGTGAATGTGACGGCAGCCGTCATTTTCAGGGCATGCTGCAGCATGCTGTAGTGAAGGACTTTCTTATTTTCTGCTATGTATTTTGAAATTGAAATGGGAAGCTCAAGACTTGCCAGAACAATCACCAAAAAGATAACAGGCAAAATGGACATATACCTTCCCATGCCCTCTTCTCCAAGCTCCCTCGCAAGAATCATATTGACGAAGAATTCGATGCATTCACTGAAAAAGGCTGCGACGATTAATAACAATGTTCCTTTAAAAAAAGAATTCATGCTGCTCCCCCCTGCTAACAGGATATGAGACAAGGCATGAAATTATTTTAATATTTAGGGCGCTTATTCGATCACGCCTGTTTCTGTGATGGTGACAGACGGCTTAATTTTCACGGAAAGCTCAGGGTAGGTCTCTTTCCAGTCTTTTTGAGTAAATCCTCTAACTTTGCTTTTGATAATATCGTGCAGTCCTAACGGATCGACTTTCTGCTCCTTAAATTGTTCAATAAGCTCCAGTGATTCTTTGGCAACAACCTTCTCGAACGCTTTTTCCATCTCGTTTTTAATTTTTGGCGTAATCATTTTGCCGGTATACTGCTGGACAAAACCGTTAATTTTCACCTCTATCGTAATCTTTGAAGGGTCACCTTTATCAAGCCTTACTTTTCTGTCTGAAGAAATCGTTTTTATGGCTACCTGGTTTTTGTCAGGAAGTTTCAAGGCATAGGATCCCTCTGTAAATTTATCAGCAATCAATTTAAAGAAAAACAGTTTTTCATTAGGAATTTCACCGATCATTTTGTCGTCTTTAAACAGGGCAAGTCCATCAATTTCAACTGAATCAGCCTCGTTTTTCTTTAGAATCGGCAAGTACGGATCTGAGTCGCTTGAATACAGGTCATACAGGAAAATATGAAGATTTGTCTTAGGAACATCCCGGTTTTCAATGTTATGTTTGATCAAATTTGAAATATAAGGGGCCGCTCCTCTGTTTCCAAACTGCGACTTCATGATTTCATTTGCATTCTCCCTGCCCACGGTGAGATACACTCTGGATCCTACGCTTGCGTCCCTTTGAAGCGTATCTACAAGATTTGTAATTCCCTTTTTCGCAACCTCTTCTGAGTAAATGACGACAGAAATTTTTCCGAGCACAAGCGGATCAGATGATTTCCGCTGGAGATGGGTCAGAATATCTTTGCTCACTTCTGTAGAGGACGTATCCTCAATAATCTCGCTTTCGACGGGGGCATCCTGTGTGTAAACAGGAATAATGACTGTGCCCTTCATCATGTCTGAGCTCTCCATGTCATACCCGACAACTGTAATAATGTTCACATCATCAAGAATTTCTTTTTCAAGACAGCCTGTAAGAAACAGCGGAATAAGGACTATCAGCCATTTACGCTTTTTCACTTTTTTTTCCCCCTTTTTTTAGTTTCCTGTATATAAGAGTGCATAAATAAAGCATTGGAATATAGGCTACAAAAACGTAAAACCCGACTTCCCCCAGAAATGAATTCAGCATATTGATCTGCTCACGGCTGTTCATGAAGTTGATCCCGGCATAGCTGACTGCAAGAACGATCAAGATGGTGTATTTTTGCTTGATTTTTATCAGCTGCTTCATTCCCCTGCTTGCGCACCAGAGCGTGAGACAGACATTTGGCAGAATAACGAGATTCCAATTGGCAATGCCAATATACTCAAATCTCTCTACAAAAGGCATTTCAACTATTTTCCATATTGTAAGAGTTGCCCACACATTTTTCTGCAGCTGCTCTTGGCTGAAGTAGATGATGCTGAACAGCATGATGATTAAATAAAGAAGTGTCGTGACAGCTACACCGGCATGGGCCCACTTTTTTGATTTTTCCGGGTTTTTTATAAATGGATAGTACATGAACAGTGCTTCAAATCCAATAACAGTAAGAGACATGTTTTTCGTACTTTTTAAAAGATCCGTTAGTGAATGCTCAAATACGGGCATCAAATTGTTAAAATTTGCAAATTTCAGTGTGAATAGATAAGTCAAAATTAAATAACTCGGAAGAACGACTCCAAAAAATGCGATGCCGGCCACCACCCTGAATCCGCCGTTTAATATGTAATAAGCAAGGACGAGAAAGAGGAAGCTGTAGAGCCAGACATTTAAATCAGGAAACATCCACACCTGGATGACTTCAATAAAGGTTCTCAGTACATTAGTGGCAAGACAGGTAAAGTAAATGATTACCAACGCATTGAGAGCATTTCCAATCCATTTCCCAAAAAGTTTTTTCTGCACATCAAGAATATTGCCTTCTTGATCCTTTAAGATCTGAAAAATGAAGAAGACGGCGATATGGACGGCAAATCCCGATGCGAGGACAGCAATCCATGCGTCGTGCCCGGAATCAAGAGAAACGAAGCGCTGAAACCCGAGTACACCTACACCGAATTGCAGGGCATGTATCAGGTAAAATGCCATATAAGGCGAAACCTGATAGCGTTCGGCAATTTTTTTCAAGTCCGGGACACCTCCTTTGAGCAGTCTACTCGTCTATGTCGTGTTTCTGTTTCGCCTGTTCAGATGAAAATTTGTCGGGTTTTTTTGTTCTTAGAGCAAGCGGTCTTTTGCTTAATGTTGAAAATGGGAACCTGATGATTGCATCCTTCAAATCCCTTGCTCTTGCAGGGAAAATCGGCACCAGGAACGGGCGGCCGAGCGATGTAAGCCTGAGAAGATGGGCCGCCAGAAAACAAAAGCACAATACGATGCCCAAAAGGCCGTATATCTGAGCAAAAAGTAAAAACGGAAACCTGAGAAGCCGGATCGTATTGCCCATTTTATAAACAGGTGTTGTGAAAGAAGCCAGTGCAGCCAGGGCAACGATTATAAGCAGGACATTACTTGTCAGACCCGCTTCAACAGAAGCCGTCCCGATCACGATCCCGCCCACGATGCCGATTGTCTGGCCGACTTTCGTAGGAAGCCTTGCTCCTGCTTCCCTCAGTAGTTCAATTGTCAGCTCGAGAAAGAGAGCTTCCAATATAGGAGGCAGCGGAATCTCTCTCCTGGAGGTTACAAGAGTGCTGAGCAAATCTTTCGGGATCAGCTCATAATGAAACGTCAGGGTTGCAACATACACCGGTGTCACCAAAATCGAGAAGGCTACCGCAAAAACCCTTATGAGCCTGAAGAAGGATGAAAGAACCCAGTTTAAATAATAGTCTTCAAAGGATGAGAAAAATTCTATAAGTGTCGTCGGTCCGATCAGAACCTGAGGAGATCCGTCGACAACTACAGCTACCTTCCCTTCAGCGAGTACGGCTGCAACCCGGTCAGGCCTTTCAGAATCAAGAACCTGGGGAAACGGCGAGTTATGATTATCTGAAATGAACTGCGCCACATATCCGCTGTCGCCAATCTGGTCATAATGAATGTTTTTCAGTCTTTGTATGACCGTGTTGACGTTTTCTTCATCTGCAATGTTATCAATATAAAGAACCGCTGTTTTGGTTTTTGACAAGTCGCCTATTTGAAGTTCTTTGACACGCAGCTGCGGCACCTGTATCCGTTTGCGGATAAGATTTATATTAAACTCAAGTGCCTCGACAAAGGCTTCCTTCGGCCCTACTACGCTGAACTCGACTTCAGGGAGAGAAATATCCCTTGCTTTATTCAGGGTTGATCTGAGAAGAACACAGGGCGTGCCGTATTCTGTCATGGAAATAATGACATACCCTTCAAGCAGTTTTTCTGATATAACATCTGTATCGATCGTTATAATGATTTCTTCTATCGGCAAAATCTCTTTGATCTGCTGCAGACTCGTCCATTTTTCCTTAAGCAGCGGGCCTAATATGCTTTCATGCAAAAGCGTTGGATCTACTACTGTCCTAATATAGGAAATCCAGAATTTCAGCTCTTTTGCATCGTGCTCAAATTGAACAAAATCAGATGACGATTTAAAGCAGGTGATCAGTTCAGCCATCGATTGTTTCGGTTTTCCGTTTTCCTTCATCATCTCGTTCATTTGTCTCACCACGTTTCATGCTCATACTTTCCCTTATATTTCCTCCCCCGGCAGGATTTATTCGAATGCGCAAAAAAACTCCTTTCCGATTAGGAAAGGAGTGGCGAAAATTTATTTTGCAAAGACGTGATCACCAATTGTAAGCGTAATTTCTCTTGAACGGATCCAGTCACTTTCGGCCGTAACAGGGTTGTAGAAGTAGACAGCTTCATTGTCCATTCCCTGATAAGCCAGCGCTTCCTGGACAGCTTCTTTTGATTCTTCATCTGCAGGCTCATTGATTGCACCGTTTTCTACAGGTGAGAAAGCATAAATGCCTGACACCTTCTGATAGATAACATCTGTGACAGTATCCGGGAAACGCTCATCTTCTACCCGGTTTAAAACAACAGTTGCAACAGCCACTTTGCCTGCATACGGTTCACCTTTTGCTTCAGCATGAACAATGCGTGCAAGCAGATCCTTCTCTTTATCTGAGATTGATTGAGGAATCTGAAGCTCTTCTCCAACGTATAATAAATGTCCGCTTTTATGATTTAAAGACTGAATATCTTTAACAGAAACACCGTGTTTTTTTCCAATCAGCCAAAGAGTATCGCCGTGCTGCACTTTATGGCCTTGTGCAGCCTGTGCTTTTTCAAAGCCGAATAGAGAAACAGTCATCGCTGAGATTATAGTAAAGAACGCTAATTTTTTCATATGATGTAAACCTCCAGTTGTATTGCATCCATATTTACCGGATGAACATTTTACTCTGTGAAGCACATATATAAGCCTAACAGGTTTATTCACGCTCTTCATTGACAAAAAACTGGAAATTACACTCCGAATCTAAATACGGCTATTTCGGCAGGATTCCTGATTATTTCTCATCCATTTGTCATAAACCCTTAAAGAAAACGGCGAACATTCTGCATTTGACTCTCATGATTTTACTCTTATCAGCATTTTACCGGACGGCCGCCATTTCCTATGATGAAGATACCGCGGAATACACTTGAGAGAGCGCTCCCTTCAGAAACGGATGAACGATGGACGATGTTACATTTGCAGAGCTCGAAAAACGATATCAGCGCATGATTTACCACAATCTAAAGAAGCTTTGCATCACCCGAAATCAAGATGAGTTTTACCAGGCTGGCCTGATTGCCATCTGGAAAGCTTCAAAGACATATGACCCTTCAAAGGGATCGTTTGAAACGTACCTTTATAAAAGCATTAAAGGCCATATGCTGAATGAAATGAATAAACAAAATAAAAACAGGGACATGCCGGATATGATGGAGCATACCCTGATCTCAGAAGACCCCACTGCCCTGAAGGATATGGAAGACATGATCAAAGCGAACTGCGACATCCTCACCAAACATCAGCAGATCTGGATGATTTCCTATTGCCTGAAAGAAAAAACAATCAGTGAAATTGCCGCAAGTGAACAGGCAACTCCCGCCAGTGTCAAATCATGGAGAAGAGGCGCACTTAAGAAGCTCAGATCTTTGAGCGCTGAAGAATGGAAAGAGAGATTTTGGCTGCAGCCATGAACAAAAGCGGAAGCGCCTTGGTAAGATCCGAGAGGCAGATAAGAATCCGGCGGAAAAGTCCGGTTCCCGCCTTTTTTGACGGATTTGTTCTGACAGAGGATTTAGGCGCTTTCGCTTGCCGATGATAAATTTGTTATGTTATCCAAAGCCTTTTATTCTTATAATTTTGCTTACCAACAAAAAAAAGCCGTCTGTCGTGACGGCTTTTTCAGCTTCTTGGGGTCTCGAGATATTTGTATACAACACTTCCGCCCTGCTGGGCAATGCCGCGGAAATGCTTGAAATCGTCCCGTTCTACAAGAACTTCGCGAAAAAGGAGAAATGAATCCTTTTGTACATGGTATTCATTCATTTCCCCGCTTTTTAACGAGTCAAGGACTTCATTTGCAAGCTGCTTATCCATAAGAACCTGATTCCTCCTGTTCGTTTATCACTGCAAGTTTACTAAGGAGGAGGGTGCTTGTCCAGCATCTTTACGAATAGACTTTTGACAGAGCTTCATCAATCTCCGTTTCCCCTGAGAGGATTTCAAATGTCTTATTTTTAAGTTCGTCTTTTGTAAGGGCTGCAATGAGGACAGCTGCCACGTCTTCTCTTGGAATGCTTCTTCCTTCTGTTTGGTTAATTTTATCCGCAGCTTCAATTTTGCCTGTGCCGCGTTCATCAGTAAGAGCGCCGGGCCTTACGATTGTATAGGACAAATCTGAACCTCGCAGGTACTCATCCGCTATCGCTTTAGCCATGAAATACTGCTCCATATCTGATGGTCCTGCAGCCGGGTTGTCTGTACCCATTGAACTAAGCATGACAAAATGTTTGATTCCATGTTTTTTTGCTTCATCAATCAGGTTTTTGGCTCCTTCCTGATCGACTGAGATTGTTTTATCAGGTCCTGTTTTTGACCCTGAGCCCGCTGCAAAAATAACCGCATCGGCAAGATGTATGGCGTGGGAAACGTCTCCTTCAAGGTCACCGACGACCGTTTGGGCACCTAGCTTTTCAAGCTCCGGCTCCTGTTTTGGGTCGCGCACCATGGCAATCGCCCGATGCTCGCCTTCTTTTGCAATTTGTTCGATTAGAAGTCTTCCTGTTGTTCCATTTGCTCCAGCTATAAGTACATTCATTTCAACCAACACCTTTATAAGTAGTATGGTTGTACTTTTCCCGGGTATAAGGAGGTTTAAACAATGAAACTGTTCAGACAAGAACGTGATGGGGTTTAAGCCAGTCCGTCAGCTGCTCAAACTGATTTTCGGCATCCCTAATTCCCTGATTGTAAAGTCTTTCGAGCTTGACAGGGTTACGCTCGATTCTGTCCACTTCAAGTTTTTGGGATGGCCGGATGACAAATACGTTCCCCTTTTGCTCTTGTTCTTCAATATAGTCAAGGGTGCTGTTGTATTGCTTGTAGCGTGCCAGCATAGCATCTGCAAGGAGCGGGTACTGTTTAAACGTCCTTCTGACCATCCACTCCATGCTGCTTTTTTTCTTCCGGTAATCTGCATTTCTCGTAAGGATAACAACATTCCTCACATTTCCGTCCTCTTCAGACTTTTTAACCGGAATGGAGTCGGCAATTCCTCCGTCAAGCAGCTTTCTTCCTTTGTACTCAATCATGGGAGCTATAAACGGAAGAGAGCTGGATGCCCGCAGCAGCGTCAGAATATCCATTTCGACGTCATTTTTCTCATAGTAGACAGCTTCTCCTGTGACACAATCAGTCGTTCCCACTTTAAATGTCTGATCACTTTTTAAAAAAGCATCGTAATGAAAAGGAACGAGTTTATTTGGAATTTCATCGAATATAAAATCCATCCCAAACAGCTGCTTATGTCTGATATAATTTCCAAGGGACAGATACTGAGGGTGGCTGACGTATTCGATGTTTACGGTTTTGTTTCTTCCTTTTTGCCTCGAAACGTAAGAAGCCCCCATGCATGCTCCTGCCGAGACTCCAATAACATAAGGAAAATATAATTCTTTTTCCATAAAATATTCAAGCACGCCAGCGGTATAGACGCCGCGCATGCCTCCTCCTTCTAGGACAAGTCCTGATGAGACCAAAATGATCCGCCTCTTTCTCTGCTAATTTTATCCTACTATAACATGTTCCAGACACGTTATTCATCCATTCTGCCTGCCTGTTTTTTCAAAATTCTTGCACAATTTTGTCTGAAAGCCTTTACTTACCTGTAAAAATAATGTTAAATAGTCCTAATGGGGGATCTGTATAGAGAAGGAGAGAGGAAATGAAAATCGCTAAAGTAGGCAATGTGATTGAATTCAGAGACGGTTTACGCGGAATCGTAGAGAAAGTTAATGAAAATTCAGTGATTGTAGACTTGACGTATATGGAGAATTTCCGTGATTTGGATCTTGAAAGACGTACGGTCGTCAATCATAAAAATTATAAAATCGTGAAAGAACAGCTTCACTAAGGAAAAGCGGAAGCGCCTTGCTCAGCTCCGAAGGACAGAAAAGGATCGGCGTAAAAAGCCGGATTTGCTTTTTACGCCGATCCTTTTCTGGCCGAGGAGTTAGGCGCTGGAGCTGGACATCAGGACAAAAATGGTATTCTTTCTTATCTTAGAACAAAAGCGGAAGCGCCAAGGCCCGCTCCGATAGGCAGATAAGAATCCGTCAAAAAAGTCCGGGTTTGAATTTTTTGACGGATTTGTTCTGACAGAGGATCTAGGTGCTGTAGCTGGACGAGGATAAATTTGTGTTATCATTTCCTTAACATAAAAGATCAGCCTGGAAGAGTTTAATCTTTCAGGCTGTTTTTTACGTTGGAGCTCATGAGGAACCGCTTTTTAACCAATACTAGTCTGTAACGACTAAATGAGGTGACCGCCATGGATTTCCGTTTGCTGACAGTGGAAGACACTGAACAATACAGACGTTTGCGTCTGCAGGCACTGGAGGAGCTGCCCTTTCATTTTGCCTCTGCCTATGAACTTGAAAAGAAAAAATCAATTGAAGAGTTAATGGAGGAAATCATGCCATCCGCCTCTCAGTTCATTGCCGGAGCGTTTACAGGCAGGGAGCTGAGAGGCATAACCGCGTTCAAGCAGGAGCCTCTTCACAAAATGAAACACAGAGGACAGATCCTGAGCATGTACATATCCCCTCCTGCCAGAGGAAACGGCGCGGGAAAAAGCCTGCTTACGTATCTTTTGGACCGGATCAGAGAAAATCCTGCTATCGAAAAAGCAGACCTTGCAGTGGGAGCTGAAAACAAAGGGGCCATCGCCTTGTACCGGTCTCTCGGTTTTGTCCAGTACGGAGAGTATGCGAATGCTTTAAAAGTAGATGGAGAATACGTAGATGAGCTTTATATGACACTCGCGTTAAAAACAGAAAAAACCCGCTGAAAGCAGCGGATTTTTTTATGTAAAATTATTATTGATATACTCTAATTTTCACTGTTTTTCTTCCCCAGTTAACAGCACTGCTCTGACTGGCGATGAATACATCGATTTTATTTCCGTCAATCGCGCCTCCGATATCAGCGGCGATTGCTTTTCCGTAGCCTTCAACTTCGACTGTCGAGCCGATAGGTATCACATTAGGGTCAACTGCGATTACTTTAGCCTCCGGATATTTGTTCAGGTCCACGCCCATCTTAGTGACGCCTGAGCAGCCTTCACACGATGCAGTATATGCTGTACTTGTAACTGAGAGTTCCTTTACTGTTCCGGAAACA
Source organism: Bacillus sp. FSL H8-0547 (assembly GCA_038002745.1). NCBI lineage: Bacteria > Bacillati > Bacillota > Bacilli > Caryophanales > Bacillaceae > Bacillus > Bacillus sp. FSL H8-0547. The sequence continues at coordinate 223,008 of JBBODD010000001.1, forward strand.
CCGCTTGATCTCTGTTTCAGTTTTGCAAAAGTTTGCATTCCTGCGATTCCATCGCTTGCAAGTCCGTATTTCTGCTGGAAGCTTGCCACTGCATTTTTGGTTCCGTTTCCATACATGCCGTCAACGATACCGGAGTATAATCCCCATTCTTTCAATAACAGCTGAAGATCTGTAACCGGTTTTCCCATATCGCCGTATCGGAGCACCTTTATTTTCTGCAGCGTTTGCGGACCGGCAATTCCGTCCACTTTGATTCTGCTTTTCTCCTGAAAATCTTTTACCGCTTCTCTAGTAATCGGGCCATAGTAGCCTGTTTCCTCAAAGTAAGGATAAACACTCTTAGATAAAAGATGCTCCTGAAGCTCTTTCACATCTGAATGGCTCATTCCTTCTGAAAGGGTTCTGTCACCAAGTGCAGCTTCCCCGCTCAGCGGAAACATAACACTGACGCCAAGTACCGATGCTCCAATTAATCCCATAAGCTTTTTCCTCATTGTGTTCCTCCTCGAAAAGTGATTATACATAACACTATTCGACAAAAACCTGGAATTGCAGGTGCAATGAGGGAAAAACAAAGCATTTGAACTAGAAAAATGGCAATCATTAGTGCCTATTTCGACAAATGTCTCATAAATGTCTGAGGTATCGTTCAGGTGCGTTCAGAAAATCTTTTGTCATTTTCACATGCTCCAAATCATCGTAGGAAACGCTCGAAACCGGGTACTCATCAAGCGAGTACAGAATGGCCCCGGGGAACGCCATTAAGATCGGGGAATGCGTGGCAATAATAAACTGAGACCCCTCCTCCGTCATATCCTTCAGCATACTGATGAAGCTGAGCTGTTTCATAGGAGAAAGCGGCCCTTCAGGCTCATCCAGAAGATAAAAGCCATTCGGCCGGAATCTGGACTGAAAAAAAGATAAAAATCTCTCACCGTGGGACCTGTTATCAAGTCCCCTTCCATATAAGGACTGAATTTCCGCCATCGCTTTTTTGTGAGGTGACGCAGCAAGCTGACGCGCGAGAATGGATTTCCCCCGGTATTCCTCCTCCACTTCTTCAACCCTTTTCTCTGCTTCAGCTCTCATTCTGGACACATTCCGCGCATATGTCAGAAAATCATCTGCTTTCAGATAGAATCCTTTTTTCGTTTTTGCTCTCCAGGTAATCTTAAGGTGGTTAGTGAATGCTCTGATTTCAGCATTCATATCCTGTTCCTCCTCAGAAGCAATCCTGATGAGACCCGCGTGCTGGGCAATCGACTCAAGCAGTGTGGATTTGCCTGTGCCGTTCTCTCCAGCAAGAATGGTGACCGGGGCTTCAAAGGATAATTCAAAAGATTCATTAAAGAGGGGAAGATGGTAAGGATACCCCTCATTTTGATTACCCGCAGTATAATGTACTCTTTTCAAGTGAACCATCTGCAATCCCCTCCCGCTCATGCTTTCTTTCATTATACGATAACGGTTTTCTTATTGTCTAAGAGGGAATGATAACGGTATCATTTTTTATATGTAAGGAGGCGGTCCCCCATGTGCGGAAGATACACGCTTTTTGCTGAATATGCAGAACTTGTAGAACGGTTTCAGATTGGAGCAGCCATAGAGGAAGATCAATATGCCTTAAGCTACAACATTGCCCCCTCGCAGCATGTGGCAGCCGTTATTAACGACGGTAAGCAAAACAGAATGGGCTACCTGCGGTGGGGCCTTATCCCGCCTTGGGCAAAAGATGAAAAAATCGGCTATAAAACCATCAACGCACGTGCCGAAACACTATCAGAGAAACCAAGCTTCAGAAATGCCTTTATGAAAAAAAGATGCCTCATCCCTGCAGATTCATTTTATGAATGGAAGCGTACAGAAGGAAACAAACTCCCCATGAGGATAAAGCTGAAGTCAGGCGCACCATTCGGGATGGCAGGGCTGTGGGAATCCTGGAAGTCACCGGAGGGCAAAGTCATCCACTCTTGCTCTGTGATCACAACAGAGCCAAACAGGCTCATGAGCACAATCCACGACAGAATGCCCGTGATCCTTAAAGAAGAGGACGAATCTATCTGGCTTAACCCGCTGCATTCTGATCCCGCCTATTTAAGCCAGTTTTTGAAGCCCTTTGATGAAAACCAGATGGAGGCTTTTGAAGTCTCTTCTGAAGTGAATTCCGTTAAAAATAATGGTCCGCATCTGATTCGGGAGATTTGCTGAGGGTGCATAATCCTCTAAGAACAGCAAAAAACCAGCTCCTGAAACAGGAACTGGTTTTAATGGTAAAGACAGAAGCCACAATTGCCGTAAGTCACGTAAGAAAGTTTTAAACCACCACTTCTCAAAGTGGGTGTTTGCAGCAGCCTTCCTGTCTTCCTCTGCAAATGGAGGCATGACATTCCGGGTGCGATGTAAAACTCCCTATTACAGCTTAAAGGTTAAAACTTAATTATCATTACGCACAATGCAGCTTGTAGTAGTATATTACATCATGACAGCCGATTGGTCAACCGGCAAGTTTTTTCGGGGCATTGCGCTTATAAAAATGCAAGTCTGCCATGTCGCGTGATGCAAATCCGGGTTATAATAGAAGTGTGCACGTAATTCTTCTGCATGGGATGGTGATTCGCATGAAAAACCGTGATAAGCGCCTGAAGCGCAAACGCGACATGATCAAGGATTACATTAAAAGCAGGCTGAAAAATTTAAAGCCTAAGGCAAACAAGTCACCCGTTTCAAACCACCAGACAAATAAGCCATAAATCTGCAAGTACCCCGCCCGCAAAACGGGCGGATTTTTATTTACCCTATAAAAATGCAAAAAAAAACAGCCTCTTGAAAAAGAGGCTGTTTTTATATGTCAGCTTAACAATTAAGCTTTTTGAACGTTAGTTGCTTGAGGTCCGCGTTGACCTTGCTCTACGTCAAAAGTAACTGCTTGGCCTTCGTCTAGAGTTTTGAAACCTTCGCCTTGAATAGCTGAGAAATGAACGAATACGTCTTCTCCGCCTTCGCGCTCGATGAATCCGAAACCTTTTTCTGCGTTAAACCATTTTACTGTACCTTGTTCCATTGTTGTTGCCTCCTCGTATGCTTCAGCATACTTTGTATTACTATCCTTGCTCTTGTGATAACAAAAGGCGAAAAGTTGTAAACTTTGTCTTTCCTTGCGTACCGAACAAAAATAATTCTTTTAAACCATACCATGTATGAAAATAAAAAGCAAATTTTCTCGGTAATTTTTTTTATCGGTTATCAATTTTCTCCGGATACATATCGTGGTTCATCATGCGGTGCTCCGCCATTTTCTCATACTTTGTCCCTGGTTTCCCATAGTTTGTGTATGGGTCGATGGAAATGCCGCCGCGCGGTGTAAACTTGCCCCAGACTTCAATATAGCGGGGGTCCATAAGTTCAATCAGATCATTCATGATGATATTCATACAGTCTTCATGGAAATCGCCGTGGTTTCTGAAGCTGAACAAATAAAGCTTTAATGATTTGCTCTCTACCATTTTCTGATCAGGAATATAACTGATGTAAATCGTTGCGAAATCAGGCTGACCTGTTTTCGGGCAGAGGCTTGTAAATTCCGGGCAGTTGAATTTAACGAAGTAATCACGGTTCACATGCTTATTATCAAATGACTCAAGGATCTCAGGGCTGTACTCAAACAAATAGTTTGTCCCCTGATTTCCGAGCAAAGTTACATCTGTCAGTTCTGAATCTAATCTTCCAGCCATTTTATACGTCCTTTCTATGTTAAACTCCCCTTTTATTTCCCCATACGAGCGTGTGGAGCTGGGGCAGAATACGGGCGCTGTTAAGCTCTTTTTCTTGCGCTGACCGTTCAATCAGCCATTCATATCTGGACAGCAGATGCCCAATCAGCTTGTCGTCGTTGTTTTCCTGAACAAGATCGTTGCCTACTTGAATATAGAATGGAAGCTCTGGATACATTATGTGCACTTTTTTAGCGAATTCAAGGTCTGCTTCATCAAAGACGACCACTTTAAGACTCGCATGATTAAGTCTGTTTTCCTTTACCAGATAATCGATGATTTCCTTCAGCTTATCGAAATCCGTGCTCATTCCCGAGCTTGGAGGTTTAGGTGAAATGGTCAAATCATCAATTTCTGAAAACCATGGCTGAAGCCGGCTGCCCTGCGTTTCGATGGCAACCTTTATCTCCTTCTCATGCAGCAGGTCAACCAGCTCTGATAAGTGAACGAGCAAAGCCGGGTTACCGCCGGAAATCGTAACATGGGAAAAGAGGTCTCCTCCCAGTTCATACAGCTCGTTCCAGATCTCTTCTGCTGTGAGCTGCCTGATGTCATCCTTAGCTGAACCGTCCCATGTGAAAGCAGAATCACACCAGCTGCAGGAATAATCGCATCCCGCCGTTCTGACAAACATCGTCTTCTGGCCGATGACCATGCCTTCTCCCTGAATGGTCGGACCGAAGATCTCCAAAACCGGAAACTTCTTCATCCTTTTTTCACCAGCTTTGGCCGATACATGACATAGCTTGTCGGGGTTTCGCGGACAAATACACCGACACATTTCGGTTTGTGGGAAAGACTGTCCAAATGCTGCTGAATCATTTCGCAGATTGTTCGCGCTACCACTTCTGTCGTAGGGAATTTATTTGGATCTTCATCATTAAAAACGTCATGTTCATTTAAAATCGTATGATCAAACCGGTCATGCACAAGCTGTTTGATATGGGCAAAATTTATCAAAAATCCCGAGTCATCAAGCTCATCTCCTGCAACCGTCACATTGATGAAGTACGTGTGGCCATGAAGGCGGCGGCATTTGCCCGCTTCTTCTTTAGGCACATAGTGTGCTGCTGACAGCTGCATATCTTTGTTCAGTTCGAACGTATAGGGATGAAGTGTCTGGGGATACATTTGCTGGATCATGAAGCCTCTCCCCCTTTAGCTGAGATATACTCGTCAAGCCCTTTTTTGCGGAGGCGGCAGGCTGGACATTCTCCGCACCCGTCTGCGATAATACCGTTGTAGCATGTAAGTGTTTTATCCCTTACATATTCAAGGGCTGAAAGCTCATCTGCAAGCTTCCATGTTTCGGCCTTATCAATCCACATAAGCGGAGTATGAATGACAAACTGATCATCCATGGCAAGATTGATTGTTACATTGCATGACTTTACAAATACATCACGGCAATCGGGATATCCGCTGAAATCCGTTTCACATACCCCTGTCACAATATGCTTTGCGCCAATTTGTTTGGCAAGCACTGAAGCGAATGTTAAAAAGAGAAGGTTTCTTCCCGGCACAAAAGTAGACGGGAGCTCTCCTTCCTTATGTTCAATGGCAATATCATCTCTTGTAAGGGCGTTTGGAGCCAGCTGGTTTAACAGAGACATATCAAGAAGATGATGGCGCACATCAAGCTCTTTTGCGATTTGTTCGGCCACATCAATTTCCAGTTTATGACGCTGGTTGTAATTGAAGGTTACGGCCTCGACTTCTTTAAACTGCTTCTTCGCCCAGAACAGGCAAGTCGTGCTGTCCTGTCCTCCGCTGAAGACAACAAGCGCTTTTTCATTTTTCATCATATTCTGCCTCCTCATAATAGAAGAGAGCATTCTTTCACAACCCGGATTCCTAAAAATCGGCATAAGAAAAGACACCCTGAGTGTTCAGAAGTGTCCAGCATGTAAGTCCTCAACTAAAAAACAGCAGATTTGGCTGTTTGATCTTAGTTTTTTATAGAGGGTTGTGCTAGAACCTCTCCCGCACGCACATGCGCGGAATTTATCATTCTTTTTACCGTTCATACTATACCACGAACGGAATGTTACATCAATCTATTTTAATGGAGGAAATGCCGTGCCGCTCAAACCTGCCCTTGTAAAAATAAAATCCAACTTCTGGATAACGCCTGCTGCCTATGCCGTATTTTTTTTCATCCTTGCCATCCTCAGCATGTGGGCTGACAGATTTCTCGCTTCACATGGATATTTCAGCTATGTTCCTTCTGTTTTTTTAACTGATAAAGAGCTTTCACACACGATTCTGAGCGCAACTTCCACCTCGCTGCTTACAATGACAACCATCACCTTTTCATCTGTCCTTGTCGTTCTGACCACCTTTTTGGCTAATTTTTCGCCAAGAACCATGCACAATTTCAATACCGATTCAAAAATCCAGCGGGTACTTGGCGTCTTCGTCGGAGGATATATCTATTCTCTCGTTCTTCTAAACCAGGTGAGAGAAAATGAGACAAGCAACGACTTCATTGTACCGAGCCTTGCAATCCTTGTAGCTTTCTTGTGCGTGGGCATGTTCGTTTTCCTGATTCACCATATGACTGAGTGGATTAAAGTTGGAAACGTGATTTCAAACATCACGAAAGAAACACTTGCCTCGATCGATGATAAAAAAAGACCTGAAGAAAAAAGAACAGATGATGAGCCTTCATTTGATCATGGATTGGAAATTAAAAGCAAGCATGAAGGGTATATTGAAGACATCGCGGTTGATGAACTTGTTTCATTTGCCGCAAAACACGAAGCAGCCGTAAAGTTCCACAGAGATCAGGGAGCGTATGCAGATGAAGATACCCCTCTCTTGACACTCATTTCTGATAATAAAGAAATCCAACGGGAAGATGTCTTGAAGTTCATCACAATTAGTGCCGATCATGAATCAAAAAACGACATTGAATTCGGTATTCAGAAGCTTGCTGAAATTGCTTTGCGGGGCATCGCACCAGGAAAAAACGACCCGGAAACAGCCATTGCATGCATTGAGCACCTTACTCAGATCCTCATCAAAATCGGGAAACATCATTCCCCTTCCCCCTACCACAGGGACAGCGAAGGGAAGATAAGAGTGATTCTGCCAAAACCGGATTTTCATGACTATCTGTATACAAGCTTTTATCAGATCCGTCACTATGGCAAAGAAGATGTTTCCGTCATGGCCTCCATTTTAAAAGCTCTTTGCCTGATTGCCGAAACAAACCGGAAGGAAATGAAAGAAGATATTTGGTCTTTTTCTCACTACATTTATGAAGGACTGGATACGATAGATTGGCTTAGCTTTGATAAGAAGTTTCTGAACCGTGAGCTTGCAGCTATTGCGGTGGCATGCGGCAAAGATGATTCATCGCTTCAGCTGTAAACCAGAAGAAAAGGAATCCGTTCAATGGATTCCTTTTTGCGTTACTGCTTTTTTTGAGTACCTTCTTGTTCAAGTTCTTTAAAAGATTTTACTTTTCCGTGTTCATTTTGAGATTCCTTCCGGATGTCCCATTGACGCTGTTTTTGTCCTTTTGACTGAGTCATCTCTCGCCACTCCTTTGCTGAATAGATTTCAGATTTTATTTTGCCCTTACAACAAAAAAAGATGCCGAAGCATCTTTACTGGGTGGCAGCGATCCCGTCCTGTATGACAGGCACGCTAGCTTCCTTTTTTTTTCGGATCATTTCCAGATAGCGGATATGGTGATTTTCCATATCTTTCACCCTAAATGAGTAAGAGCCGAGTTCAACAAGCTCGCCTTTTTGGATATCGTATTTCTCAGTCAGCATCCATCCGCCAATAGTATCGACATCAGAATCATCAAGCTCAAGGCCGAAAAGATCGTTTAATTCACTGATCAGGACTTTACCGTCAATGATGTAATGATCTTCATTGATCTTTTGAACGAGCGGCACTTCATCCGCATCGAACTCATCGCGGATTTCTCCAACGATCTCCTCAAGAATGTCCTCCACTGTGACAAGCCCTGCAGTCCCTCCATACTCATCGATAAGAATCGCCATATGAATATGCTCTCTCTGCATTTTTAAAAGCAGCTCCTGCACAGGTACAGACTGAGTTACCTGAATGACCGGCCGTATATAAGTTCTTAGGGAGAACTGTTCGAGTTTTTTTGACTGAAACAAATCGGTGAAAATTTCTTTAATATTGACCATCCCGATAATATGGTCTTTATCTCCATCAACAACAGGGTATCTTGTATATTTTTCGCTTTTAATTATTTTCAGGTGGGCCTGAAGCGGTTCATCGCTGTCGAGTGAAATAATCTGTGTGCGGGGCACCATAATTTCTTTAGCAATGCGGTCATCAAACTTAAAAATCTTATTTACATATTTATATTCCGACTGATTGATCTCCCCGCTTTCATAGCTTTCCGACAGCAGGATCCTCAGCTCTTCTTCGCTGTGAGCGAGTTCATGTTCTGATACCCGCTTTAATCCAAAGGCTTGAGTGAGCATGCGTGCAGAGCCGTTCAGAAGCCAGATCGCCGGAAACATCAGCCTGTAAAATGCAATCAGCGGTTTTGAAAAAGCCAGGGTGACCCTCTCTGCTTTTTGGATCGCAACTGTTTTCGGAGCAAGTTCTCCGACAACTACGTGCAGGAAGGTAATAATGGCAAAAGCAAAAGCAATCGCAAAAAAGTGTGCAGCTGCACTAGGGAGATTCAGCTTTTCAAAAACCGGCTGAAGAAGCTTCCCTACAGCAGGTTCTCCGAGCCACCCAAGTCCAAGTGCGGTAATCGTGATTCCCAGCTGACAGGCTGATAAATACTCATCCAGATTATCCGTCACCCGCTTTGCTGAGAGCGCCTGTTTGCTGCCTTCATCAATAAGCTGATTCAGGCGGGAACTCCGGATTTTGACAATTGCAAACTCAGACGCTACAAAAAAGGCAGTCGCAGCAATTAAAACCGCAATTATGAACAAATTGACTATGTCCAAATAAATTCCCTTTTTCGCAGAAACGAAAAAGGAGTCACCTCCCGGAAAAGTTCAATCTTTAAATAAAAGATGGTGAAACCCTGTCATGAAGGTATTACCCCATCAATCACCTCTCCCGAAAAAAATATATAAAATTCTGAATATATCCCATCATAATATGAAGCCTGCCACCAGTCAAACAATCCTTCGCATTGTTTTCTTCATAAATATGACGAAAATCAAGCTATTATGTTTGGATTTTTTCATTATTCTGCTTTTTTAAAATTTGTTTTCATTCCCGGAAGGAGGAGCTTTTCTGACCATCAGCAGGAGGAGAAAGATGAGGCTCATGTAACCGAAAACCGGGTACAAAACCGCAATTAACGAGCTGTAGTCAATCAGGCTGATAAAAAACGCACCGCACAGCAGCATGGCAATAATCAGCATGCCAGGAAGAGGAACGACGCGGATAAGATGGCGCTCGAGCCCGAACAGGTTCCCGATTACAGATGTAAACACTTCCCCATAGATGACAAGAATATAAATGATAAAAAACGAAAACACAGATGCCTTCATGACTTCTGCCATCGGGATATCATAGGAGATGACATCACGCAATGAGGACAGCGCAAAATGACTGCTGAGCAAAATAAACGTGAGGATGGCACCGCCTGCAATCCCGCCCCATTTTGCCGTTCGTTCATCCTCTATTTCCTTTGCAAGCGGGACAAGCACAGCCTCCGCCATCGCAAGATTAAACGCCGCGTATGAAACCGCAGAGATGATCCACTTAAAGGATGAATGACCGGACATGAGACTCTTTGCCGAATGAGCATCAAAAGATGAGGCAGCCACAAGCACACTGAACAAAATCAGCATCGGCACAACAATGATATTCACGCTGAAAAGGCCCTTTGATCCAAATGACATGGCAATAAGCGTCAGTGCTATCGTCAGCATAACCCCAAAGCGGCTTGAAAGGTTAAGCTGCTCTTCAAAAATGGCACCCGCCCCTGAAAGCATGACAGATGTAACACCAAACAAAACGACAAGCATAAACAGATTGACGACCGTACCGCAGGATTTACCAAACAGGAAAAAATTAAGGTCCTGATACGAATTGGCACCTATCCGTTTTGAAATAATCATTATTTTGGAGCCAAGATGCATAAAGAAATAACCGCATAAAAGAATGCCAAACATTCCAAAAACCCCATACTGCGTAAAAAATTCAACAATCTCCCGGCCGGTGGCAAATCCTGCCCCCACTACCGTTCCCACATATACAGCTGCTATCTGCACTACCTGAAACCACTGTTTCTTCATTGTTTTGCCTCCGATACGAACCCTGGTCTTTTCATATGTATATGAGACAAGATGCCAGGAAAGAAGGACAGATTGTCACTGTTTGAGTAAAGGAATCGTTCTTTCCTGAAAAGATAAAAAAGGTAAAACAAAATACTTGAAAGTCAAAATAGGTCAAACTATAATAAGAATCAAGATCATCCACTTGAGATGATTTTCTTTCAATCAAAAGTCAAAGATAGTCAAAGTCAAACATAAACATAAATTACTATATGGAGGTTTTCACTATGCTATGTCAAAACTGCCAAGCTAAGAAAGCATCTGTTCATTTAACTATGCAAGTCAACCATGAGCGCCATCAAGTCATGATCTGCTCTGACTGTTATGCCAAGTACAGAAGTTCAGTTCCAAGCGGAGGGTTCGGTCATGTCCCGCCATCACAGCCATTTGGTCCTCATGCTGAACAAACGGCACAAAAACAAGGCGGAAACGGACTCCTTGATCAGCTGGCACGCAACCTGACACATGCTGCAAAAGCCGGCGTCATTGATCCTGTCATCGGCAGAGATGCGGAAGTTGAACGATTAATAGAGATACTGAACAGAAGAAACAAAAACAACCCTGTTCTTATCGGAGAGCCTGGTGTCGGGAAAACGGCTGTAGTAGAGGGCTTTGCTCTTAAAATTGCAGAGGGGGATGTTCCGGCTAAACTGAAGAATAAGGAAGTTTATCTGCTGGATGTTGCGTCACTTGTTGCAAATACCGGGGTCAGAGGACAATTTGAAGAGAGAATGAAGCAGCTGATCTCAGAACTTCAGCAAAAGAAAAACATCATTCTGTTTATAGATGAAATTCATCAGCTTGTAGGCGCAGGCTCAGCAGAAGGCTCCATGGACGCAGGCAACATTTTAAAACCGGCGCTTGCACGCGGAGAGCTCCAGGTTGTCGGAGCCACTACTCTGAAAGAATACCGTCAGATTGAAAAAGATGCAGCACTTGAACGCCGCTTCCAGCCTGTCATGGTCACTGAGCCTTCTCTGGAAAAAGCGATTGAAATCCTGAAAGGCATTCAGGACAAATACGAAAAATATCATGAAGTGTCTTATTCGGAAGATGCGATTAAAGCAACTGTTATGCTTTCACACCGCTACATCCAGGACCGTTATCTGCCAGATAAAGCCATTGATCTTCTTGATGAAGCGGGATCTAAAAAGAACCTGCAGTCAGGCGGCGGTGAAGATATCAGCGGGAAACTGGCTGAGATTGCACGAAAGAAAGCACAGGCTACAAAAGAAGAAAACTATGAGCTTGCTGCTAAGCTGCGTGACGAGGAAATAAAGCTTGAAAGCATGCAGTCAACATCCCATGCAACAGTGGAAGCAGAAGATATTGCAGCCATTATCGAAAAGAAAACAGGCATTCCGGTAGGCAAGTTACAGGAAGATGAGCAGGCTCAAATGAAAAATCTTGAAAGCAAACTTTCCGGTAAAGTCATCGGTCAGGAAGAAGCCGTTAAGAAAGTGGCAAAGGCCATCCGAAGAAGCCGTGCAGGGCTAAAATCAAAACAGCGTCCAATCGGTTCATTCCTGTTCGTCGGCCCTACAGGAGTCGGAAAAACGGAATTGACCAAAACCCTTGCATCCGAGCTGTTCGGTACGCGTGATTCACTGATCCGCCTGGACATGAGTGAATATATGGAAAAACACTCTGTCTCAAAGATTATCGGATCACCTCCGGGATATGTCGGTCACGAGGAAGCAGGTCAGCTATCCGAAAAAGTCCGCCGGAACCCGTACAGCATCATCCTGCTGGATGAAATTGAAAAAGCTCATCCAGATGTGCAGCATATGTTCCTTCAAGTCATGGAGGATGGCCGCCTGACAGACAGCCAGGGCAGAACGGTAAGTTTCAAAGACACCGTCATTATCATGACAAGCAATGCCGGTGCCGGACACAAGAAAGTCACAGTCGGCTTCGGAAACAGCGAAGCACTGAACGAAAGCTCATTGCTTGAGTCACTTGGTTCATTCTTTAAGCCTGAATTTCTGAACCGTTTTGACAGCATCATCGAATTTAAGTCTCTCGAAAAAACGGATCTGCTGCAAATCGTAGACATTATGCTTGGTGAGCTTCAGGAAACGCTCACTGAACAGCACATTAAGCTGAACATCACAGATGAAGCAAAAGAAAAAATAGCAGAGCTCGGCTATCATCCTGCCTTTGGAGCACGTCCGCTCCGCAGAGTGATACAAGAGCATGTTGAAGATGCCATTGCCGATGTTCTTCTGGATGGCAGCCAAATCTCCGAACTTACTGTATCGCTTGTTGATGACACACTGACAGTAAAGCAAGGTTAAACTTGGAAAAGAGCTGAATTCATAGGAATTCAGCTCTTTTTTTTGCCTTAATCTTATATGGATAGACCGGGTGAACAAATTCAATTTCTGTCTGGTCCTCTGCTTCAATTGCCAGCGGGTGAATTTCTGCCCCTCTTTGTGTAGGGAACCACGGCCTCCCCTGATTCACAAGAACAAGTGAACCGTGATGATCCCCGTAAAATGAAAACATGCTATCTTCCCCGTTATGGATATCCCTTAAAAAATTCAAATCCTCCCGCATGCTCTTGACACTGGTGCAGGGCAGACCTACTTCAAAGACATCAAACCAGCCAGTCAGTTTTTCAGCCTCTCTCCTGACAATCATTTCGAGGATGTTACCTTCAGAATCGTAAAAGTATGCCTGTTTGCCTTTCCAGTCCATAATTTTCTCGCCTTGTTCATTTGAGAGCAAAGGCAGTCTACCCGCCATCATGTCAAAAAAGAACTCATTCACCCTAAAGCAGAGATGGTAATATGCGGACTCCTCTGACTGTCTGAACGTCAAAAGAGTTTTTCCTGACTGAACAGTAAAGGAGTCCGAGTCTTCGGAGATTATGTTCATACTCAGCGATTCTGTGTAAAATTTTTTGAGCTTCAGAAGGTTTTTTGCGTGCATTTGGATGTGGAGAAATTTCATTTGAACCACCTATTCCCTTATTTGTACTGGATTTTTTCCGGTTGCTGCTGCCGGCTGATCGATCCCTTTTCAAGTATAGGTTTTTTGGTTTCATCTTTGCTCAGTCTTTGTGCTGAAATTCACTTCATGCATTGGACTAAAAAACCGCCAGCATACCGCTGACGGTTTAAAAGATTACAGCTTTGTATCATCTACCTTTTCAAGCCACTCTCTGATCTCTCCTGTAACAGACTGAACGCAGCCATCTTCAAACGGAGAAATCAAATGCGCTGTCTCCACGAGCTCAAGGAAAGATTTGCTTCCGCCCTGCTTGCAGAGATGAAGGTAATCTGCCCATGCCGCGTCTTTGTCTTCGTGCATTTTCTTCCAGAATTGAAGAGCGCAGATTTGAGCCAGCGTATAATCAATGTAGTAAAATGGCGAGTTGTAAATATGGCCCTGACGCTGCCAGAAGCCTCCGCCTTCTAAAAATTCGTTATCCCCGTAATCACGGTGAGGCAAATACTTCCGCTCCATTTCTCTCCAGGCAAGTTTGCGTTCCTGCGGAGAAGCTTCCGGATTTTCATAGATAAAGTGCTGGAACTCATCTACAGCTACTCCGTATGGAAGGAACTGAAGAGCTGCACTCAAGTGGCTGAACTTATACTTCTCCGCATCTTCCTTAAAGAAGGATTCCATCCATGGCCACGTGAAGAACTCCATGCTCATGGAATGAATTTCGCATGCTTCATAGGTTGGGAAATGGTATTCCGGCAAATTGAAATGACGGCTCATATAAACCTGGAATGCATGGCCCGCTTCATGCGTAAGCACATCTATATCCCCGCTTGTCCCGTTAAAATTCGCGAAAATATACGGGGATTTGTAATCTTCAATATACGTGCAATATCCGCCTCCGGCTTTGCCTTTTTGGGCAAGCAGATCCATCAGGTTTTTCTCAATCATAAAATCAAAAAACTCATTTGTTTCAGGTGATAATTTCTCATACATTTTCTTTCCATTAGAAATGATCCATTCTGCATCGCCTTTTGGCGCTGCATTTCCCGTTGTGAAGGCAAGTTTTTCATCTGCAAACTCAAGCTTGTCCAAACCAAGCCGTTTTTGCTGCCTTTTGCGGAGATCTGTTGCAATCGGAACAATATATTCCTTGATCTGATCACGGAAGTTTTTCACCATTTCAGCATTATAATCTACACGCTGCATGCGCTGATACCCTAGCTCTGTAAAATTGGAAAAGCCAAGTTTTTTGGCAATCGACGTACGGACTTTAACCAATTTATCGAAAATGTCATCGAACTTTTCGCCGTTCTCCGCGAAAAATCCGAAATAGGCATCAGAAGCGCGCTTTCTCGTCTCCCTCTCCTTTGCTTCGAGAAGCGGTTCAATTTGTGCAAGTGTATACTCTTTGCCGTCAAAATCAATTTTTGCAGAGGCAACAAGTTTTGTATATTCCGTCACCAGTTTATTTTCCTGCTGAAGATCTGCAAGCACTTCAGGGGAGAATGTTTTCAGCTGGGCATCAGCAAGAAGGAATAGCTGTCTGCCGTACTTTTCTTCAAGACTGTTTCTGAATTTAGAACCTGTAAGAGCTTTGTAAAACTCTGTTTCCAAAGCTTTAATATGAGGATCCAGCTCATCCAGATAGTCCTGTTCTTCCTTGTAGAACTCATCATTCGTATCAATCGTATGACGGATGGAACAGAGGTTGAATGCCGTTGAAACATGTCCCCTGATTTCTCCTATTTTCTCAAGTGCTTTCTCCTGCTTCTCCAGTGTTTCCGCCTGTTTGAACAGCTCCAGTGCTTCGCGGAAGGAAGCTTCTGTTTTTTCTTTCACAGGACGGCTGTATGTATAATCCTGAAATTTCATATGTAAGGTCCCCGCTTTCATCTATTAGTTATTGCCTGCCACGGTTTACTATTCGCGAAAAAAGTGCTGAATCCTTTCTATCTCTTTTTGAAACTTACCTAAAAGTTAAAGAAAAACAGACGATATTACTTATAAGAACTAGTTTCTAAAAAGGATTTGGTGAATTCTATGGATAAAACGTCCCTCATTGGATTATTGTTAGGCATTATCGCAGTCGGCGTCGGCATGTTCATGAAAGGGGTCAGTCCTGCTGTACTCCTCAATCCGGCAGCTCTGCTCATCATCATTGCAGGTACAATTGCAACGGTTGTCACTGCTTTTCCGACAAGCGAGATTAAAAGAGTGCCAAAACTCTTTGGTGTTATTTTCAAAGAACAGCAATCGCTCAGCATTCAGGAACTGATCCCTATGTTTTCTGAATGGGCTCAAGTAGCACGTCGCGAAGGATTGCTTGCCCTTGAAGCAAAAATTGCAGATGTGGAAGATCCATTTTTGAAAAATGGACTGAGCATGGCTGTAGACGGTCAGAACGCGGAATTTATCCGTGATGTGATGACGGAAGAAATTGATGCAATGGAAGAAAGGCATCTCGCCGGCGCGTCGATTTTTTCCCAGGCAGGCACGTACGCCCCTACTCTCGGGGTACTTGGTGCAGTTGTCGGCCTCATTGCCGCACTGTCCCATATGGATAATACAGATGAACTTGGAAAAGCAATCGGAGCAGCGTTTGTTGCCACCCTAATGGGGATTTTTACAGGCTATGTCCTCTGGCATCCATTCGCAAATAAACTTAAGAGAAAATCAAAGCAGGAAGCAAAAGTCAAGCAAGTCATGATTGAAGGGGTGCTGTCAGTGCTTGAAGGACAGGCTCCAAAAGCGATTGAGCAAAAACTCGCAACCTACCTTCCAGCTCACGAAAGGGACGGGCTGCTCGCTGAGGGAGAGAAGCTCGATGGCTAGAAAGAAAAAAAAGAAGCACGAAGAAGAGCACGTTGATGAGTCCTGGCTGCTGCCGTATGCAGACCTGCTGACCCTGCTCCTTGCCCTTTTCATTGTCCTGTTTGCCATGAGCTCCGTTGATGCGCAGAAATTCCAGATGCTTGCACGCGCATTTAACAGCACATTTACAGGCGGAACAGGTGTCCTTGAATATCCAAGCCCTGTGCCGGACGGGGACATGGAACAGCTGGATGATAAAAAGGAAGAAAAAGCAGATCAGGAAGAAGCCCAGAAAGAAATGGAACAGCAAAAGCTTAAAAAAATTCAGGAAAAAGTAAATGCCTATATTAAAGCGAATAATCTCGAAAGCCAGCTCAAAACCACCCTTACAGATGAAGGCCTGCTGATTACGATTCTGAACGATATCTTTTTTGATTCAGGCGAATCAGCCATCAGAGGCAAAGATGAGAAACTGGCAAAAGAAATTTCAAATCTGCTCGTCATGAATCCTCCGAGAAATATTATCGTGAGCGGCCATACCGACAATGTTCCGATCTCAAATGCCGACTATGATTCTAACTGGCATTTGAGCGTAATGAGAGCCGTTAATTTTATGAAACTCTTGCTTGAAAATGAAAAGCTTGACCCGAGAGCCTTTTCCGCCAAAGGATTTGGTGAATATAACCCCGTTGCCGACAATGCAACAGAAGCCGGCCAGCAAAAAAACCGACGTGTTGAAATTCTCATTCTTCCAATTGAACAAAACCAGTAAGAAGCGCCTGCTTGCAGGCGTTTTTTGTTTCAAGTTTTGGGCAAAAGAAAAAACACTTTCATCCAGAAAGTGTTTCACTCATGACTATCCCGGGCATGATAACCGACTTTTTTCATAAGGTCGATGACAGTCTGCTTTTCCTCTTCCGATAAAATGCCCACAATCTCATTCAATCTTTCCTGATGTGCAGGAAAAATGCGTTCAATCAGCTGTTTTCCGTTTTCGGTGATTTGAGCAAACGTCACACGGCGGTCTTTTTCGCACGCTTTTCTAGTCAGCAGCTGTTTTTGTTCAAGCTTATCGACTACATAGGTGATGCTCCCGCTTGCAAGGAGAATTTTCCCGCCAATTTGCTGAAGGGGCTGTTCGCCTTTGTGATACAGCAGCTCCAGTACGGCAAATTCCGTCGGATTCAGCCCAAAGCTTGTAATCTGTTTATTTACTTGATCGTTAATGGCACGGTGAGCACGTGACAGCACGATAAAAAGCTTTAGTGACTGTTCAATATCTGTTTGTGTATTTTCCACTTTTCATCAATCCTTCGATAACTAAATATCTTGAATTCTAACTATTAATAATACAGACTTTGTTTTCTGCTGTCAAGAAGAGCAATGTGCACTGCGTTTAGAAGGGCAAAATTAAAAGAATAGGTTCATTCATAAACGGCTGCAACATTCATCTCTTCCCTTTTCTTTCCATCATACATAAAAAGTCCTACTTCTTCAAGAGATGGTTTCAAGGCTGGCACAACGCTTTTCCCGATTCTACCTTCCTAGTAGAAAACATGTAAATGGTATATAATTGAAAGTATGCCTAATCGGCAATATCAAACTGGGGCGATTACCTTGCTGAAAGATTCTGCAAAATACAGAAAAGCTGCCGTCTATTTTATAATCGTGCTTATCCCCTCCCTTTTGATCAACACAGGCATTTACCTGTATCAAAAGGATAAAATCATGGATGAACACAGGGAAGAGGCAGCGTTTTTAATTACCATTCATAAAAATCAAATTGATAATCTGATACAGGATACAAAAGCGAGGCTTGAGACGATGTCCCTCGTTCTTGAAGAAGAATCGGACACAGCAAAAATCCAGCGCATTTTGAATGAAGCGCACAGCCAGGAACCCCGCTTCTCGGGCCTTTACTATGTGAAAAAGAATGGAGATATAACAGCCGGCACATCAAAACGGATGAAGTCTGTAAACATATCAAACCGCGCTTTTTTCCAAAGTGCTCTGGCAACAAAACAGTCGAAAGTTTCGGATGCTTATTTTGGTAACATAACAGGTGATTATATCGTTTCAATCGGAACTCCGGTAATGGATGATGAAGGGGAAGTCAAAAGTCTGCTTGTGGCAGCGGTTAAAGTCGATTATCTCCAGAACATTATGAACGTGATCAGTCCAAGACTGACGATAAGTGTCCTAAATGGCAGCGATCACACAATTTTCACTGCCGGCCGCTCAGAGCCAACCGGCAGCATCGAACCTGTACGCGTTTATTTAGATCAGATCCCCTGGAAACTTGAAGGCTTTCCTGAAACCGTCATCACCGCTGATCATACGAAAGACATTGCCGTCTACATGCTGATTGTATTCGGTCTGATGAACATCATTTACATTCTCATTCAGAATTACTTACTGAAGAGGCGCGCCCTTCTGGAGCAAAGCCAGATTGATGCACAGAAAGTCGAGCTTGTAGGAACTCTCGCTGCAAGCACCGCACATGAGATCCGGAATCCTCTGACGGGAATCAAAGGGTTTATTCAGCTGCTTCAGGAAAAATATAAAGACTCAGAGGATCAATATTACTTTTCTGTCATTGACATCGAAATTCAGCGCATCAATGAAATTGTAAGTGAATTTTTAGTCCTTGGAAAACCAACAGCCCATCACCATGCTGTATACGATTTGAATGCGATCATCCTGGAATTATCTCCGCTCCTTGGATCAGAAGCCAATTTGTACAACACAGAACTGGATTTAAAGCTGAATAAAGAACCGCTTTACATTTTCTGCACAAAAGATCACATAAAACAAGTCCTTCTGAATCTTGTAAAAAACGCTCTGGAGGCGATAGATAAGCAGGAAGGAAAGGTGACAATAGAGGTCAGAAAGCTGGATGGCAATGCGGTGATTAATGTAACTGATACAGGAAAAGGCATTCCGCAGGAAGTTCAGTCCAAACTGTTCCACCCTTTCTTTACGATGAAAGATACAGGAACAGGGCTTGGTCTTGTCGTATGCAAACGCATCATCACCCTGTACAAAGGCACGATTTCGATTAAGAGTGAATCAAACAAGGGCACTGAAGTAACAATCATACTCCCTCTGACAGAGCCAAAAGCCTGAGGCATTTTTATAAACCTAAAGAAAGAGTGACAGGCAATCCTGTCACTCTCATTTGTATTTGCCTATGTATCCTGTCAGCTTGTAATGATTTCTTCAATCCTCTGCAGGGTGCTGTAGCCTAAAGCTACATCAGATGCTTTTGCATTTTCAGCGATCTGATCAGGATGAGATGCACCGACAAGGGTGCTGGCGACGTTATGCTGGCGAAGGGTCCATGCAAGGGCAAGCTGGGCAAGTGTGATGTCATTCTCTTTTGCAAGCTGATCGAGCAGCTCTACTTTGCGGTTTACCATATCATTTAAAATTTGCTTCATCCATGAATTGGCGTTTTCCCCTGAAGCACGGCTGCCTTTGGGGATCAGCCCCTCTTTATACTTTCCTGTCAGGATGCCCTGAGCAAGCGGTGACCAGACAACCTGTGAAACACCTGCATTTTCGCACATAGGAATGATTTCTTCTTCAATATCCCGGTGAAACATATTATATTGAGGCTGATTGACGACGATCCTGTCAAGAAGATAGCGGTCTGATACACTGAGCGCTTCCTGGATTTGCGCAGCCGTCCACTCGCTGACACCTGCATAAAGAACTTTACCCTGGCGGATCAAGTCGTCTATTGCCCTCAGCGTTTCATCAAGAGGTGTTTCCTGGTCATAGCGGTGGCAATAAAAAATATCAACATACTCAAGGTCCATTCTCTTTAAACTCGCATGAACCTGTTCCATAATATGCTTTCTTGAAAGCCCTCTGTCGTTCGGCCCGTCTCCCATCGGCCAAAACGCTTTTGTCGTAAGTACATAAGAATCGCGCGGAAATGATTTAAGCGCCCTTGACATGACGATTTCTGCTTTTCCGCGTTCATATACGTTGGCACTGTCGAAAAAATTGATGCCCGCTTCATAGGCCTTGTGGATAATTTCGGATGCTGCCCGCTCATCTACTGTTTTCCCAAATGTAAGCCAGCTTCCAAGACTGATTTCACTAACTTTTAATCCCGATCTCCCAAGCCTCCGGTACTGCATCTCCATTCCCCCTGTTGTGCATGATCAATATCGTTATCTTTAACTTATCAGAAATTTCAAATATCGTAAAGAGAGAGAATCGCCGTCCTTGCGACACAATTTGACACCGCCCCCCTCCTGAAATCAATAAACCCACCTTCATTTTTCTCTGCTTCGTCATCAAACAGGTGCAAAGTCTATCTTTTCACTGCCAAAATCAGCTATAATATGGCTAACATAGATCCGTTTAAAAAAGGAGCCGTAACATGACAGAAGTTTTACTCGGCAGCACACTGTCTGCCCTTGCTACAGGACTTGGGGCTCTTCCTATCCTGTTCCTGCAAAATACGATTACACACAGGTGGAGAGATATTCTGCTTGCTTTTACCGCGGGCATCATGATGGCCGCATCCATGATGAGCCTGCTTCCTGAAGCGCTGAGTCAGGGAGGGTTTCTTGAAGTCTTTGCCGGACTCTTTCTAGGAGTATTAGTGCTGACGACGCTTGAAAAAAAAATTCCCCACATAGACCTTGAGCATTCAAGATACGGCATACAATTCGACGAAAAGGCGTTCCTGATTATCGCTGCGATCACGATGCATAATCTGCCGGAAGGACTTTCTGTAGGTGTAAGCTATGCATCAGAGCAGTCAGAGACAGGAAATCTAATTGCTTTCGCCATTGGTCTGCAGAACGCTCCGGAAGGATTTCTCGTTGCCTTGTTCCTGTTTAATCAGAACATCGGCAAATTTAAAGCCCTGATCATTGCAACGATGACAGGCGCTGTTGAAATCATAACTTCTCTTCTGGGATTTTATTTGACGTCATTCGCAGACAATCTCGTTCCGTACGGCCTGTCCTTTGCAGCCGGTGCCATGCTGTTCATTATTTATAAAGAACTGATTCCTGAAAGTCACGGGGACGGAAATGAACGGAATGCAACCTACTCCTTCATTTTAGGAATATTGTTTATGATTCTGCTCATTGAGACTTTCGGCTAAATAAAGCGTAAAAAAAAACGGCTGAGCTGCGGGCTCTGCCGTTTTTGATTTTATATAGTAAGTCCTTCCCGATCTGTCCATTTTTTCATAGAATGAATAAACCGCATAAAAGGGGGGGTTGTCCGGTTTTCCTCTTCAAAAACAATCTGCTGGTATTGGTTTAACAGCATGTCCAGTTCCTGGCTGCACTTCACGGCCTCGCTGCTCGTATATCCTCCGGCCCTTGCAGAGTCCATCATTTCTTTCCTTTTTGCATCGATGCTCTCAAGCAGCTGGGTCTTATCTGATACAGTTGACATTTTCTTCCCTCCGCCTCATCCAAAAATATCTGTTATGGGAATAAATATTCAAGTAAATTATTACAGATACTTCTAAACTTGTAAATAGATTAGCAAAATCCGACAGCTTTTTTACAGGACTTTTTGACAATTCTGTTAACACACCTGGATGAACCGGCTCATTTGCTTTTCTTTTCCCATATTCCCCCACTTTTAAACCTTTATTTTTAATTTTTTTAAAAATAAAAAGAACCGGAATTACCGGTTCTGCAGTTATTTTATCAGTACTTTCTCACTTTTATTTACATCATCCACTGCGGTCACTCTGAAATCTTTTTCTTCGAGTTTTTTGATGATTTTATGAAGCTTTTTTTCTGAAATATCATGGGACAGATTAACGATGATCCGTCTTAAATATGTATCTCCATTATCCAGAGTGAGCAGCCCTTCGATATTTACATCTTTGATGGCAGAGACGAGCTCCTTGATGGCACCCTTGTGTTCCTTAGTGCCGACAGTCAGGATATAGCCCCCTGTTTTCATGCCGAATGAATCTTCAAGAACGTCCATGATGTTTCCATGTGTAATGATTCCGGAAAATTCATCTTTTTCATTCAGGACAGCCAAAAATGGAAGCCTTCTGATTGTCAGAAACGTTTTAAAAAACGAATCCTCCTCGTAAACAAATGCATCCTTATCTGCAATCAAAGATTCAATTGAATCCTCATCCTTGCCCTGCTTTTCTACATAATAATCGAGCAGATCAACTTTATAGATCAAACCTGCGAAAACTGTTCCGTTGTCTTTCAGAACAGGAATGCTGCGGTAGCCTGATTCTTTCAGCAATTCGTAAGCTTCTTTTACAGTGCTCTCCGCCTTGCAGTACCTGACATCTTCTTTTTTAACAAAATTGTAGCGAATTTTCATGCTGACAATCCTCCCCTCTCTATATTGTTGAAAATTTACCATAGAACAGGGTAAGAGTAAAGAAAATTCGTATTATTTCGTCTAATGACCGGAAGAAACCCCCTTTCTGAAAGTGAAGGGGGTTTTAGACCGTTTAAGCCTGCTGCTGTTCTTTTTCGTAGATAGGCACCCATCCTTCAGTCGTTACAAAAATGCGGACTGCTACTACTTTGCGGTCTTCCTGAAGTGTAAAGTAGTGGCGGATGTTCGGAGGAACAGAGATCAGGTCGCCGGGGTCCAGTTCAACATCAAAAAATGAGCCGTCTTTTGCCTGGATAATAAAAATACCGTGGCCGCTGACAATAAAGCGGACTTCGTCATCTGTGTGATGGTGCTCCTGCTGGAAATTTTGAAGAAGCTGTTCAAGATTCGGCGTGCTTTCAGACAAAGAAATAACGTCCTGCGCCTTGTAGCCGCGGCGTTCCGAGATATCCGCAATTTCATTTGTGAACACCTGAAGAATTTCTTCTTTTTGTTCATCAGAAAGACTGTAGTTTTCTCTCAATGCCTCAGGCAGCTTCTCTATATCCCATTGCTCATAAATAACCTCCTGCGCATTAAGAAAAGCTGAAACTTCCTTTTGATCTGTTAATCTTTCATTCGTTTCTTGAAGTCGAATCGTCGCCATCCTTCATTCCTCCTGTATGTTTAATTTATCGCACGAGCGATTTTGCCTGTTTAAGAGCAAGTAATTTCACTTGATAGGAAAATAAAAATTCGCACGCTTCCAGCACTTTTTTGGCTTCAAAAGCGTCTTTTCCCCAAACCGTAATGCCGTGATTCCGAATGAGAACGGCACCAGAGCTGCCTTTGACATACCGTCCAAAGTCAGCAGCGAGAGCAGGAATATCCGCAGGGTTTTCGATGATTGGAATATGCCATTCCGCATCCTCTTCCCACAGCCCGAAAGCTTTAATAATCTCCTGCCCTTTGAAAGTGATTCCGCCTTCATCGCCATATATTTCAGAAATCACATTATTGTCTACGGTGTGGACATGGAGGCTGCAGCCGGCACTGGTCCGCTTATAGATTTCTACGTGCAGAAGGGTTTCCGCTGAAGGCCTTTGAGCTGTGTCTTCAAGGGGTGTTCCAGCACCGTCCACAAGCAGAAAATCTTCATCTGTTTCAAGTCTCTTGTCTTTTCCGCTTGATGTGACCAGAAATGAGAGCGGGTCGGAATGTACTTTTATCGCAAGATTTCCGCTTGTACCCGGGAACCAGTCCCGTTCCGCCAGTTCCCTTTTCACAGATGCAAGCTCACTCCATCGCTGTTTATATAAGCTCATACTGCCGCCTCCTGCCTTTTCTTAAGCCCTTCAATTACGTCATAAAAGCTTGAGAAAGCCTGATGGCGCAGCTTTAGTGCATCGCATTTTTCAAGAAGATAATCCCGGGCAAATACAAAATCTGCAAGCTTGGCCGCTTCAAGATCTGTCACCGAATCTCCGATCACAATGACCTCCTGATCAGAGGCAGCAAGCTTTCTGATGATGCTCGGCTTACAGCATCCGCAGTCATTTGTGCACCTGTCATCACATGAGTTCGGCCAGAGGATTTGAACATATTCCCCGCTGAAATCTGATTCATTGCAGTAGACGCGGTCATATGGAATTAGTCCGTTTAACAGCGGATAGACAAAAAAATCAATTCCTCCGCTCACAATGTACAGCGGTATTTCATTGTCTTTTGCAAATTGAACAAAATCTCTGAATCCGTCCCGGATTTGTGCGGTAAACAGCAAATGCTGAATCATATCCGCCTTGAGATGTGACGGGATCAGCTCAAACATCCTGCCGACTCCTTCACGGACTGAGATGCGCTGGCTTAAAACGTCATCTTTCAGAGAGTTCCACTCAGGAGGTGCAAATTGTTTCATGAGCGCGATAATATTGTCATTGTTTGTAATCGTGCCGTCAAAATCGCAGATAATAACCGGTTTGCTCATCGGTTCACCTCCACCTGACCCCATAGATCCAGCGCAAGCTGAAGGTCTTGTTGGCTTTTAGCTTTTTCAGATAATGAGATGCCTTCAAGCACAGCATCGATTGCAGAGCGAAAAGCTCTTCCGCCCGCCTGCGCACCGTTTGGATGCCCGTGTACGCCTCCGCCGGCATTAATGACACTGTCGATGCCAAAATCCTGAATCAGAACAGGCACAAGACCCGGATGAATTCCTGCTGATGGAACCGGAAACGTTTCTTTTAACCCAGTGCTCTCTTTGCACGCTGCACCGATAGACAGTGCGGCATCCCTTTCAAGTGCCACACTGCCGTATGGCGACGGGAAGAGGGAAAAGTCTGCTCCGCACTGGCGAAGCAATTTTCCAAGCAGCAGAGAATGTGAAATACCATAAAGGGCGGAAGAAGACAAAGCACCGCTTACAGCAGGGTGCGCCATGATCGGAACATGAATCTCCCTGTCTTCTGCAAGCTCCTGCAAAACGTCAAGACCATAAGCGAAAACATTAAAAAGAAGGGCGTCCGCCCCAAGCTTTGAAGCGCGTCTTGCCTTCTCTTTGAGGCTGAATGTCTTTCCGGTTAAGTTAACAGCGTACATCGCTTTATGGCCGGTCTCCTCATACACCCTGCCGAGCAATTCTTTTCCTGCTGTGATTCTTTGTTCAAACGGCGTAAGCGGATTGTCAAACAGGATTTCGTCATCCTTTACAAGATCAACGCCGCCAAGCACCTGATTTCTTAGCTGTTCTTTTAAAAACGATAGATCACGTCCGATGACTCCTTTGAAAATGCTCATGAGAAGAGGCCGGTTATAGACTCCGAGTTTTTCCCTGATGCCGCTTATGCCGAATGCAGGTCCCTGAAAAGAAGAAAGAAGATCTCCTGTAAACTCCAAATCAAGCAGTTTCACTTCCCCGTCAAGGGAAAGCTTTCCGAAAACCGTCGTCAGGACCGCAGGCAGGTCATGAGAATAGTTCACGCCGGGATAGAATATTTTCACAATTCCTTTTTTCACTTTTTTTCCGAGAAACTCGGCAATGCGTTCTTCAGCATCTGTTTCTTTAACGGAAACAACTTGACCCTTGTGCTGTTTCAGCTGCTGCTGTGTAAGCTCCGGAAGATCCGTCCATGAGCCGACCGTAAGGCTGGTGGCGATTCCTTCTGCTTTTTTTTCGATGCTGTACTGATCATAGATGAGATAAGTTGCTGTAACGCCGCTCATGATTGTACCTGCCTTTCGCATTTAAATAAAAAAGGTCCCCTCCGCTGACGGAAGAGACCTTATCTGAAATGGGTAAGATCCTTATCTGCCAGCAATTGCTGCAAGATTTAGCACCGTGCTTAAACACTGTTTAAGTCGGTTGCCGGGCTTCATCGGGCCAGTCCCTCCACCTGCTCTTGATAAGAATTGTATATGTTCTGAATAACCTGAAATTAATTTGGATTATGACAGCTTTTCCCTCAGCTGTCAACCGGCAATGAAAAGAGATTTAAAGATTTTATTCTATCTGCGGCTTCTCTTAATCTCTCTTCAGAGGTTAAGAGTCCGGCACGGACATATCCCTCACCAAACGTCCCGAATCCAATGCCCGGCGCCACGCATACATGAGCGTGTTCCAGCAGATAGTCAGCGAATGATTCCGATGTGAATCCCTCGGGTACAGGCAGCCATGCAAAGAATGATCCAGGCGGAGCCTCCACTTTCCAGCCGATGCCGTTCAGCGCGTTTATAAACGCCGCACGTCTGCTTTCATAGCGTGCGACAAGATCACTGACACAGTCCTGCGGGGCAAGAAGAGCAACAGCCGCAGCTTCCTGTATTCCGCTGAACACACTGACAAACATGTGATCCTGCAAAAGATTAATCGACTCTATGACGCTTTTATTGCCGACTGCAAAACCGATTCTCCACCCTGCCATATTATACGTCTTAGACAGCGTATAAATTTCGATTCCTGTCTCTTTTGCTCCATTTGACTCAAGAAAGCTGACTGGCTTTTTGCCGTCAAAACCGATGGCTCCATATGCAAAATCATGGACGACGCATAGATCATTTTCTTCTGCAAACGCAACCGTTTCATCGAAAAAGCGCCGGCTGGCCACTGCCCCTGTAGGGTTGTTTGGATAGTTTAAAAACATGAGCTTTGCATCCGCCTTTGCTTTTTCAGAGAGCTTGGAGTAGTCAGGCAAAAACTCATTTTCCTTCAAAAGAGGCATATATTCCATTCGGGCCCTCGCAAGCTCCACTCCTGACCAATAATCCGGATAGCCCGGATCGGGAACTAGAACCGTCTCACCGGGATTTAGCAGACACTGCGGGATTTCCACAAGACCTGCCTTTCCCCCAAAAAGAATGGCCACTTCTGTGTCAGGATCCAGTGTGACGCTATATTCCCTTTGATAAAATTCTGCTATCGCCGTTTTTAAAAAGCGCTGTCCTCTAAACGGTGAATATTTGTGATAGTCCGGTTTGCCTGCCGCTTCCTGCAGAGCTTTTACAATATGAGGCGGCGTCGGCTGATCGGGATTCCCCTGGCCAAGATTAATGACATCATGCCCGGCATCAATACTCGCATTTACTTTTGCAACGAGACTTGCAAAAAATTGTTTCGGAAGATTATTCAATAGCGTTGATTGCTCAAACTTTTTCATCTTTGCACCTTCTTGTGAAAATTCTTGAAATTCTAGTCAAAAATCATATATTGTTATAGTCAGCTTGTAAAGGAAAATATTTTTTAGCGGAGATGACGCATATGATACTTAAAATCGCCTGCCTGCAGACAGACATTGCATTCGGAAAACCGGAAGAAAACATTGCAGCAGTGGAAAAAAAGATAAAATCCATCATGCTCAGCGACAATCCTGATGTTATTGTCCTGCCGGAGTTATGGACGACCGGATATGACCTGACACGTCTTGATGTGCTGGCAGATGAAGAAGGAAAACGCACCCTTTCCCTGATGAGCGGCCTTTCAAAAAACTGCTCGGTTAATATCATAGCAGGGTCTGTAGCAAAAAGAACAGAAGCAGGAGTAACAAACACCATGTACGTGTTTAACAGACAGGGTGACCTCCTGCACGAATACAGCAAACTGCACCTTTTCAAACTGATGGATGAACACTTGTATCTAAATGGCGGCACAGAAAAGGGACTTTTTAAGCTTGAAGGAATTCAAAGTGCCGGAGTCATTTGCTATGACATCCGTTTTCCTGAATGGATCCGTGCTCATACGGTTAATGGGGCTGAACTCCTGTTCGTTGTTGCGGAGTGGCCGCTTCCGAGACTTCATCACTGGAAAACCATGCTGATCAGCCGCGCAATTGAAAATCAGTGCTACGTTGTTGCTTGCAACCGGGCGGGCAGCGATCCTGCAAACGTCTTTGCCGGCCATTCTATGATCATTGATCCATGGGGAGAAATTCTTGCTGAAGCAGGAACAGAGGAAGCCGTCCTTACAGCAGAAATCGACCTGGACAAAGTAAAAGAAATCCGAAAACAAATTCCCGTTTTTGAAGACAGACTTCCCCATTTTTATTTGTAACTTTCAAAAAAAAGCATTGACATATTTCTTTAAAACCTGTTAACATTCAGAACAAGTGATCAATTGCGAATTGTTCGAAAACAAAACCTAATAGAATCTCTTATCAAGAGCAGGCGGAGGGATTTGGCCCTATGATGCCCAGCAACCGACCGTAAAACCATTGCGAAATGGGGCGCAGCTTTTTGCGCCGGAAGACATCTTCCACAAGGCACGGTGCTAATTCCAGCAGAAAGACATCTTTCTGGCAGATAAGAGGTGCGAAGCCTGCGCCTTCAAGCCTCTTTCCCTGTGAAAGAGGCTTTTTTACATGTGCATGGCCTCTTTCTCAGACGACATGTTCCTGCTGCTGGCAGTAAAAGTCCATATGAAACCGGAGGAAGAAACCCATGTCAAACTATCAATCATATCAACCATTAACAGAAAGCGCTGCCGTCACTCTTGCCCTCAGGCTTGGATTATTTGAAGAAAAAAGTGTGCTTTCCTGCACGGAAATAGGAGACGGCAACTTAAATCTCGTTTTCCGCATAACCGACCAATCAAATAAAGGTCTGATCGTTAAACAGGCTCTTCCATATGCAAAGGTTATTGGCGAGAGCTGGCCGCTTACGCTTGACCGCGCAAGAATTGAAAGCAGCGCCATGCTCAAGCAGGCTGAAACGGCAGGAGAATACGTGCCGAAGATTTATTACTCTGATGAAACACTTGCCATAACAGCCATGGAGGACCTATCCCATCTTCAGATTGCACGCGCTGGGTTGATCGAAGGCAAAGAATTCCCTCTTCTCGGGCGCCACATTGGTGAATTTCTTGGAAAAACCCTTTTCTACAGCTCGGATTTCGCTTTAAATCCGCAGACAAAAAAGCAGCTGGTCAAGCAGTTTTCAAACCCTGAGCTCTGCAAAATAACGGAAGATTTCGTTTTTACAGATCCCTTTTTTGATGTGGAATCAAACAGTTTTGAAGATGAACTGAGACCTGCAGCAGAAGCCATTTGGAACGACACGGAACTAAAGCTTGAAGTTGCCAAGCTGAAGCACAAATTTTTAACAGAAGCCGAGACCCTTGTTCACGGAGATCTTCATACGGGAAGTATTTTTGCAGATGATGAAACAACAAAAGTCATTGATCCCGAATTTGCTTACTATGGACCAATTGGTTTTGACTACGGGCATTTCACGGCAAATTTATTGATGAATGCCATTTCACGTGAGGAAGCAAAACAGCAGGTCCTCCTGGATCATATTGATACGGCCTGGACTGTATTTGCCGGGGAGTTTTCTAAAGCATGGGAGAAAGACGGCCTTGAAGTTTACACAGAAGTCGACGGCTATCTTTCCTTCATCCTGGAAAAAACGTTTGAAGATGCGGTTGGCTTTGCCGGTGTGGAAATCATCAGAAGGACAATCGGGCTTGCGCACGTTGCAGACCTTGATTTGGTAGAGCCGCATGACAGAAAGATTGAAGCGAAAATCCGCGCGCTCGAACTTGGAAAAAAACTCGTTAAGAACCGCAGCAGCATCAAAACACCTGCACAAATTGCAGACTATTTCAAACAAGTACCTGTCAGATAAGGAGCATTCATCATGACATATCAGCAATCCATCATACCCCGTTCTGTCGAATGGAAAGAATCCTATATCCGCCTTCTTGATCAGCAGAAACTGCCTGCTGTGAGTGAATACCTGCACCTTGAAACGATTGAAGAGGTCTGGGATGCCATCAAAACCCTTAAAGTGCGCGGAGCCCCTGCAATCGGCATTGCAGCTGCTTTCGGGCTCGCGCTCGCGGCAAAAAAATATGAAACAGATGATATTTCGGAATTTCAAAAACTGCTTTCCCGCGACCATGATTATCTTGCCAGTTCAAGACCGACTGCCGTCAACCTTTTCTGGGCTCTCAACCGCTTAAAAAACAGTGTACAGCATGCCCTGTCCACAGAAGAAGCAAAAACAGTTCTGCTGCATGAAGCGATTCAAATTCAAGTTGAAGATGAAGAAACGTGCAGGAAAATCGGCGAGCATGCCCTGCCTCTTTTTAGTGCAGGTGACGCTGTTATGACCATATGCAATGCAGGCTCTATTGCGACAGCAAGATACGGAACGGCCCTCTCGCCTTTTTATCTCGCGAAAGAAAGAGGCATCCCCTTAAGTGTATATGCCTGTGAAACACGTCCCGTACTGCAGGGATCAAGACTGACAACATGGGAGCTTATGCAGGCAGGCGTTGATGTAACGCTCATAACAGACAGTATGGCTGCCCATACGATCCGCACAAAACAGATTTCAGCCATCATTGTCGGAGCTGACCGGATTGCTGCAAATGGAGATACAGCCAATAAAATCGGCACATACGGCCTTGCCCTTCTTGCACATGCTTTCCAGATTCCGTTTTATGTAGCTGCGCCCCTTTCGACGTTTGATCCTGAGACAGGCAGCGGGGATGACATCCCAATAGAAGAACGTGATGCGGAAGAAATCACTCATATAGCGGGCTGCCGTGTTGCACCTGAAGGAGTGCAGGTCTTTAATCCGGCATTTGATGTAACGCCTCATGAATTGATCACAGGCATTATTACAGAGGAAGGTGTTCTATCCGGAGACTACCTGCTGGAAATAGAAAGCCTCTTTCAAAAAGTCAAAAAGTAGAGCCATCCGGCTCTACTTGATTTGTTTTGCGAAGTGGATGATGGGCTTTCCTTTGTAAACTCCCTCTTTAAAAGCAGAATACCCCATCTTCATCCAATACTTCCTGCCCCGCTCATTCTCTGTCAGGACTCCAAGCCTCATTTCGGTAAACCCTTCATCCTGAAGCAGTTTTTCTGCTGTCTCATATGCTGCAGCGGCATATCCTTTTCCTTGGTAGGAACGGTGAAGAATAAACAAGCCGATCCATGGTTTTTTATCACTCGGATTAAGCGGGCAGTATTCAAAAATGCCTGCAGGAACATCGCCGTCCATGATTAAAAATCGTTTGGCACTGACTGCTTTTCCTTCTTCCCTGTCTTCTGCTATGTTCTGCTTGTTAAGTATTTCCCTGTCTTCAGAAATCAGGTTATAAGCAGGATTCGAGTTCATGATACAGAGTTCTTCATCAAGAAGATGTTCATCTTGCACCGGAACAAACGTCAGCATACAATGTCCCCTATTCAATCTTCGCCCACAGCTCTTTGGGGTTCAGTTCATAGATGCTGTTCTCGCGGTACATCATATGATTCACTATCAATTCCCGCCTGATCGTCGCAAAGTCTTCGTGATATTTTTTAATGATGTCATTAATCTCTTTTTCCGGATATTTTCTTCCCGGCTCAAACTCTTTAACTAAGTGATATAAAACAATAAGCCTTCTTTTTCGCTGCGGCGGAATGGTTTTTAATTTTCCATCCTTTGTTAAATAATTCCCCAGAATTTTCGCATGTTCACCCGTTTTTTCCTGATTCATCTCAAGCTCCCCTTTTCCAGTGACAATTTCCATCATCCCAAGTGAAAGCTGCTGCAGCAGCTTTTCGTTCACCTGAAAATAGACGGTGTTTTTTACCCGTTTTTCAGTGACAAGGCCAATCTCTCTAAGTTTCGTTAAATGATGTGTGATAGTAGGCGGCGTCAGGCCCAGTATTCCGGCAAGCGCCTGCCCGTTTTTAGGGCTTTTCGCCAAAAGAGCCAGTATCCGGATGCGCGTAGCATCTCCCATTACTTTGTGAAATGTGACAAGTTTGCCGAGCTGTATAATCGTTCCCCTCCATCTAATTCGATTACTATCTAATTAGATGATAATCAAATTAGATATTTCTGTCAATCTGGTTTTTGAAAATCTTGCGGTCTTGCAGGGGAGGAGGGTAAGTGCTCTTTAGGGATGTTACTGCACTAAATATGAGTGGTACCGGGGTGTAAGTGTTCTTAAACGATGTTTGCAACAAGAACTCGCATTCACAGCAAGACCAAAGTGTTCTTAAACGATGTTTACAACAAGAACTCGCATTCACAGCAAGACAAAAGTGTTCTTAAACGATCTTTGCAACAAGAACTCGCATTCACGACAAGACGAAAGTGTTCTTAAACGATCTTTGCAACAAGAACTCCGATTCACAGCAAAACGAATGTGTTCTTAAACAATGTTTGCAACACGAACTCGCATTCACATTAAAACGAAAGTGTTCTTAAACGATTTTTGCAGCAAGAACTCCGATTCACGACAAGACAAAAGTGTTCTTAAACAATGTTTGCAACAAGAACTACGATTCACAGCGAGACAAAAGTGTTCTTAAACGATGTTTGCAACAAGAATTCCGATTCACTTCAAGATAAAAGTGTTCTTAAACTATGTTTGCAACAAGAACTACGATTCACAGCAAGACCAAAGTGCTCTTAAACTATGTTTACAACAAGAACTCGCATTAACAGCAAGACCAAAGTGTTCTTAAACGGTGTTTACAACAAGAACTCCGATTCACAGCAAGACAAAAGTGTTCTTAAACGATGTTTACAACAAGAACTCGCATTCACAGCAAGACAAAAGTGTTCTTAAACGATCTTTGCAACAAGAACTCGCATTCACAGCAAGACGAAAGTGCTCTTAAACGATGTTTACAACATTTATTGTGATTGGCACATGCGCGTAAGTGTTCTTAACCAACTTTTACAACACGAACTACAATTAGTCCGAACCCATAAGTGCTCTTAAACGATGGCCTACAACACAACCGCAAAGAAAAAAGACCCAAGCATTCAGCTTGGGCCCATGTCATCATAATTTTGTCCGGATATCCCACAGTTCGGGGAAAAAACGGTGATCGAGTACTTTTTTCAAGTAGGTGACCCCTGAAGAGCCGCCTGTTCCTTTTTTAAATCCAATGATTCGTTCGACTGTTTTCATGTGGCGGAAACGCCATTGCTGAAGCCAGTCCTCAATATCAATCAATTTCTCGGCAAGCTCATATAAGTCCCAGTAGGTGCCGGTATTCCGGTATACTTCCAGCCATGCTTCCTCTACGGATGCATCACCTTTATAGGTCAGTGAATGATCCCTGTTCAGGATTTCATCTTTAATTGGAAGCCCTGCTTTAGCAAGAGCCTGAATGGATACATCATATATGCTTGGGCTATTAAGGGCTTTTGACAGCTCGCTGTGCAGCTCTTGATCTTTTTTGTAAATTTCCAGAACATGCGTGGTTTTATAGCCGAGGGCAAATTCAATCAGTCTGTACTGATGGGACTGAAATCCTGAAGCCTGACCGAGCTTGTCCCGGAACTGCACATATTCAGACGGCGTTAATGTAGAAAGCACGTCCCATGCTGCAATAATCTGTGACTGGATTTTTGACACACGGGCAAGCATTTTGAATGCCATTGACAGATTTCCCTCTTCAATTGCCTGTATGCTCGCCTGAAGCTCATGAAGGATGAGCTTCATCCATAGTTCGCTGACTTGATGGATAATAATAAACAGCATTTCATCATGATGGCCTGAAAGGCGGTTCTGACTGCCAAGCAGCTGTCCTAGACTCAAGTATTCCCCGTACGTCATCCGGCTGCTGAAATCGGTATGTATCCCTTTTTCGTCTTTTGGATCTTTCACATGACTCTCCCCCGCTCCATTTCTCCTCATGCAAAAGGAGTTCAGCGCTTGAACTCCATTTCCCTTTATCTGTTCTTATCAGTTAAAATCAGCTTTTTCTGTTCTTCTGTCAGCACATGCATGGCAGTCAGGAGACTCGTATAAAATGCAAGTTTATTCGGCCGTTTCCACATTTCAAGCCCGCCCTTTCAATTTGCCCTTGAGCAACTTTTTTACCCTTACCAAATGATATGTCGCTGGGGCTAAAAAGTGACAAGCAAACCTACATTTTATACGGTATTTTTTCCAGGTCCAGCAGCACTTGCTTTAAATGGACATTCGCTCCCGCATACCCCGTCATACGTCCGTTTGCTCCAATTACCCGGTGACATGGCACAATGATGGGAAGATTATTTTTTCTGTTGGCCTGGCCGACGGCGCGGACAGCTTTTGGGTTGCCGGTCTTTACAGCGATGGCCTGATACGTGCAGGATGTGCCATACGGAATTTCAGTGAGCGCCTGCCACACCTTTTCCTGAAATGCTGTTCCCTTTTGCTTCAGCGGCAGACTGAAATCTTTTCTTGTGCCTGCAAAATATTCGTTGAGCTGCTTCTCTGCTTCATTGAGCAGAGGGTCTTCACTGTTTTCCTGCACTTGATTTTTTTCCATAAACTCATGTAAGTGTTCTTCCTTTAAAAAAAGATTCGTTATATATGTTCCGTCTGATGCTATGCGGAGAATCCCCATTGGCGTGCTGACTGATTTATATGCGTTCATGATGTCTTCCTTTCAGCATGTCTGATGAAGCGGCAAGCTGATATGAAAAGCTGTCCCTTTTCCGACTTCGCTTTCAACCTCCACTTTTCCGCAGTGCTCTTCGATAATTTTGTAGCTCACCATAAGGCCGAGTCCTGTGCCCCTGTCTTTTGTTGTATAAAAAGGTTCCCCGAGCCGTTTAATTTTGTCTTCAGGAATGCCTGACCCTTCGTCAATGATCGAAATATGAAGTTCATCTTCGTTTTTCAGTGAAATATGGACCTGGATTGTACCGCCTGACGGCATAACCTCAATCGCATTTTTTAATATATTGATAAAGACTTGCTTGA
Organism: Bacillus sp. FSL H8-0547; assembly: GCA_038002745.1. NCBI lineage: Bacteria > Bacillati > Bacillota > Bacilli > Caryophanales > Bacillaceae > Bacillus > Bacillus sp. FSL H8-0547. The sequence goes on from JBBODD010000001.1 coordinate 257,372, forward strand.
GCTGGTTCGGCTCACAGTATACATGAGGCACACAGCCGTTATGAAAAAGCTCAATCTGCACATTGACCAATATAGCCTGCGCGTTCAAAAGATCGATTGTTTCCTTCATTATGGTCACGACATCTTTTTCCTGATAAGAAATGGCCTGAGGCTTTGCGAGTATGAGAAATTCTGTAATGATGGATTCAATCCTGCTCAGTTCTGATGTAATCACGTTGAAATACATGGAAAAATCTTCTTTTACATTGGCTTCGAGCAGCTGGATAAAACCTTTTAATGCCGTCATCGGATTTCGGATTTCGTGCGCAATGCCTGCTGCAAGCTCTCCGACAACGCTCAGCGTGTCAGATTTGCGGAGCCGTTCTTCAAGCTCCTTCTTCTCCGTAACGTCTCTGAAAATAGCCAGGTTCATATTTTCGATAATATGCCGTTTTAATGAAAATTCGAGAATTTTTTCTTTGTTGTTCTGGAGTTTAAATGGAATTTCTTCTGTCATTTCGTCCATGAGATACATGGCGCTGCCTTCCATTTTATCATAGGAAATCAGCTCATGCAGATTGTACTTATGGATGTCCTCAAGAGGAATCTCAAGGATTTTTCCAGCTGCCTGATTGGCGTCAATAATCGTGTAATTGTCATCGATCAGCACAATGCCGTCCATGGCCCCGTTGAAAATTTTTCTGAATTTCTGTTCGCTTTCCCTTAATTCTTTTTCCATCTGCTTACGGTCGCTTACATTCCGGAGGATGGTCAGATGGTGCCCGTCTGTTACGTCCATTTTAGATGTAAATTCCAGCTGTTTGCACTGGCCGTTCGGCATATAAAACAAGAGCTCCTCGCGAATAGCTCCTGATTTTACATATTTCTTTTTGACTGTCCTGAATTTGGATTCACTGGCATCCATAAAATCAAAGATGCTGCTGCTAATCAGGTTTTCCATTGAAAGCTCAAACGTTCTGCAGGCTGACTGATTGGCGCTGATGATCCGCCCGTCATTGTTCCAGATAATGATGGCATCTATGGCATTTTCAAATATTTCCCTGAAACGTTCCTCGCTTTTGAACAGTTTCATTTCCATATTCCTTTTTTCCGTAATGTCTCTCATAATGGCCATGTTAAATCCGCTGAGCACATTGGAGGTGGATGTAAATTCAAATACTTTTCTGCGCCCTGACAAAAGCGTCACGGGCATTTCCCCTTTTGCTCTGCCTCCTTCATTCAAAATAGACCAGAGTTTATCGAGTTTAAACTGGTTCTCGTGCTCAACAAAATCCTCAAGCTTAAATGAGCCCAGGCTGGTTTTATCTATTTCAAAATTCAGACAAAAAGAGCCGTTCGCATCTATAAACTGGCCGCTTCCGTCAAAAATGACGATGCCGTCAACCGCCCTGTGAAACAGATCTTTAAAGAGCTGTTCGTTGATTGTCCGTTCCCGCTCAAGCATTTTATTGGAGGAAATATCCCTCATAAGTGCGAGATGCCGGGTTCCGAGCGCATTTTTCTTAATGGACAGTTCAATAAATTTCACCTGGCCATTGTCAAGCTTGATAATCAGTTCATCTTCTATTTGATCCCTGTCACGAAGCTCGTCAACTTGATTCAGCAGCTGCTGGTGGGGAACAAGCGAAAGAAAATCACACATCTTTCTCTTGCCCATTTCAAGCTTATCCAGCTGAAAAAGGTGACAGGCAGATTTGTTGCAATCTATAAAATGAAACGATTCATCAAGAATAATGATCGCTTCCATCGCACTTTCAATAATCAATTCCTGCTGACGGCTCTTTTCTGCAAGCCGCTTATTTTCTTCTTTTAATATCGTGATCTGCTCCTGCAATGACGTCACTTCACATTCATTCATTACTTTGCTCATGCATCATTCCGCTCCTTGCCGACGGGCAAATTTTCATCTCCCCTGTAATTCTACAGAATACTGAATAGTCCTTCACCGTTTTACCGGATTTGACAATTTTATTGCTAAGGACCTATGCAAAAGGGAGCAATCGTGAATAAGTGCAAAAATTCGTTCTTTTTACACGCACCTAACAACTTCTTTACAATCCCTTTAAAAAAGGCTATATTGCTGTTTGGCTGTTTTAAACTCTTTTGAGGAAGGGTAGAAAGGGTAGTAATATCCCTTATGGGAAAACTAACTGCAGGAGCCTTTAATGACTTCTGTGAAAATGGGTGATACTGTGAAAAATCGTGAAAGCTATTTCGATAATGCGAAATTTATTCTGATCATTCTTGTTGTGTTTGGTCATGTTATTCGCTCATTTATTGATGATAACGAATTTATGCTGAATGTATATAAATTTGTGTACACCTTTCATATGCCTGCCTTCATTTTAATATCAGGCTTCTTTGCAAAAGGGTACAACAAAAAAGGCTATGTACAGAAAATCTTTAAAAAACTGATTATCCCGTATTTAATTTTCCAGGGAATTTACTCAGTTTATTACTTCCTTGTTGAATCCGAAAGCGCTCTTGCCGTCAATCCGCTCGACCCGCACTGGTCGCTTTGGTTCCTGATGAGCTTATTTTTCTGGAATCTCTTCCTGTTTGCCTATACGAAGCTTGATAAAAGAACGGCCATTCTTGTTGCCATCACACTTGGCGTTGGGATAGGCTATGTGGATTCGGCAAGCAATTACTTGAGTGTGTCAAGAACATTTGTCTTCTTCCCGCTGTTTTTAGTCGGGTTCTATCTGGATAAATCACACTTCAAGCGACTGACCGGAGTAAAAGTGCGTCTTGTGTCAACCGCTATGCTGATGGCCGTTTTCGCCGCCTATTTCTTTATGGATTTTGACTACGAGTGGCTGTTTGGTTCTAAACCCTACTCTCAGTTTGGCGGAGTCGGCATTGAAGACGGCCTGATCCGTCTCGGATTTTACACACTGACATTTGTCCTGACATTCAGTTTTCTTTCCCTGATTCCTAAAAGCCGCTTTTTCTTTACACATTGGGGGACACGGACATTTTACGTTTACCTGCTGCACGGATTCATTGTCAGATCCTTGAGAAACAGCGAGGCTCTCGAATGGCTTAAAGATTATCAGAGCGTCACCCTGATTGTTCTTCTGTCCATTCTTCTGACATTCATCTTATCTACAAATGCTGTTAAAACTGTTACACAGCCGATTATTGAGCTTAAAGCAACAAATCTGCGCAAATTCTTCAAAAACAGAGAAGAAAAGGTGCAGTACCGCTAAGAATAGAACCCGCTGCTTGTGCAGCGGGTTTTTCCATGTTTTTAGGTCGCTTTATTATGGATAAAATGTGATAGAATAGATAGGATTAAAAATTATGTTAGAAGTGGTGTTAATAAATGAACGTTGTACTAAGTACGCTGAACGCAAAATATATCCACACAAGTCTTGCCCTGCGCTGCCTGAAAGCTCATGCCCAGCCTGACTTTGAAGTGGCCATTGCTGAATATACAATTAAAGATCCGGCAATGAATGTAGTGACCGATCTGTTCCGCATGAAACCTGATGTCGTTGGTTTCAGCTGCTATATTTGGAATATCGAAGAAACCATTAAGATCATGAAAATGATGAAAAAAATCAACCCTTCCCTCATCATCGTGCTCGGCGGTCCTGAGGTGACGTACGACACAAGAGAATGGATGGAATCCATACCTGAAGCGGATTATATTGTCATTGGCGAAGGTGAAGAGACATTCAAGCAATTTTTGGCTGCCCTTCAATCAGACAAAAACATGAAGAATGTTTCCGGAATTGCCTACAGAAATCATGGCGAGGTCATGATCAATCCTCAGCGGAATAAGATCAATCTGGCTGAACTTGCTTCTCCTTTTCGTTTTGAAGAGGATATCCCCCACCTTTCAAAGCGGGTTACCTATATTGAAACAAGCAGAGGGTGTCCGTTCAGCTGCCAGTTCTGTCTGTCTTCCATTGAGGTCGGGGTCCGTTATTTTGACCGTGAAAAAGTTAAAGATGACATCCGCTACCTGATGCAAAACGGCGCCAAAACCATTAAGTTTGTTGACAGGACGTTTAACATCAGCAGAAGCTATGCGATGGAAATGTTTCAGTTTCTTATCGATGAGCATCTGCCCGGAACGGTTTTTCAATTTGAAATAACCGCTGACATTATGCGGCCTGAAGTCATCCAGTTTTTAAATGACAATGCCCCAAAAGGTCTTTTCCGTTTTGAAATCGGCGTGCAGTCCACAAATGATGCGACAAATGATCTTGTGATGAGACGCCAGAATTTCAGCAAGCTTACGAGGACTGTCACAATGGTTAAAGAAGGCGGAAAGATTGACCAGCATCTTGATTTGATAGCAGGGCTGCCTGAGGAGGACTATACGTCGTTTAAAAAGACATTTAACGATGTATTTGAAATGCGTCCGGAAGAACTGCAGCTCGGCTTCTTAAAAATGCTTCGCGGAACAGGCCTGCGTCTGCGCGCTGCAGACCATGATTATGTCTATATGGACCACTCGCCTTATGAAATTCTGAAAAACAATGTCCTTTCATTTGAAGATATCGTGAAGATTAAGCAAGTGGAAGATGTACTTGAGAAGTACTGGAATGATCACCGGATGGATGCAACGGTAGAATTTCTGATCAAGAGTGTGTTTGAAACTCCGTTTGATTTTTTCCAGCAATTCGGCACCTACTGGGACGAACAGGGCTGGGTCCGCATCGGCCATCAGCTTGAAGACTTATTTAAACGCCTTTATGAGTTCCTGTCTGTCCATCATAAAGAACAGGCTGACTTGGCAGAAGGATTTATGAAATACGACTATCTGTCTTCTCAAAAACATAAACCGCGCAAGCCGTGGTGGAACGATATGCTGACGAAGTCAGAACGCAGCACCATTTATCAGGCGATTCTTTCTCAGCCGTCATTGCTTGGAAAAGAATTCGAAGCAAAAGCTTTTACTGAAAAAGATCTTTATAAGCATACAATCCTTGATAAGGTGCCGTTTGACATGGATGCATATTTAAGAACCGGAGAGGTGATGCCCGGCGAGAGCATCCTGCTTGTTCATTATGATCCAGTTACACGCACTGCAAGCTCCTATGCTGTACAAGAAAATAGACTGCACAATAAAGTCAGCTGACAAACAAAGAAGAACCGCCCCCTGAGCGGTTCTTCTTTTATTTGCATGTCTTCTTTTTGGATGATGCCGCCTCCAAAAACTTCGCTGAATTATAATCGCCCATTTCTGTGCCGAACTCTTCTTTCAGCAGATCAGGATCCATCTGCTTTTTATGCTGTCCGCTCTCTTTGCTTTTGTGTGTCATGAGAATGACCCTCCTGAACGTCCCTTGCTGCCGTTTTTACTGTTGCGGTTTGCACCCTTGGCAGGATTTTCGCTGCTGTAGACCGCTTCTGCAGCAAATTCAGTATCGGCCATGCTTTCTTTTGGTGTTGTATTATTTTTCACTGCCTGATTTCTAGCGGCTTTTCTTTTCATCTTCATACCCCCCTGAAAGTTCGTGAGAAGCACCTCACTGTTTATAGTGTTAGGCGAATCCGGATCATTCATTAGAGGGAAAACGAGTCAGTTTTGCTGTTTATTGTGTTTGTAGGCAATTAGTACAATCTCTTCGCCTGTTTGTTCTCTCAGTTCACTTTCCATCTTTTTCACCTTTTCAAGAAACTGATCCTGAAGAGCTGCAACCGGAAATTCATTTTTCATATCCTTTTCCTCCTTAAAGATGTCTCTTTCATAGCCTGCCAAAAAGCAGACAATACTACTACAGAGGTGATGAATATGAGTGAAAAAGATGAATTTACGATGGATGAAACGATGCCTCATCAGGCAAGTGCCCCGTCCTTTAAAGGAACAAGCATAACCATGAAAAAACCCTTTATCAATGAATACGGCGTTTTAATCGGAGACAGTTTTTATGATTCCAAACAGTCTCCCTTAAATCAGTGGAGCGATGATGTCGACCCTTCCATCATGGCGGGCGATCAATGGGTCCATCCTACAAACGACATTGGCTGGAACACACCTGAAAACCGGGAGCTTTTAGAAAGCAAAAAAAAGCCTGATGGCTTTCCGTTTACTCATCCTGATAAAGATGCAGGCTATGGACAGGATTAGAAATTAGCCCTGTTTTCCCCAAAGGCGCAGCCATTGGGGATCTTTTTCGCAGAAGTTATTGATGGAATTTTTCGACAAAATATGCAGACAGCACATCTGAAAGTTCCGGTCCTTTTTGAATGATTTCCCCTGATTTAAATGCCTCAAAGCCATCTCCGCCTGATGCAAGGTAATTGCTTGCAGCCGCACGATACATTTTTTGATCTTCAATAACTTCTCCATCTTCTGTCTTTAATGCTTTTATCCGCTCTCCCTTTGGCGCACTCCGGTCGATCTCAAAGGTCAGTCCTTGCGTTTGAAGCAAATTCTCTGCTTTTAAACTCCACTGCTGTTCAAGAATCTCTCTTATTTGTTTTCCAGATAGAGAAATTTCTGCTGCGTAATGATTAAAAGGGAGCGCGGCAATGACGTGCTGTTTTGTCACAGGCCCTCTCTTCAGGCTTTCCCTGATGCCGCCATGATGAACGAAAGCAATATCAGTATTCATTTCTTTCATCATAGATTCTGCCAGGAGTGCGGCAAGAGGAGAATGGCCCTGATCATTCTTTTTTCTTGATAAATCGTGGGGAAGACTCCCTATTTCCTTGCTGTATTCGGCTCCGACCCGCTTCTTATATTTTTCAATAAGCTTCAGAGAACCTTCATCGGGTGGTGCCTGACTGTGGTCTGTCAGAATAATTTGTGCTTCCTTCTGGATAATTTCCTTCTGGTCGCGGTCAATGAGAAGCGTTACATCAGAAAAGGCTTTCCCGTAAGAATAGCTCTGAACAATCATCTTGTTTCCAACTCTGGTATTTGCACGCTTATGGCTGTGAGCCCCGAATATGACATCTACTTCATCGGTGATTTTCGGAGCCATCTCGATCAGTTCTTCTCCTGCATGTTCACCGTTTTCATCTGATGATGCAGCTGCATGCGCCAAAACGATGATTGACTCAACACCAAGCTTTTTCAATTGTGAAGCTGCCTGATTGATTGCCTCAGACTCATCCGTTATTTCAATCTGCTCCCGGTTTTCAGGCAGCAGAAATTGATTGGTTTCTTTTGTTACAACACCGATTATGCCTAACTCTACGCCGTCAATTTTTTTAATTGTGTATGCTGGAAAAATTGGCTTTCCTGTCTGTTTATCAATCACATTGGCTGAAACATAATCAAAATCGGCACCTTTAAAGTATCCTGTACTACTATGATACCCTCCATTTATCAGTCTTTTAAGCTCGCCGATTCCTCTGTCAAATTCGTGGTTTCCCGGTGTTCCCGCATCAAACTTAAGCTGATTCATAAACTCAATAGTCGGTTCATCCATAAACAAGGATGACAGCGGCGGACTTCCTCCTGTCATATCACCCGCATGCAAGAGCAGCGAGTGCTCATGCATCTCTCTCCGTTTGTTAAGATGAGAAGCAAGATATTCGGCTCCGCCAACCTTTTTGCCAGATTGAACAGAATGAGTGTCCAGCTGTCCATGAAAATCATTCACACCAAGCAGATGAATTTCTGTGAGTTTGTTATCATCTGTGCCTGCCCGCCCTTGACTTTCTCCAAAAACAGATGCAAAAAATAAAAATAAGACAATCATGAATAAAATGCCTGCTGTTTTTACAGAATGCTTCATTGGCCTTCCCTCCCTCTGATGCTTCTAACGTATCACGCCAGAATGAAGGCCATCTAAAGTGAAGGTAAAGGATTATTAAGAATTGTTAAGAAGCAGATAAAAGCTTTTACACACAAAAAAATGGAAGAGGTATAAAAAAAGAAGCTGCGCTGGCAGCTTCTTTTTTGTTCATTGCTTAAGATAAGCGGAAAACGCCTGTTTTACTTTAGGCACCACATAGTGGCTTCCGCCTCTGTCTTTTACATCCTCAATCATCATGGCAATCAGCAGGCTTGGCTGATCCGTATTCACAGCCACAAACCAGCCGTTTTCCTGTCCTATTTCACCTTTGGCCTGTTTCAGTTCGGCTGTGCCGGTTTTTCCCGCCAGATTCAGACCCGGCACGACAGGCTTATGGCCGGTACCGCTCGGGTCATCCACGACGCTGATTAAGTGTTTCATAAGGAAAGAACTCTGCTCCGGCGTTATAATGCCTTCCTTCCAAATTTCAGGAGCAGGCTCATCTTTTTTCTCAAGATAAGGCATAATCATGCTGCCGTTATTGACAAATGCGGTATAGGCTGCTGCGATATGAACAGGGCTCATCAGGACCTCTCCCTGCCCGTATCCTGAGTCAGCCAGAAGAACTTCCTTTTCAGCTAGGTCAGACGCTGCGACTGATGAGTCGGCAGTCGGAAAGTCAAACTCAAATCGTTCACCAAGCCCAAACGCAGCTGCTCCTTCTTTAAAAGCATCGGCACCCATTTCGAGCGCTGCCTGTGCGAAATAAATGTTGTCAGATGAAACAAGAGCCCTTTTAAGGTCAACCGCAGAATAGGCGTCCGTTACTCTTGTGACAGAGTAGTTCCCCCACTCAGGCCCTTTCTTCCAGGTTAAACCCGCAATGGTTTTGACTTCAGCCGGATCCAGTGTACCTGCTTTTAAACCCGCTGCGGCTGTCAGAGGCTTAAACACAGACCCCGGAGAGAATGTCTTGTTGAATTTGGCGCTCAGCGGCTTACCGGGCTGCTCTGTAAGAGCCTGATAAGCCTCACCTGACATTCCTAATACAAAGCTGTTCGGATTGTAAGCAGGGCTGCTGACAAGCGCAAGTGTTTCCCCTGTCATCGGATGAACAGCTGCAGCTGTTCCTGAATCACCTTTCAGCTGATTGTAAAGCACTGTTTGAAGAGCAGAGTCGATCGTTAAAGTGATGTCCTTGCCATCTTCGGCAGGCTGCTCGGCAATGGTTTCGTTTGAAGGATCTGTATAGATGCGGAATCCGGATTTTCCCCGGAGCTCGTCCTCGTAAACTTCTTCAAGCCCTGCTTTTCCAAGCTGCGATGTACTTGTATATCCTTTCCCTTTCAGCTTTTGGAGTTCCTCACCGGAAATATTGCCTATGTATCCGGTTAAATGGGCAGCATTCTCACCCAGCGGGTAGTACCTGGATGAAACATCCGCCTTTTGAAAACCGGGAAGGGATGTCACTTTTTTTACCAGTTCAGTTTCTGATGGGTCCACCTTTGCGACCGGCACGGACATATCAGGCTTAACCCAGCTTGCTGACAGCTTTTTATCTATGTCCTCAGCTGTCAGATTCAAAAGCTTTGCTGCTGCTTCTTTTGCGGCTTCAGGATCGCTTCCGAGCTTTTCGGGAACTGCCTGGATTTCAGGAACGACGGCATTTATAGCCAGACCTTTTCCGTTCTTATCCAAGATGCTTCCTCTTTCCGGCTTATCTTCCGAAATTCTGACCGCATCTCCTTCCTTCAGCTGCGGGAAAATCATCGATGGATTCCATGAGACGAACCAGTTGTCTCCATCATCCGTCTCTTCCTGAACGAGTGACGCCTGATGATCAAATGCAACAGGTCCTGCCAGAGTATCCATTTTTAACGAAAACGGCAAGGAAGCTTTTTTCTCATCTTTTCTCTCTTCGGGCTCCTCCGGCTTCTCATAGCTGATGCTTAGATTTTCCGTCTCGATGGACTCATAAATCTGCTGATATCGTTCTGTGAACTCCTGTTCAGTGATGCTTTTTTTAGCATCTGAAGATAAATAATCATACATTCCGCTGAAATTCTGGTCATTCCACAGGCTGACATATTTCTGGAATCGTTCTTCAGGCTGCGGTCCCTTTGAACATGCCGAAAGAATCACAAGCGTTAGCATACAAAAAAGTACTGCCGTCCATTTCTTCACTTTATCTGACCTCTCCCAATACGTATTAGCTAAAGTATAGCACAGGCAAGGGAAGATTTTCCTGAACTGTACGTTGTAAACAGCAAAAAGCAGACAGTCTCCCTGTCTGCTTCATCCTTCGTCACCCGATAATAACACGTTCTTTCGGATAGTGATAATTTGGTTTTGATGCTTTTGATCCGATAATGTAAATGAACGTAACAATCCCAATCCGTCCGATAAACATTAAGATCATAATGATGCATTTTCCTATTGTGCTCAGATCTGCTGTAATTCCCATCGATAACCCTGTCGTTCCGAATGCCGAACAAACTTCAAAAAGGATTTCAATGAGCGTGAATTTTTCTGTGATTGAAAGAATAAACACGGAACCAAAACAAAGGACAAAGGCCATCAGCGTGACGACGAGTGATTTTTTCACATCATCTTCATGAAGTTCCCGTTTAAAGATCTTAATGGTTTTGTTGCCTTTGGCAAAGTGATAAAGAGCAAGCAAATTTAAAGCAAATGTCGTTGTCCTGATCCCGCCCCCAACAGAGCTTGGGGAAGCCCCGATAAACATCAGCGCACACATGACGAGCAGCGTGGCTTCAGAAAACAGGCTGACATCCATCGTTGCAAGTCCCCCGCTTCGTGTGGCGGTTGACTGGAACAAGGAATAAAAAAAGCTTTCGTGCCAGCTTTTCCCGCTGAAAAAAAACTGATACTCAAGCAGAGCGATCATAATCGTTCCGCCGATAACGAGCAAGGTATATGTAACAGTCGTCAGCTTTGTAAAAAGAGTAAATCTGTACTTGCCTTTTTTGCTGAAAAGAAAGGTTTTCACTTCTATCAGTACAGGAAATCCAATCGCTCCAAGTGTAATTAAAAGGATGATGACAAACTGAATGAAATAATCGTCTGCATATGGAATCATGGATGCTCCTGTAATATCAAAGCCTCCGTTTGTAGTTGCACTGACAGAATTAAAAAACCCGTGCAAATACGCTTCCTGCCAAGTCGAGTAGTATTTTAAAAAGTAGGTTCCAAGAATCATGCCGCCGCAAAACTCAATAATCAATATTAAAAACAGGACCTGCTTCATCAAGTTGACGATTCCCGAAAGAGAATACTGATTTTGATCAGCCATGATCAGTCTTCTTTCTCTCAGGCCAATGCGTTTTCCGACAATCAGCCAGACAAATGTTCCAAGTGTCATGACGCCAATCCCCCCGAACTGCAGCACAAACATCAGAATAAAAATGCCGGGTACAGTCAGGGTATCTGCTACCGTTATGACACTGAGGCCTGTCACGCTTACAGCACTTACAGCTGTAAACAGACCGTCCATAAACGTCCATTGCACTCCCTCCTGGTGGGCAACAGGCAGGCTCAGCAAACCAACTGAAACGGAGACGGCTATGGCATAATAAGCTACAATCAGCTGAAAAGGCGTTAATGATTGGAAAAAGGTTCTAGTTCGGGTCATGGATATCGTTCCTTAAATTTTTAGGGTGAACTGCATGTTCTCTATCATAATGAAAACCCGGCAGAATGAAAAGGGGTTGTCCAAAATTTATCTTGCCTGCTTTCATTTTCAACATGCGAAGACAAAAACATACTTTGGGGTTGAGTAAACAAAAAAAAGAGGAGACAGCATCTCCTCAGATTCATACCCTGGTTATTTTGCTTCTAAACGGCGGATTCTCTCATCAAGGTCAGGATGGGTTGAAAAGAGGGCAAGCCCGCGTTTCCCGCTTATCTTCAATGATGCAACAGAAGATTGATCGCTGCTGATCCGCTGCGTGTATCCTTTCAGCATACGCAGAGCGTGGACCATTTTGTCCTTGCCTGCCAAATCGGCCCCTCCCTTGTCCGCGTGGAATTCTCTGTGGCGGGAGAAAGCAAAAACGACAAGGCTTCCAAGAATGGAAAACAGGATTTGGAACACTAAAACCGCAATAAAATGAACGATTGGCGCCATGTCCTCTCTAACAAACCTGGAGGCAATCCAAGCCGCAATTCTTGCCAGGAACACTACGAATGTATTAACGATACCCTGAAGCAGCGTCATCGTTACCATATCGCCATTTGAGATATGGGCAACTTCATGGGCAAGAACGCCCTCAACTGCAGCGTCATCCATTTCTTCAAGCAGTCCGGTGGAAACGGCAACGAGAGAATTATTTTTAGACGCACCCGTTGCAAACGCATTGACCTCGCGTGACTGATAGATGCCCACTTCAGGCATTTTTCTGATGCCTGCAGCTCTTGCAAGTCTGTGAACGCGTTCTACGAGGTTTCGCTCATATGCCGATAAATTTTGATCCGGTTTCAGAACCTTTACGCCCATCATCATTTTTGCCATCCACTTTGACATGAACAGAGAAATAAATGATCCGGAGAAACCTACAACAGCACTGAATACGAGCAGGCTGATGAGATCGATTCCACCTCCAGCCGTTACATAGGAGCCAACTCCAAGCAAAGATAAGACAATTCCTATTGTTGTCAATACGAGGATATTGGTTAAAAGGAACAAAAAGATACGTTTTGCCATCTTGCACCCCCAAAGATTTTGAGTTCATTTGAACTTATATTATAATTTATAGTATAAAGAATGAAGAGGAATAATCGCAAATACTAAGCACTTGGTAATGTTATGCAGCACGATTGAAAAATGGCTGCTTAAAAAACAGACATATAAATGACAAAGAGGTGATGCCCATGAAAATACAGCTGAAACGCTCAGAAATGGCCAAACTGCTTTTCACCCTGCAGGGAGAAAGCGATGCGGCTCCGGCATCTGTACTGAAAGAAATCGGGATCGACCCGTCTGATTTTCCTGATTTCATCAGAAGCTCCAAGCCTCTTCCAAGAGGACTTTCATCAAATGAAATTGTTTCACTTGCAAAACTGTGCGAACTGACTTCTTTAAAGTCCACATCGATTCAGAATTGGATAAAGAGGGATATGAAAGAGCTGATCGGCTCACCTGAACACGGCAAAAAATATTCAATCGAACAAGCAGCCATCCTCCTCATTGTGAGAGACCTGAAATCAGCATTTGATTTTGATACAATCAGGCATTTGCTGAAGCTTCTGTTTAATACATTATCGGACCGAAGCGATGATTTGATTTCGCCATTGCGTTATTACTCCGCTTACGGGACAATTCTTGAACGTATGGAATCGATCACGGTATTCTCGCTTTCTGAACATGAGCTCGAAAAGGATGTTCAGGATCAAATACAGGCGGCTCATGACCTTTTTCAGGATCTTCCGGAAGATGACTGGAATCAGGTAAAGGATATTTTGACGATTACCGTGCTTTCCGTCATCACATCCTATCTTCAGAAAAGAACCCGTCTGTTTCTGCAGGAGCATTTTTAAATAAGTGTCATTTACTCAACCCCTTCACCTCATATCATAGGGCACAATTGCCAGTATAGATTGTCCTTTTGAAACAAGACTATAAACACAGCCCTATGGCTGCAAACTTTTATGAAGGAGTTGAGTATAATGGCACGCAGCAGCAATAAATTGCTTGTTCCTGGGATTGAACAGGCCCTGGATCAAATTAAATATGAAATTGCACAGGAATTCGGCGTTACGCTTGGTTCTGATACAGTTGCACGCTCTAACGGTTCTGTTGGAGGAGAAATCACGAAGCGCCTGGTCGCACAAGCACAGGCAGGTCTTGGAGGACAGGCTTCTAAAACTGAATAATATGGCAAAAACCGCAGGAATCCTCCTGCGGTTTTCTTCTTTCTATGTATGCAGCAGGTGCCTATCCGGTCAGATTCGCTTTCGCGGCACCCTATGTTTCAATCACGATCAGATCTTGACCCCTCATTATCGTCATCGTCATTGTCGTTGTCTTCATCTTCCTCGCGGTCATCATCCCGGTCGCGGCTGTCGCCGTCTCTCTCGTCATCATCGTCTTCACGGGATTTCTCTTCATTCCGCTTTTTTTCTTTCTCTCTTTCTTTACTTGCTTTATCTGCTTCTTTTCTTGCTTTTTCAGCTTCTTTACTTACTTTTTCAGCTTCGGCTTTTGCTTTAGCTGTCTGTTTATTTGTGTTCATCGATGTTTCTTTTTCTTTAGGCGGATCTGGCACAGCGGGCTTTTTGTTGATTTCCTTCTCTTTGTTCTCTTTCAAAGCAGGCGGTTCCTGATCCTTTTTTGGCGGAGGTGCTGGCTCTTTAACAGGAGGAACTGTTTCAGCAGATTCCGGTTTGGCTGGTTCTGTCTCTTTATCAGCCTTTTCCTCTTCATTGCGCTTTTCCGCATCTTCTTTTTCTGCAGGATCAGCTTCTTCTGTTTTTTGCAGTTTTACATATTTACCAGTAGAAATCCCTTGTTCCACTGCTTTATTGCGTGTTTCAACATCTGTCTCTACCGCCTGAACATTCAGGCTTTGTTCCTTGTATGACTCTTTCAGGCGCACAACATCTGCAAGCATTTTCTTTTTTGTCTCTTCATGCTTGTCATCTGCTGTTACCGTCGTCACAAAGATCTCCTTATCGTCTGTTAAATAGCCGAGAGATCTGCTTTTGTCCACAATGGTTGAAAAGACATCTGATACACTGCGTTTATTCATGTCTTTCAGTTCGGCAAGCATAGCCTTCCCATCTTCATTCATGGGTTCAATCCTTATGACTTTAAGTTCTTCGTTTAATTGAAGCTCAAAGCTTGGATTGATATCAATCGTCATATAAGCATATACCCTGTCATCATTCAAAACGGGCAGCAAGGTAAAAAAGATAAGAATAAGAGCTGCCACTGCGAGTAACCCGTTTCGAATTCCGCGCAGATTAAAAATACTTACTGATTTTGATGCTCTTTCGCTTGTATCTGAAAGCTGAAAAAAAGTAATTTCCTCACCCAGCTCGTATGAACGTTTTTGTTTTGCTGCTTTCAAAAATTGTCCATCAGGGGTAAGCAATGTAACATAATCATCATTACGGTCAACGACGATCCCTTTTTTCATGATTGAAGCACCCCTCTTATATAGTCTTTCAGATAAACGTAATCCCCCGATAAAATTATTGTCATGGCAATAATATATTTTCTGTTTCTCTCTATTGTTTTGCGGCTGACAGATACAAGCGATTCAAGCTGTTTAACAGGAAGCTGTTTTTTCGCAAACAGAATCCGCCTCAGCTCATCGTGCTCAATCAGGACTTGAGCTACTTTTATTGCATTTTGCCTTGCATCCATATGTTTTGGAGAATTCTCCATCAGCTCTGAAAAAGAAAGACCGAATTCCTGGAGCACTTTATGGAAATACACAATCTCTTCCCTTCGCTGTTCCTGTTCAATGAGCTTTTGATGCTCTTCAACGGACAGCTCCGCTTCAATCTTGCTCTGCGAAGCCTCGCCTTCTTCGTGTTCCTGTAGATCAATATTTACTGTCTGGGCGTTTCTTGCTTCTTTTCGAATATAGTCAATGACTTTTCTCTTTATAATCAATTCGGCAAAAGCGAGCAGCGAACTTCCCTTTTCAGTTGAATATTTTTCAATGGCCTCATTAAAGGCAATTAATCCAATGCTGAATTCATCGTCTTTTTCATCAATATACCTTTTGCAGACCGAAGAAACGGTTTTTGCCACGAAAGGTTTATACTGGTCAATTAATGTGTTCTGCAATTGTGTGTCGCCGTCCTGGATCTGCAGGACAGTTTCTTCTAAAGTTGGTTTCTTTTTGCCAAGTTTAAACAACAGGCTAAGCACCGGTTCTCACCTCAGTTCTCCCATATTACTTCGTATAATCATAGCTAATTTGCCCTGAGAGCGCAAAGGAAGAAATTTGGAATCGTGAGAGCCTTGAGGTAAAGATGAACCTATTAGGCATTGATGAAGCAGCAGATGAAGAATCTATTATAATTGTTCTCCTTTCTTTTTTCTTACTAAACAGCTACGAAGCAAGTTTGGGTTTTGAGGGTGTAATATTAGTTTTTTTTACAAAAAGGTTACAAATAAAGGCGGAAATCCAGGGTAAAAGTTGATTAATTGTAAAATTTTTAATATAAAACCACTATTTCACCCACGAACTGTCATTTAATTTCAAAAAAAAAAACACCCCTTTCAGGGTGCTCAATCAAGTCGGTCTTCAGCTTTTTCCACAAGCTTCTCTTCTTCTGTATCCGGGCGACTGCTTTCATCTTTGGATAAGAACCATCCGGCAACAGCAATCCCTGCTAGAACAATCCAGAAGATAAGCTTCCATGTTGCAGATTCAATGAAATGTTTATCAATGATGTTAATGTCCGGGTGAGCGAGCGTGTACAAAGCAAGCTTCACTCCTACCCAGCCAACAATGACAAATGCAGCGGTCTCAAGACTCGGACGTTTTTGCAGCAGGGCGACAAAATAGCTCGCTGCAAATCTCATGATAATCAGGCCAATGATGCCCCCGGCCAAAATGACGGCAAACTGGCCGCCATCCAGACCTCCGATTTCCGGCAGACCCGTTGCAGGCAGTGTTACTGCCAGTGCGACTGCCGCAAGGATGGAATCAACCGCAAACGCAATGTCTGCAAGTTCCACTTTAAGAACCGTCATCCAAAAGCCTGATTCCTTTCTGTCCTTATCACCATGCAAATCCTTCTTTAAAATGAATTTCTTCACCAAATGATTTATGGCAATAAACAGCAGATAAACAGCCCCTATTGCCTGTACCTGCCAGACATCGACCAAAAATGAAATTAAAAAAAGCGAGCCGAACCTCAGGACAAATGCTCCTGCAAGCCCGTAAAACAGAGCTTTTTTTCTTTGATCATCCGGAAGGTGCTTAACCATGACGGCCATAACAAGAGCATTGTCTGCCGCAAGAATTCCTTCCAGTGCAATTAAAACAAGTAATACCCACCCGTATTCAAGCAAAAGGGCAACATCCATTCAACATTCCTCCTATATCTGTATTTTCTCTATATACCCAATTTCCTTTCACTCTTATCAAAAAAAATCTTTTCCTTATGCTGGAAAAGACGTTTTAGGAAATCCATGTCAGGATGCAGCAAGTTTTTCAGCTGGTTTTCTTATCCTGTGAAATTGCTGAGGGCTTGACCGTTTTTCTTGTGAAGAACTTGTACAAAATAAAAGCAGCTACGACTACTGCAGCGGCAGGAAGCAAATAGTCGTTTGCCATTCCGCCTACCTGTTCCCATTTATCCCCAAGTTTAAATCCGAGATAAACATACAGGAATGTGATCGGCAGCATGGCTGCAAAGGTATAGATGGAAAATACCCAGACGTTCATTTTTGCCATGCCGCACGGAATGGAGATCAGCGTTCGGACCCCTGGCAGAAACCTTGCCGTAAAAGCCACCATAGCCCCGTTTTTCTCAAAGAACAAATCGGCCTTAGCGAGATTTTCTTCATTGATAAACATGTATTTTCCATATTTAATCAGAAAAGGTCTTCCACCATAGCGGCCAAGTGCATAAAGGGTAAGCGGACCGATTGTTCCGCCAATCGTGCCGGCAAGCACAGTGCCCCACAGCAGCATATCTCCCTGATACACCCAGTATCCAGCGAGCGGAAGAACAATCTCGGCAGGCACAAATTCAAAACATAGAGCAAAAAGCACCCCAAAATAGGAGAGGTCTTTAAAGTACTCAATAAAAGCAAGTATGTAATGTTCCATATTCAGTTCCAGACTCCTTTATTACAGACATCGATTACGCGCAGTACTTTCCTTCTTATCAGAAGCAGCCGCACAAATCAGCCTTTCAGTTCTACAAGCTATCATACTATACATATCATTAAAAAGGGACAACTTTACAATACTTTTATTTTGGCATTTTTATGAACGCTTATTTTACAGGGGTGATGAAAATGGACTGGATTCAGGCGTTTATTTTGGGCGTTATTCAGGGACTGACGGAATTTCTTCCCATCAGTTCAACTGGTCATCTTTACTTGGGCAGAATGCTGTTTGGCATGAAGGACGGCGGGATCTTTCTCGATACGATGCTTCACATTGGCACATTTATTGCCCTGATCGTCTTTTACAAAGATATATTATGGAGGCTTTTGAAACAGCCATTCAGCAAATTAACTCTTTTGCTTGCTGCGGGAACATTGCCTGCGGTGGCTGCAGGTGTTTTCATCAGCGATTTTTTTGACGGCATCAGCAAATCAGGGGCAACGATCGGATGGGAGTTTCTTATTACCGGAGCATTTTTATGGTTTGCTGATTCCATAAAAAAAGGAGCAAAAAAACTCGATGACCTCACCATTTTTGATGCCTTTTTCATCGGTTCCTTCCAGGCCCTCGCCATCTTCCCTGCCATTTCAAGATCAGGAATGACGATCGTCGGAGCTCTTATGAGAGGAATAGACAAAGAAACAGCTGCTTATTTTTCGTTTCTGCTGTCGATACCTGCTATATTCGGAGCTATTCTTTTTCAGGCATCCGATTTGTTTTCAGGCGAGGCGGCGACTATTGGCTTCTTCCCTCTTTTCGTTGCTACGCTTAGTGCTGCCCTGACAGGATATGTGGCTGTTAAGTGGATGATCCAATTTGTGAAGAAACATTCTTTGAGGGGATTTGCGGTCTACGTATGGATATTGGGAGCGGTCATTCTGTTCATTCAGTTTAAGGGATAAGAACAAAAGCGCAAGCGCCAAGGCCCGCTCCGATAGGCAGATAAGAATCAGGCTGAAGAGTCCGGTTCCCACCTTTTTTGACGGATTTGTTCTGAGAGAGGATTTAGGAGCTTACGCTTGCCGAGGATAAATTTGTTATGCTATCCACAGCCTTTTATTCTTTATAATTTCCTTACAAACAGAAAAAAACAGCGGAGGTTCTCCCGCTGTTTTTTAGCGTGCCTTCCTGTTTCTTTTCCTGCCGTAGAGCATCTTTAAAAGCGACTTTACTTTGTTATACTTGTTTTTATACGGATACCACTGCATCTCTGTCTTTTTTCTGCCCCTGTCCACCATGACAGATTTTTCATGGCAAAAGCGGCGGATTCCGTCCTTGCCGTGATACTTTCCGATTCCGCTTTGTTTCACTCCTCCAAACGGGAGATGCTGGTTGGCTATGGACATCATCACATCATTAATAACGGCGTTTCCAGTTTCAAGTCTTGAAGTAACACGCTTAGCTTTTTCAAGATCTTTGCTCCAGACGCTTGCATTCAGCCCATAGACTGAATCATTCGCGAGAGCAATGGCCTCATCTTCAGATTGAAACGGCATGACAGCTGCAACAGGCCCAAAGGTTTCTTCCTGCATGATCTTCATATGCTGCTTTACGTCTGCAAAAACCATCGGATTGATAAACAGGCCTTCAGACAGCTTCCAGTTTTCAGGAAGTGATCCGGCGATGAGTCGTGCCCCTCCCGCAACGGCTTCTTCCACGTGGTCTTTTATAACTGAAAGCTGCGACGGATGTGTCATCGCGCCGATATCATCATCCTCACCACGACCCTGCTTCAGCTTGACTGTTTCAGAAACGAGCAGGTCAAGAAATGTTTTATACACATCCTCCTGCACATAAATCCTCTCAGTACTCATGCAGACCTGCCCGCTGTTTGTGAAGGAACCCCATGCAGCTGCCTTCGCTGCTCTTTCAAGATTTGCATCTTCAAAAACAATGAAGGGGTCCTTTCCTCCGAGCTCCAATGTAACGGGAATGAGGGTCTTTGCGGCTTCTTCCTGAATCTTCTTGCCTGCAGCAGCAGATCCTGTAAAAAAGATAAAATCCGGTTTAGCTTTAACCAGCGCTTGCCCGGTTTCCTTTCCTCCATGAACCACCTGAATGACTCCATCCGGAAAACCTGCGAGCTGAACGGCTTTTTCAATAAACAATCCTGTTTCAGCGGTAATTTCCGAAGGCTTCAAAATAACGGTATTTCCTGCTGCAAGAGCATTTACGACTGGCACGAGTGCGAGCTGGAGGGGATAATTCCAGGGCGAGATAATCAGAGCGGCTCCTCTTGGCATATATTCAATGTAGCTTTTTTTCCCGATAAAGTGGATCGGCGTCTTAACACGCCTCGCCTTCAAACTTTTTTCAGCATTTTTTTCGAGAAAGGATAATGTGTCAAGAACAGGCATCAAATCTGCTGTAACCGCTTCTATTTTTACTTTTCCGGTGTCTGCTGCGAGAACTTCAATGCACTCGTCCATATGGTCTATCAGAACGTGTTTCAGCTTTTTCAGATAAGATAGCCGTTCTCCTGCACTCTTTTCTCTCCAAGAGGCAAACGCTCTTCTTGAAGAATTCATGATTTGGCTGATGCGGAAATCAGATGTCTGATCAATGGCTCCTGCCCCGGCAATTCCAGCCGGGTTTAGGTCTGCCGCAGTTTTGCTTTGCTCCATGGCTTCCCCTCCTGTTCTTTTCTAGAAATATTCCCATTTAAAAAGATCATAAACAATAAACAGCTGTATGGAACCTGCACATTATCACAGAAATTATGGCAAACCTAATGATATATCATCAAGGAAAGCAGGAGATCTGACATGCACACGATGTGGAAAGGATCCATCAGTTTTGGACTGGTCAATATACCGGTTAAATTATATGCCGCTACTGAAGATAAAGATGTGAAGCTGAGGAGTTTGCACAGTAAATGCCATACGCCCATTCAATATGAAAAGAAATGCCCGAACTGTGATGAAGCAGTCGGAAATGATGAGATTGTAAAAGGCTACGAATACGTAAAAGGAAAATTTGTCATCCTTGAAGAAGACGAACTCAAACAGCTTAAGCAGGAGCTTGAGGATAAAGCGGTTGAAATCATCGATTTTGTCAACCTTGATGAAATTGATCCGATTTACTTTAATCGCTCCTATTTTATCGGCCCCGGGGAAAATGGAGCAAAAGCTTATTCTCTTCTGCGCGAGGCCCTGCTGAAATCGGGTAAAATCGGTGTTGCAGAAATGACCATCCGTTCAAAACAGCAGCTCGCGGTTCTGAGGGTATACCAGAATACGATTGTGATGGAGACAGTTCATTACCCGGACGAAGTCAGAAAAGCATCAGACGTGCCAAGTGTTCCTGAGAAGACAGATATAGGGGAAAAGGAACTTGATACAGCAATCATGCTCATTGACCAGCTGACAACCTCTTTTAACCCAGAATCTTATATAGATGACTACCGCGAAGCGCTCCTGAATTTGATTCAGAAAAAAGCCGGCAAAAATGAGGGCAAAACACCTGCAGATGCTCCCCGTGAAAATGTCGTTGACTTGATGAGCGCCCTTCAGGCAAGCATCGACAAATCCAAAGAAAAACCGGCAGCAAAAGAACCAGCTGCAAAAACAAAGAAAAAAGCGGCAGCCGGCAAAAAAACCAAAACAGCCAGAAAAAAAGCGTAAGGACAGTCCCGCTGAGCAATCAGCGGGATTCCTGCTGTTCCCCAATCCATTTCGAGGCATCCAGCAGAGAAGGAAAATTCATATCCGCGCCATGATCAGATGAGCCAACCAGAATTGTTTTGGTTCCCGCTTTTTTTCCGGCCATTATATCCACATCCCTGTCACCGATCATGTAACTTTCTTCTATTGTAACGCCATGTCGTTCAGCAAGATCGGTAATCATGAGGGAACCGGGCTTTCTGCATTCGCAGCCGGCATGCGGGGAATGTGCGCAATATGCGACCTCTTCGATTTTCCCTCCTGCTTTTTCAATCTCTTCAACCATTTTCCGGTGGATATCTTTTAGGACAGCCTCTTTCATATAGCCAAGTCCAACTCCGCCCTGATTGGTGACGACAAACACTTTATAGCCTTTATCGCATAAAATCCGCACTCCCTCTGCAGCACCGTCAAGCAGGTAAAGCTGTGAGGGATTGTTCACAAAGCGGACCCTCTCCGTAAGCACTTCGTTTATCACACCATCACGGTCCAAAAATACGGCTTTCATCATTAGAACATCCTTTCATAAACGAATCGTTAATAAGAAATAGTAAGAGTAATAAAAAGCAAAGGAAGTCTGCTATGTATGTAAAACCAATGCTTCCATCTCTTTCTTTAAAGAGGCCTGCAGGAAGCCAGTGGAGCTTTGAAATAAAATATGACGGATTCAGAGCCCTTCTTTCCATCTCACAATCAGCCATTTCCTTTACAAGCCGAAACGGAAAAGACCTTGCTCCTCTTTTTCCCGAAATCATAGAAGCTGTCCGTTCAAGCTTTTCCAAGTTTCAGCCGTTTATGCCTTGTACACTTGACGGGGAACTCACCGTTTTGCAAAGTGCGCACAAAGCATCATTTGAGAAGATTCAAAAGCGGGGAAGGCTGAAAAAGGAGGAGAACATCCAGCGTGCAGTACATGCTGATCCATGTACGTTTTTGGTGTTTGATCTGGTAGAGTGCGCCGGTGAAAAGTTCTCGGCTTCCCCTCTCAATATCAGAAAGGAGAAACTGTCATCTCTGTTGGAATCATGTGGTTTTCCGCTCACCCCCGCACCCGGGGAAGGACGTATACAATATGTCCCCTCTTTCTCAGACGGAGATGCCCTGTTTAAGGATGCCATACGCCACGATTCAGAAGGAATTCTGGCGAAAGATCTGAACAGCAGGTGGGAGGCAGGCATCCGCACAAAAAACTGGCTTAAAATAAAAAACTATAAATACGGCCATGTATTTATTATCGGATATGACAAGAAAAACGGCTACTTTAAAGCAGGCACTTACGATCACGGCACGATTATGGAAGCCGGTGTTTTTTCCCACGGGCTTGAGGAAACAGAAAGAGAATCGCTTGTGGAGATTCTCAGACAAAATAAAGAGAAGGAAAATTCCCAATGGATCACTATTGCTCCAGCAATCTGTGTGGAACTTCAATTTCTCGGACTGTACAAAAATCAGCTGCGGGAGCCTTCATTTCATGCGTTCAGATTTGACCTTGCTCCTGAACTCTGCACATGGTCACAGCTTAAAGTACATGCGGTTTCCGTTCATGAAGACGTTCATCTTACTCACCCGGACAAGCCTCTTTGGAACAATCCGGTAAGGTCAAAGGAAGATTATCTTGCATACTTGATTGATGTTTCTGAAAGCATGCTCCCTTTTCTTGAGAATAAACATTTGACTGTCATCCGCTATCCGCACGGCACTTCTGATGAAGCTTTTTATCAGAAAAACTGCCCTGACTACGCGCCGGATTTTATTCAAACATCCTTACATGAAGGAATCCAGTACATTCTCTGCAATGACCCCTCCACTTTATTGTGGCTCGGCAATCAGGGTGCCATCGAATTTCACGTTCCCTTTCAGACCCGGAAGTCCCATCAGCCAAATGAAATCGTATTTGACCTAGACCCTCCTTCAAGAAATGAATTTGGACTTGCTGTAAAAGCGGCTCTTGAAATGCATAAACTATTTGAATCATTCTCTCTTAAGTCTTTTCCAAAGCTTTCAGGAGGAAAAGGCATTCAGATTCACATCCCCATAACGGAGGGGACATTTTCCTACGAGCAGACGAGAAGCTTTACAGAATTTATTGCTTCTTATCTTGTACAGGTATTCCCTGAAGCGTTTACGGTTGAAAGACTGAAGAAAAACCGCGGAAACAGGCTGTATATCGATTATATTCAGCATGCTGAAGGCAAGACCATCATTTCACCCTATTCTCTCAGGGGAAATCCTGCAGGAGCCTTTGCAGCAGCACCGCTCTATTGGGAGGAAGTAAAGGACGGTCTGAAGCCTGACTCGTATACAATGAACACAGTTGCCGATCGCCTGCAGGATATGTCCTGTCCCTTTGCAGACTTCTTTTCCTCTCCGCAGGATAAAGTGCTAATGCAAATCCTGCATTTCATTGAGGAGCAAAAATCAAAAGGATAACAGCGTCATCATCCCGAATCTGTTAAGCCAAACATAATTCATCGGGAGAATGACAAAAATAAGTCATACTCTTATATAAATGAGGCCTGACCTATGCCGAATTTTTTTTGGTTCTTTCTCCTTTTCGCAGCAACCGCAGCGCTTGCTTATGCAAATGCACGAAAAGACCGTCCCATGCTCGTTCCTCTATGGCTGTTAAATGCGGGGCTTGCGATTATTTTTGAAGTTTTCATCTTTGTTTTCTTACATTCTTATACATATAAACCGGAAGTTTTCAGTGACCCTTTCTCAGACAGCTCATTTGGTTCTATTTTCAGCCAGCTCATGATTGTCCCGATGATTGGTGTCACAGCCGCATTTTACAGGCTTACCTTTCCGGCGATGCTGCTGATCAGTTTTGGCATGTCCGCTGTGGAAGTTTCCTTTTTGCATTTGGGAATTTATGAACATCACTGGTGGAAAGTTTACTATACAACTTTGCTGCTTCCTGCCGCCTTTCTCATTTCATCCTGGTGGTACAGGCTGCTGAAAAAAAATAACCGCCCCGCTGCCAAACTGGGCCTTTACTTTATGAATTTGAGCGTATCCTTAACACTAACATGGGCAGCAACCGTTCCGCTTACCATGTATTTGTTTCAGCCGGGCTGGTTTGATAATCCCGTTCGTGATCATCTTGCAGCAAACTCTGTCTTTTTCAGCATTGCGTGCGTTTTTTACACACTGATTGTCCTTATCCGCCGCAGAGTCATTAAGCTGCTGCTTTTTCTTATCCTTCTCTGCATCCACTATTTCCTGCTGGAAAATGGATTATTTTCCTATCACACCGGCTTCGCCTCGTTCGCAGCGCTGCACCTGTTCTTTATCGCAGTGAGCTGCCTGATGTGGAAATGGACACTGGATGCTGTCAGATCGCACGCAGGATGATTAAGGCGTACAGCCAAAATAAAAAATCCCGATTTTCGGGATTTTTTATCTGAAAAGCAGATGCTGACTGTGTACGCCTGCTTTTTTCAGCAAAGCCATCAGCTGCTGCTGTTCGTCGATGGACAGGCCGGAGAAAGCCCGGGCCATTCGCAATGTATGTACCGGATAGATCTCATCCAGGTAGGTTCTTCCTTTTTCAGTAAGATTGGCATAAACAGAACGCTTGTCTTTTGGATCCTGCTCCCTGTATATAAATTCATTCTTTTCAAGCTTATCGATCACATAGGTAACATTCCCGCTGACAAGCAGAAGACGCGAGCCAATTTGCTGAAGCTTCTGGGGACCTTTCGTATAAAGAAGTTCAAGCACAGAAAACTCTGTCGGGTTAAACCCATGTTCCTTGCTGTCACGAATTGAATGTTCGGAAACACTCTTAAATGCCCTTGCAAACGTTTTAAAAAGATTCAGTGCAAGTTCAAGTTCTTCATTTGTATAAGACTTCATTCTCATCGCCCTCTTACCTTAACATTCTAAAGATATCTAAAAATTCAAAAAACAACATGGATTATTTTACTATGAAAATACTGTTTTTTAAAGGCTTCTTTCCTGCTGGAACTTTGGCTCATTCAATAAGGCCAGATCCTCTTTTTTATTGATATTTGCAAATCGGTCAGGCCGGTCAAAATGCGATTGATCGAGCATGAGCGGTTCGGCGGCATGCAGCAGTGACATCATTTTAAGTTCTCTGTCCTCAAGCTGTTTCTGCAGCACGGGAAGCAGCGAGCGATGGTACATTGCACAAAGCGGATGAACCTTTCCGTGAATAACAGGTACAACAGCTGAATGTCCTGCGGTTTGTAACCCTGTAAAGACAGAGAGAGTCTGCCGGTCAATCAGCGGCATGTCACAAGCAAGGACAAGGTACCATTCAGATTTTACTATTTTCATAGCCGAGTAAATTCCGGCAAGCGGTCCAAGTCCCTTAAATGGAGGAATGTCTTCAAAACTTGTGATCTCAGGATGTTTCAATTTGCGTCCGGAGACTGCAGCAACATCTGATACCGCTTTCAATTCCGAATAAGCATACGTGAGAAATGTGCCGTTATTGTATGGTTCACATGCCTTATCAGACTGAAATCGCCGCGACATTCCGCCGGCCAGTACAATACCTGCAACTGTCATAAATTCCTCCGCAGTCTTCTTTTAATCATCTTACCACAATTTCGTGTCTCGAGGCTATCTTCTCTTTTCCCTCTGTTCCTGCACCGCGCGTCTTCCAGACAGCAAAAAAAGCCGGAGAACATCTCGGCTTTTGGCGGGATTTCATGAGGAAGGCTGATTAGAAGAATGGCATCGTTTTTGCAATTTTTGCCCGCCATGAAGAGTATAAACCGGGATTCTACGGCTGCACAGGTTTTTTATGGGTGAGTTTCATAAAAGGTACACCGCTGTAAAAATACTGATATTCCTTTTTTAATTCAGACAGCGTCATGCTGCTCAGCACCTCTTCGTCGTATATGCCGAGCGAGTTCAATTTCCTGCTGTAAAAAACCCTTTGATCTTCAAGAGCTTTCCGGAACAATTTGCTCATTTTTCACTTCTCCTTTCAAACTGTCTAGTTATCACTCTACCCGCTGATTGTTAGTCCACGGTTAAGCCAGTGTAAAAGTTCAGCTGAATGTGTTAAAAAGCCGTAAACGGTCAAGACTAGTCTCAGGCTATTACATGGAGGAGGCTTGACAATGAATCATATCCGCCCGATTGCTTATCGGACACGCGGGGAACTGCATCAAATCTATTTTCTGAATACACTTGAACCGAAGAATGAGCAGCTGTATACTGCTGAATTCAAATCCGGGAAACTGCTGCTTTTATGTGCTTATGAACACAGATATGACCGCTTCAGCGATGTAACCTCAATGTTTACAGAAGACTATCTTTTTGAGCTCAGTCACTTTTTAACGGACTTTCTTCCTTCCCGAATGGCCAGAAGATCAGGATGATTTTTTCAGGCATGAGTTTTGCATGTACCGCAGAAATTCATGCGCATCTTTTCCGATTTCATTCTGCAGATCCTCAAGCATTTCATCCCTCCTTACATCCAGTTCTACAATCTTCCTGGCAATTTCAGCTGCCTTCTTCAAATCCATGCTGTCTCCTCCTTCAATCTGTTAATTCAAGTGTAATGAGAAAAGATTCATAAATCATCATTGTTGTTAAATAAACTCACAATGTTTTTTATAAATCTAACAATTCATGTTAGATTTTCTGACAAAAGTGCACTTCAACTCATTTCCATAAGGTATAATTGGAAAAAGAAATGAAAGTGCGGGGTGGAAAAATGGAACAGCAAGACCACTCATATAAAGATAAAAAAGTGATTTCAATCGGGATTGTAAGCGAGCTTACCGGCTTATCCCTGCGCCAAATCCGCTATTACGAAGAGAGGCATCTGATTTCTCCGCAGCGGACCTCAAGAGGCACAAGAAAGTATTCTTTTTCGGATGTAGAACGATTAATGGACATTGCCAACAAACGTGAAGACGGCGTGCAGACGAATGAAATCCTGAAAGAAATGCGCAAGAAGGAAATGCGTTCAAATCCTGATTACCGCAAAAAAATGCTTGAAGGCCAGCTAAACGCTCAGTTTCATTTCCGCAATAAAAAATGAGGCGCCTGCTGCGCCTCATTTTTTTATAGTTTAAACCGGTTTACAAGCTGTGTAAGTCTTGTTGAGACGGCAGCCAGTGAATCAGCATGTCCTGATATCTCTTCCATGGACTGGCTTGACTGTTCAGCAGAAGCAGCAGTCTGCTCAATCCCTGCCGCAGCCTCCTCTGAAACTGACGCAATACTTGAAATGGAATCATTCATGATTTCGCTGCTTTTCATAATGCGGTTTAAATCCTTTTGGATGGTCGTGATTCTTCCCGACATTTCTTCAATATACTCTTTAATCTCTGAAAAACTCTCTCCTGTCTTACTGATGGATGCAGACCCTTTTATAATTTGCTTATATCCATCCTTCAGGTTTTCAGCTACTTCTTCTGTTTCTTTGCGGACATTGCTGACAATCTTGTTAATATCAACAACTGAGCTTGAAACCTGTTCAGCAAGTTTTCTAACCTCATCTGCCACAACCGCAAACCCTCTGCCGTGCTCCCCTGCTCTGGCAGCTTCAATCGCTGCGTTAAGAGCAAGAAGATTCGTCTGATCTGCGATGCTCTGAATGACATCCACCAAAGTGGAAATTTTCTCTGACTGTTCATCCAGATGCTCTACTTTTTCAACAGTTGTTTCCATAAGTCCATTAATGCGGTTCATCTGATTGACAGATTCATTCATAAGTTCATACCCCGCATACGAATGAGTGAGAACTTCACCAGATGCTTTTGCAACAGCTTCCCCGCTTTGATTCGCGACATAAATGGATTCCATCAGTTCACCCATCGTTTCAGAAAGATCGGAAGCGGAAGATGCCTGCGTCTCAGCTCCCGATGAAAGCTCCTGCATCGTTGACGCAATTTGTTCGCTTCCAGCTTTTAACTCTTTTGAAGAAGCCTGCAGCTGACCGCTTTGCGATGAAACAACAACCGATGCTTCCGAAATGTCCCGGACAATTCCGCTCAGCTGCACATTCATTTCATTCACAGATGCGACAAGACTGCCAATTTCATCTTTCGAATCAAGAGACATGGGCTCATGATTCAGCTGTCCTTTTGAAATATCCTCCATCCTTTTGGCGATGGAATGAATTGGTTTCGTCAAGGCATTTGAAATCCGGACAGAAAGAAAAATACCCGTTCCGATAATAAGTAAAGACAAAACAATTCCAAGAAGATTGATCAATCTTCCCTGACTGATGATCGCGTCACCATCTCTTACAATCGATTTTTCACGCTCTTCAGCCAGGGCGTCAAAGCCCTTTGTAAGCTCATCCGCAAGATTCTGAACATCGCCTCTCAACGTCTGATTGGCTGTCACTCTCATCCCGGAATCAAAGCTTTTAATCACATCTTCCTCAACCATTTTCTCCCACTCGGAACTCTTTTCCATAAGCTCCCTGCTTTTAGGGTTCACACTGCGTTCAAGCAGATTTTTCTGAAGAGATTTGCTTTCTTCCGTCAACTCATAATACTGATCTTTGTATTCATCTTTTCCATAAATGAAATATGCCCTGATTAAAGAAACCCGCTGTGTGATATTGTCCCTGAGCTTGCCTTCTGCAAGCAGCGACTGCATATCCTCCTGCACAATTTTCTTCGTCTGGCTGTTGACCATAGTGAACCCGGCAATCGTAAATCCTGCCATCAGCAGGCTGAGCACCATGATGATCGAAAAACTCCCCAGCAGCTTGCCCTTCAATGTAAGGTTTGACCTCTTGTTAAAATTCCATCCTTTTCTCTTTCTCATATCCAGACCCTCCTTTTTAACCAAATCTGCCAAGTATGTATGTGTGCAAAAAGACTTATACACCATACATCGGCCATTTTGGCAGAATATTTAGCAAATCGTTAGTTCAAAAGAATGAATGGAGCTGTTGATGGGGTTTTAGGACTGGGTGGAGTGCTGTTAAGGGCGGGTTTAGAGCACTTACTGGGTTCATTCGTTGAGGGTTCGTGTTGTTAACGGGGGATTAGAACACTTACTTGGGTCAATCGGCGAGGGTTCGTGTTGTTAACGGCGGATAGAACATTTACTTGGCTCAATCGACGAGGGTTAGTGTTGTTAGAGGCGGAATAGAACATTTACTTGGCTCAATCGACGAGGGTTAGTGTTGTTAGAGGCGGAATAGAATATTTACTTGGCTCAATCGACGAGGGTTAGTGTTGTTAGAGGCGGAATAGAACACTTTCTTGGGTCAATGGATGAGGGAAAGCGCTGTTAGAGGATAACGAGCCACTATCGAGGTTCCATCTCCGATAAAAGTCGCAGCACTTCAGCGAATGACGCCACAAACCAGGAGCCACTACCGTTAAAAGTGGCACCACTCCAACGATTGACGCCACAAACAAGGATTCAATTCCGTTAAAAGTGGCAGCACTCCAGCGAATGACGCCATAAACGACGATCCTTTTCCAATAAAATCGGCGGCACTAGTAGAAACACACACAAATACGAATCCATTCATAGGCTTTAAACATAAAAAAACCAAACTAGCTACCCTAGTTCGGTTTTTCATGACTAAAATGGTATCAAGCCAGACTCGCTGGCCAAAGTCTATGTTTATCAATTAAACAATTTTAGGATGATCCGGCTCCGAAACAATCTTCGGGTGATCAGGTTCAGAAACAATTTTCGGATGGTCAGGTTCTGAGAAAAGTCCAACTCCCGCTGCAAACGCCAGAGAGAATACGCCAGTGGTTAATCCAACTAATAGTTTCTTCATAAATCATTCTCCTCTTTTCCTAATTTGAATAAGCTCTTTTTAAAGCATTACATACGATTTGATAGTAGTGTGCCGCTGATTTATATTTGTGGCGCTCTTCGAAGTAAGAGGCCATGAGCTCCGAGTATTCAATAATATATTGCTGCTTTTCATGTTCAATAAAGTACGGAATGACCACTTCCAGCATAAAGAATTCAAATTCAGCTGAAAGATTGCCTTTGAGCAGAGAATCATAGACTTTAAAATGATAATCATATTCCTGATTAGGATTCTGCTTTAAAATGGTTTGGCCTTCAAGAATCCACTTTTCTGCATCCTCTTTCTTGTCCAGCTGGTAATACGCGTAGAGAATGGAGAAAATTGTGCTTAATGCTTCATGTTTATTTTTGTACTTCAAGGCCTCGTTATAATGATCAATTGCCTGTTCATATTTTTTGGTGATAGAACTTAAATACCCCATGTTATGGCAGATCATTCCTAGTAAACTTTTATCATTCAGCTGTTCGGCTATTTTTCGGGCAAGCTGATAGCTTTCCTCTGACCTGCTGTACTCCTCACACCTCAAATAATTAATCCCAAGCAGGATCTGGCATTCGGCACATCTCATTAAATCATATCTTGACTGATAGATATTTAATGCGAAGTGGGTATATTGAATGACCAGGGCTGCCTTCCGCAGCTGGCTGAGGGTAAGGGCGATTGAATAATAGAGATCCGCTTCTTCCCATTTTTCAAAGGGGAGATGCTTCGTCAAAAACCGTTCAGCTCCTTTAAGATGCATAAGGGCTGAGGAATATTTGCTCTGAAGGTAGTGATGAAGGCCGATGAATTTCTCGTAATAGTACGTCATTTTTTCTTCAAAGATATCTTTATAGAGGCTGATTTTCTCAAGCTTTGCTTCTGCTTCTGCAAAATCTCTTTCTGTGAGCAAGTATCTGAACTCAAAAAGAACAAAGTACAGCATGGCTGTTGTGTCGCTTGTGGAATGGATTTTCTCCCGGAGCTCTTCATATCTTTTTTTGAGAGTATCCTGCCGGCGGTGAACGATATCATGGTACCAGTCAAACAGGGACTTCATGAGCGGAATTTCTTCTTCTTCGATGAGGTTGATCTTAAGTCTGCTGCAGAGGAAATCCAATACCTCGATGCTTGCTGTGGTCTGGTTATTTTCAATTTTCGATAAGTATGAAGTGGAAATGATGCCTCTAGACAGTTCCTCCTGGGTCATATTCTGCTGTATGCGATAGAACCTTATCCGACTTCCGATTTCCATGGGCAGCACCTCATCTACTAATCTGTATATGTCATTCTCTCTTTATTATGACGATTCCTTGTCGTTTCGTATTGGGAAAATAGACTTAATTTTCCGAAATTAAACGAAAAAATACAACCTTATTTCCCAATATTAAAAGTTGTAAGGAAACACCCCTCTGCTTTTCTGCATTAAACGGTGAAAAAAGGCTCATTTTTCCCAATACAAGACCTTCTATTAAAATGGTAGCATAATTAATAGAATAGTCAATCTATTCAATCATTTCTACCTAGGGGGTATTTGATGAAAAAGAAAAAGATTTTCAGTCTGCTTCTTGCTGCTATTCTAGCATTCACAATGGCATTTTCCATGCAGCCGGCAGAAGCGGAAACGGTAAAGAAAGATTACCTCATCGGAATGAAACCAACTGTTAAAGATTCTAAAATGAAAGCATCGATCATCTCCGGTTTCGGGGGCAAGGTCAAGCATCAATATAAATATATGAATGTTGTTCACGCCTCCCTGCCGGATCAGGCAGCGGCAGCGCTCGAGAAAAACCCGAACGTTCTGTTTGTTGAAGAAGATTTCGAAGCAAAAGCCATTGGACAATCCGTCCCTTATGGAATCACACAAATTAAAGCAGACGCCGTTCAGTCGTCAGGGGTAAAAGGAAGCGGTGTAAAGGTTGCCATTCTCGATTCCGGAATTGACGCTTCCCATGAAGATCTGAATGTTTCAGGCGGAGCAAGCTTTATCCCAAATGAGCCTGATCCGTTTATTGATGGCGATAGTCACGGGACTCATGTAGCCGGCACTGTAGCAGCATTAAATAATACAGTTGGGGTGCTCGGTACTGCACCGGACGTTTCTCTTTATGCAGTAAAGGTTCTTGATTCAACAGGAAGCGGCAGCTACAGCGGAATCGCACAGGGAATTGAATGGGCTGTTGCTAATGGTATGGATGTTATTAACATGAGCCTCGGCGGCAGTCAGGATTCAACAGCTCTTAAACAGGCCGCAGACCTCGCTTACAGCAGAGGAGTAGTGGTTGTTGCTGCTGCAGGAAACAGCGGATCAAAGGGCAAACGGAATACAATTGGCTACCCTGCCAAATACAGTTCTGTCATTGCTGTTGGAGCCGTTGATTCAGCAAATGCCAGAGCTTCATTTTCAAGTGTCGGCAGCGAACTTGAAGTGATGGCTCCAGGTGTAAATATTTTAAGTTCGGTTCCGGGAAATAAGTATGCATCTTTTAATGGAACTTCAATGGCTTCTCCTCATGTTGCTGGTGCTGCAGCACTTATTTTGTCAAAATACCCATCCATGTCCAATACAGAAGTCCGAAGCAGGCTGAAAAACACTGCTCTGCCTTTGGGCGACCCATTTTATTATGGTGCGGGATTAATTAATGTCCAGGCCGCCATCCAATAAAGCAAAAGAGCTCACGTCCTAAACGTGAGCTCTTTTCCATCTTTAAACAATTTTTAATTCAACTTCAATATTTCCTTTGACCGCTTTTGAATACGGGCATACGCCGTGAGCCTTTTGAACAAGCTCCATTGCGCGTTCTTCTGACACATCCGGGATATGAATTTCCAGCACAACCGACAGTCCGAAGCCGGAGTCATCTTTTCCGATCGAAACGTGGGAAGTGACTTTTGTCTGGCCAATTTTCTCACGCTCAGTACGGGCAACAAGGTTCAGCGCACTGTCAAAACATGCTGCATACCCTGCAGCAAACAGCTGTTCCGGGTTCGTCCCTTCTCCGCCGCGTCCTCCCAGCGCTTTCGGCATTTCAATTGCAAGGTCCAGGAAATTGTCGGCGGTCTGCACCCGTCCTTCTCTGCCGCCAATGGCTGATGCTGTTGCAGTGTATAGCTTTTGCATGTGAATCTCTCCTTTAATTTTGTATAATTTAATTGTGCACAATTTATTTTTGCAAAACTAATATAACAAGGGTATACTGGTCTTGTCAAATAAGAAATGTCAGGAGAATGTATGATGGCTATAGAGCAATCTCTCAGACTGGAGCAGCAGCTTTGCTTTTCTATTTACGCATGCTCGAGGGAAATGACTAAGCTGTACAGGCCCATCCTGCAGGAGCTTAAGCTGACTTATCCCCAGTACCTGGTCATGCTAGTGTTATGGGAGCAGGAAGAGATGAGTGTAAATGCACTTGGAAAAGAACTGTTTCTTGATTCGGGCACTCTGACACCTCTTTTAAAAAGGCTTGAAGAAGCGGGACTCGTTCAGAGGAACCGGTCAAAAGCAGACGAACGAAAAGTGAACATTTGTCTGACAGAACAAGGACGGAATCTGCAGGCGGATGCCTCACGCGTCCCCGAGTACATGGCTGCAGCAAGCGGACTTACAATAGAGGATTATGAGCGGCTGAACACGGAGTTCAGGCATTTATTAAAAAAACTCACCTCCTCCCAGAAAAAGGTTTAAAATAGGAAAAATCGGCCGATAGTTAAACTATAAACACATGCGGGAAAGCGGTGATGGTTTTGAGCCGAGTAGATCTATTAATTGAAAAGTACCGTCAGAAAATGCTTGAGAGTGCAAGACGAGAGGGACTCAGTTCCCCTTCTACCATCAGAGCGAGCCAGCAGCTTGACCGCCTCTTAAACATTGGCGTCAGAATGCAGGAAGCGTCTAATTGAATTCATGCAAAAACAAAGCCGAGTGAAACCAATCAGGTATCACCCGGCTTTGTTTTTGTTCCTTTTCCAGATTGGATAATAAGCTTAAAATTGGGATTTTTTATATAAAAAAGAGGAAAATCGTGTCATAATGGAAAATGGATTCGGCCTAGCTATTCATGTTAACCGGTTTCGGTTTTGGATAGTCAACACCCGCATCAGGATTTTACTGGATGGTAAGGAGGATATTACAAATGCAAAAGGCATCAATGCTATTTTTACTTCTCGGACTGCTGGCATTGCTTGGAGGATGCACCGAAGATACTGCCAAACCAGAGGATTCCACGAAAAAAAGTCCGCCTGCAGCATCAGCAGAGAACACTACCGATGACGAAGATGTAAGCACAGCTTCAAATGAAACGGAAGAATCCCTTCCGCAGGATACAGCTTCAACAGCTGAAAAAAGCGGCCAAACCCAATCCAAAGAAGGAAGCAGCTCCCAAACCCCCAAAAAGAGTGGGACTGATAATGACAGTTCCAAGGAGACAAGTGATCCACTGGACAGCTATTCCAGAGAAGAAATTGAATATGCGAGGGTCTGGACACAGCTTGGTCCAAATCAGGAGCTTGATGAACTGAATATCAGGCACATTCCCCCGGGAGAGCCGGTCAATCCAAATATAGACAACAGCGCAGTCTTTCCAGGCGGTGTCATCCAATTATCCGGCTCCCGATTAATTGACGGTTCGGTTACTTACAGAGGGAATGGCGACGGGACGATTCACGTGTACGCAACCCCGATGCGCTGGGAAGCTCCTCCGCCTGATGCAGATGAAAAAGAGCTGCAAAAAGATACAGAAGATATCCTCAAAAACACAGAACTGGTGCATATCGAACCAAGGGATGGCCAGGAGATTATCAGCTTGATTGAACGGTTAAAGTTTCGCTGACATCCATACAAAAAACCAGGCCCGAAAATCTGAGCCTGGTTTTTAACATTCATCAACCGCTTCCTTCTATTCGCATCACTCTTGTCTCTTTTCGGCTATCTGATCAACAAAATCAACAATGATCCGGTCATCATCCGTTTCCCTGACGCGAAGAACAATCGCTTTTCTCTCCGTTTGGTCATCCTCGTCATAATAGGCGCGGTAAACGTAAAAGCTTTCTTCCTGAAGATTAAAATCCTTCAGTTCCAGCTTGTCAATTCCCCATTTTTTCTTGAGGGAAATCAATTCTTCGGGTGTATGATAAGCCCCTTTGAGGTAAAGGTCTTTCATCTCCCTTTCATCTTCTTCCAAAATTGCCTCTAACATATCTTCTGCTGCAACAAGCCTCCGGTCTCTTCCTTCGTCTTCGTCCTTGCAGCCTGACAGAAGAAAAGCAAATAAGGCTGTCATGAGAAAGAGCGTAACTTTTTTCACTATAGTCCTCCTGCATGGTGCAAACGACACGTCTCCTGTGTCAGCTTGATAATGTGGACATGTGATCCGGCAAGCTGAACGTAATTTTCTGCATGGCTTCGTTCCAGTCTATTTTCAGCTTCTCGCCAACATCAATATCACAGAGATTTCTTATTTCGCTTGGTATGGTCACGGTTCCTTTGCTGCTTATAATGGTTTCGTTTTCAAAGGTGCTGCTGTCATTTTTCATCAGCTGTATCGTTCTGCCGTCTGTTTGTACAATGACACGCTCACCTGACTGTATGTTTAATTTTTTGCGGATATAGGAAGGAATCATCACTTGACCATTTGACCAAATTTTCACGAAAAATGGGCCTTTTTTCAACGATCTCACTCCATTCCTCTTTAAGATGCCTTCAATTATAACATAAAAAGAGCACCATTTCTCCTCCCGGCTATGCTGTTTAAAGCTGCCTCAGGGCTGTCGAGTTTCTCAGCACAAGTTCAGTCGGCAGCAGATAATCCCTGCCTTCTATCCCTTCATTCAGCGCCTGATAGATCAAATGGGCCGCGAGAGACCCAATTTCGTAGTTGGACTGCTTAACGGTTGATAGCGGCGGAGAGATATACTGAGAGATTTCAATGTCGTCAAATCCAATGATAGAGAGATCATGCGGTATTTTTAAACCCGCTTCCTTAAAGGCTTTAATCGCTCCTACCGCCATTTCGTCATTTGCGCAGAAAACAGCAGACGGGGCGTTCCCCTGCATCATAAGAATTTTGCCCGCAGAGTATCCGCCTTCACGAGTATACTGGCCTTGAAGAATCCAGCTTGGATGGAGATGAATTCCTGAGTCTTTCAGAGCCTGCTTATATCCTTCAAAACGGAGCTGATTGTCCCGGTTATGCGACGGTCCCCCAATGTAGGCAAGCTCTTTATGGCCAAGGTCGATGAGATGCTGCGTTGCCTGATACCCGCCTGAAAAATTATCGACGAGGACATGAATGATGCTGTCACTGTCAAGCTTCCGGTCGAGAACAATAATCGGAAAATCTTCCCTGACGGACTGCAGAATCAGCTCATCCGGAAGGCTTTCAGCAAGAATGATGACTCCGTCCACTCTTCGTTCTCTTAAAAATTTTGTCGCAGTGGTTACATTTCCGCCGATGGCGCTGCAGGCAATCAGCCCGTATTTGTGAGTGAGGAGGGTATCCTGCGCGCCTCTCATCAGTTCTGAATAAAAAGGGCCGGACAGGTCCTGGACAATGATGCCGATTGTTTCTGTTTTGCTTCGCTTTAAATCCCTGGCTATCCCGTTTTTCTGATAGTTCAGGGTTTTGGCAGCTTCCAGAACACGTTTTGCCGTTTCTGAATTCACT
The DNA here is from genome assembly GCA_038002745.1 of Bacillus sp. FSL H8-0547. Taxonomy (NCBI): domain Bacteria; kingdom Bacillati; phylum Bacillota; class Bacilli; order Caryophanales; family Bacillaceae; genus Bacillus; species Bacillus sp. FSL H8-0547. The sequence continues at coordinate 294,041 of JBBODD010000001.1, forward strand.
CTTGAATTATTGTTTAATGCATAGGATGCTGTGGAAACAGCAACACCGGCCAATTTTGCAACATCTTTGATTGTGGCCATTCTACTCCACCTTACTTTCATGGCTTCTTCTGAATTGCTCCAACAGAGTTTTATGCGCGGGATGCTTGGGGTGAATAAAGAGAGGAAATGGTTCTTTGAAAATAATCCGTACAAGCAGGTATCAAACCCGCCTGTACAGTGTATCCCATAAAGAAGTTCTTATGCCCACCACATATTTGCAGGCTGTTCTTTAATCAGTACGCTCTTTAAGTTTGATACTGCGCGCTGGAAGCCTTCTTCAATCGACATGATCGGATCTTCATGTTCAATGCTTACCACATAGTCATAGCCGTATGTTCTAAGCGCACTGATCATATCTGACCACTCCTGCATGCTGTGTCCGCAGCCGACTGAACGGAAATTCCATGCTCTGGACTGAATTTCTCCGTATGGCTGCATGTCTGTCAGACCATACATGTTGATGTTGTCCTGGTCAAGATACGTATCCTTAGCGTGGAAATGATGAATCGCTCCCGCTTTTCCAAGGATTTTAATCGCTCCAACAGGATCAATTCCCTGCCACCATAAGTGACTTGGATCAAGGTTGGCACCGATGGCTTCACATGTTTCCTCGCGCAATTTCAGCAGCGTGTAAGGAGTGTGAACCAGGAACCCTCCGTGAAGCTCTAATCCGATTTTCACGTTCAGGCTTTGAGCAAGCTCGCCGACTTCCTTCCAGTAAGGAATCAGCTTTTGCTCCCATTGCCACTTCAGAATGTCGCCATATTCGTTCGGCCAAGGGGCAACCGGCCAGTTTGGATATTTAGCATTTTCGTGGTCACCTGCAGTACCTGAAAAGCAGTTGACAACCGGAACGTTCATTTCGTTTGCAAGCTTGATCGTTTTGACAAGTGTTTCATGAGACTCAGCAGCAAAAGCCGAGTCAGGTGAAATCGGATTTCCGTGGCAGCTGAATGCGCTGATTGTCAGTCCGCGGGAAGTAACTTTCTCCAAATACTCATTTTGCTTTTCCTTGTTGCCAAGAAGCTCTTCTAAAGAACAATGTGCATTTCCAGGATAGCAGCCTGTTCCAATCTCAACAGCTTCCACACCTGATGCTTTCACATAATCCAGCATTTCATCGAGGTTTTTATCTGAAAATAAAACCGTGAATACTCCTAGTTTCATCTTGATCTTCCTTTCTATGCTTTTAATAGTTCGTCCATTTTTTTCGAATTAAGCGCAACGGCTTCCATTAACTCGCCTTCAAAATGCTCCTGCTCAGCAATGAACCATGGCAGTTCAAGGTCTTTTCCAAGAGTCAGCAGGCCTTTCATATCAAGGGTTCCTTCGCCAATGACTGTGCTGTGCTTAACACCGTTTGTTTCTTTCATATCTTTAATATGGAGGCTTGCAACACGGTCCCGCTGTTCTTTAATCAGGGAAAGCGGGTCATAGCCGGCATAAGTCACCCAGTAACAGTCAAGCTCAAATTTGACCAGATTGCGGTCTGTTTCCTGAAGCAGGACGTCAAATGGCGTCTGCTCTCCAAATGATTGAAATTCAAAATCGTGGTTATGGTACGCAAGCTGCAGCCCCTGCTGTTTAATCACTTCTCCTGCTTTGTTCAGTTCCTGCGCAACGCGTTTATATGCATCAAGGTCCGTGCGCTGCTCTTCTGTTAAATAAGGAACAATAATTAAATCATTGCCGATTTCTTTATTGTAGGAAATGACTTGGCTGAGCCCGTCCCCTGTCACTTGTTCATAAGGCACATGACTCCCCGCTGCCTTCAGTCTATACTCGTTTAATGCCTCTTTCAGACGGTCTGCCGGCGTGTCGTAATAGCCTGCAAACTGCACCCCTTCGTACCCGCACTCGGCAACTTGTTTTAATGTGCCGAAAAAATCCTTTTCGAGCAGCGTTCTGATTGTATAGAGCTGAAGTCCTTTTTTCGTCATGACATAATCCCCCTTATGATTATAGTTTTACAATCGTTTTCGTTTCGTTCGACTCTAATGCACCAAGTACGATTTTCAGAGATTTGTAGCCTTCTTCCCCTGATACTGCTGGCACTGTATTGCCGATGATGCTGTCGACAAATTTATCAATCACTTTAGATGAGGTTTGTCCGCCTTCATCATTTGACTGAATTTTGCCAAGCTCGTAGTTTACTACTTCACCAGTCGTATATTGTGCGATTAAAGAGAATTGAGGGTGATCTTCTAAACGAAGCACTCCTTTTTCACCATAGATAACCGTCGCATTATCTTCCCTGCTGTATGACCAGCTTGCAGCAAGCGTTCCCATGATGCCGCTTTCTGTTTTAACCACGCAGACAGCGTTATCATCAACGTCTGCTCCCTCTTTTGCTACCGTATCTACAAATGCTGCTACTTCTGTCACTTCTTCGCCAAGAATGTAGCGCATTAAATCAGCTTTATGAACACCAAGGTCTCCCATTGCGCCGATAAACGCATCTTCTTTCTTGAAGAACCAGCTGTCGCGTCCATCAGCACTCCAGCCTTCCGGACCGCCGTGGCCAAATGCTGTGCGGAAAGAAAATACTTTTCCGATATCTCCGTTTTTGATCAGTTCTCTTGCTTTCTCATGAGAAGGCACAAAACGCTGGTTGTGACCGATCATAAGCTTGCGGTTGTTTTTTTCAGCGGCTTGAATCATTGCTTCTGCTTCTTCTTTTGAAGTAGCCATCGGCTTTTCACAAAGAACATGCTTGCCTGCATTCAGCGCATCAATTGACATTGGCGCATGCAGGGCATTCGGAGTACAAACGCTTACAGCGTCGATCTCTTCAAGGGCAAGAAGCTCTCTGTAATCTGTAAATGCTTTTGCATTGTACTGCTGTGCAGTAAGGTTTGCACGGTCTTCGTTAATGTCGCAGACAGCAACGATCTCAGCAAATTTGTTTCCAGCCCATTCAGGCAGATGTCTGTGTTTTGAAATGCTTCCGCATCCGATAATTCCGATTTTTAACGTTTTCATGTTTCTTTTCCTCCTAGTAGTTAAAAAGATGAAATCGATTCCTGCTGCAGAAATCTCTTATTTTTTCTCAAAGTATACTGGTTCTCCGGTTTCGGACGATTTATAAATCGCTTCCAAAATTTCCGTTACAATCAGGGCCTGTTCAGGCTTTACAACTGGATCTTTGTCTTCGACAATTGCTTCAATCCAAAGCCGTGCTTCAATATCTGCTTCGCTTTCGAGTTTTCCGTCCACAACAGATGCTCCGGATTCATCCAGATCAACGTTTGTCGTATAAAGCTTTCCGCGGCGCTCTCCGTTAATGCGGAGACCGCTGTCCATATCCGCTCCGCCTTCTGTTCCCATCAGCGTGCACTTGCTTTCACCGATATTAACGGTATTCAATGCCCAGCTTGATTCGAGGAAAATGGTTGCGCCATTTTGCATCGTAATATAGGCAAACGCCGAATCTTCCACCTGAAACTTTTCAGGATCCCATGGTCCCCAGAGGTTTGCCGCATTTTCCTTAGGTCCAAGCTTATGAAAAGCTGTTCCGATAACCATTTTCGGCTCATAATTATCCATCATCCAAAGTGTCAGATCCAGGGCATGAGTGCCGATGTCAATCAGCGGTCCGCCTCCCTGTTTCTCCTTATCAAGGAACACTCCCCAAGTCGGCACTGCACGTCTTCTGACTGCATGGGCCTTCGCAAAATAAATATCGCCAAGCTCCCCTTCTTCGCAGAGATTTTTCAGGTGAAGGCTGTCTGCGCGGTAGCGGTTCTGATAAGCAACAGACAGCTTTTTGCCTGTGCGCTTCGCTGTTTCAAGCATTCTTTTCGCTTCTGCAGCTGATGTTGCCATCGGCTTTTCACACATAACATGCTTGCCTGCCTCAAGGGCTGCAATTGAAATATCTGAATGGGAATCATTCGGTGTGCAGACATGAACGACATCAATACCCGGATTTGCAAGCAATTCCTTATAATCTGTGTAATGTTCAGCCATCTCTGAACCAAACTGCATTTTTGCTTCGATGGCTCTTTCTTCCACAAGATCAAAGAATGCCACCATCTGAACATTCTTCAGGCGTGCGAGAGCAGGCATATGCTTGCCGGTTGCAATTCCTCCGCACCCGATAATTCCAACTCGAACAATCGTACTCATTGTCCACCTCCGGGTTCATTCCGGCCCATTGTCAGGACCCGTTCTGGAAGCGTGCTTAAGCCGCTGCCGTATTTATAAGTGATTTGAAACGTTTCACAAGATATGGGGCATTTATGTATAAATCCCTTATTCCTGTTCTTCTAAATCAATGTGAAACGTTTCGACAAACCCATTTTAACATGAAAGCGCTTTTAATCAAACAAAAAATTAAAAAATATTTATCTCTCACAATCGTTTTCTTGTAAGCTAAAAAAGAATGAAAATTGAAAACTTTTTCAGACGTTTGAAGTCTAATGAATAAAGAGGAAAAAGCTTTCACAAGAAACTAGGTTCATGTCAAACTTGCTTTTTTTATAAACAGGATATATGACCCCATCAAGGAGGAATCCCCATTGACAGATCCCACTCTCGCCAAGGCAGCGATCAGGGGCGATGACCGGGCCTTTCTGCTCGTAATGAAACAGCATAAAGAACAGCTTTACCGGACCGCCTATTTGTATTTGAAAAATGAAAACGATGCGATTGAAGCTGTTCAGGAAGTAACGTACCGTGCGTATAAATCACTCAAAAAAGTGAAGGAGCCGTCTTATTTTACAACATACCTGATCCGAATCATGATGAACTACTGCCATGATCAGCTGAATCGTCAAAGGAAAGTGAAGCTTGACGAAAAGCTTGCCTCATCGGGTACGGCTGCAGATTCCCTGCATTCCGTGGAAATTCAGGAGGCGCTAAGCAGCCTCAGTGAAAAATATCAGATTGTCATCGTCATGAAATATTTCCAGGATCTGAAAATAATAGAAATAGCCGAACAGTTAAACTGTCCGGAAAGCACTGTTAAAACAAGACTGAAAAAAGCGCTTGCCCTGCTTAGACAGCAGCTGGAAGAAAACGGAGGTGATGGTCATGTTTGAAAAGGAAGAATATAAGCTGAAGCAGATCAGGACGAAAACAGACATGATTGCCGTTCCTTTTGACGAACTCGATGATGCCATCATGGCCGGATATCAGAAAGCGAAAACGGAAAAAAGGCCGTATTCATTAAAATGGGCCGCTATAGCTGCTTCATTATTCATTTTTACGTTTATCACCTTAGTCAGAGTTTCTCCAGCATTTGCTTCCTATGTCAGTTCAATCCCGGGCATGGAACATGTAGTCGAAATCATCAGATACAATAAAGGGTTAATGTCTGCCGCCGAAAATGATTTTGTACAGGAAATCGGTGTGTCTGATGAGAAAAACGGCATAGTAATCACCCTGAACTCGGCCATTGTCGACCAGAGAAAGCTCCGTATCTTCTATACAGTTCAAAACAAGTCAGAAAAAGCTGATGTCGGATTGGAGAATGTCAAACTAACATCCGGAACAAACAATCTTAACGAAAATGCGATGTTTAGTTACGGCCATACCGATGAAACGATCGCGCATAATGAAAGCGAACATTCGTCGATTGACTACGACTTTGCTGAACCAATGAACCATGAGGATTTCAAGCTGAACATTGTTGTGAAGACACAAAGACCTCTGTCAAGAGCTCAAGAAGATACGTTTCAATTCGAGTTTAAACTGGATCAGGATTTAGTGAAGGAAAAGATGAGAGAGATTGAGATGAACAAAACCGTTTCAGTAGAAAACCAGAAGATCACATTCAGAAAACTTGAAATTACTCCTCTCTCTTCAGCCCTTTACGTGGAATATGATCAAGAGAATACGATGGAGTTATTCGCCTTCGATGATATCAGGCTGACAGATGAAAAAGGCGAGCCGTGGTCTCTTTTCCAAAATGGCTTAGTGGGAACGGAAGTCAGCGCCACAGAAGATGTGATTTATCTGGAGAGCAATTACTTTGAAACACCAAAGGAGCTGTATCTGGAATTCAGCAGGATACGGGGAGTGAGTAAAAATGATCTGGAGGTTATCATCGATCCTGTCAAAAAAACAGTAGTTAAACAGCCGCAAGACAATGTTTTCAGCCTTATAGAAGTTTCTGAAAATGAAGTTTCCTTCACCTATACCGAAGATAGAGAAATGTCCAGCATGCTGATTAATGACGTGACTGATGCTAATGGAAAAAGCGTCTATGTCCACTCTTACAATGAGGACTTTGGAGACAGCAAGAAACGGTTCTCTGTTCGATTTGACCGCCGAAAAGCAGGCAGCGGCCCCCTGACTATGAAGTTTATAGACTACCCCGGCTTTATTAAGGAAAAAACAAAAATCAACATCAAATAAAAAGGGACTGGGACGAAACATAGAACAGGTTGAATCGCACCAAATGTAACATTGATAAGCTGTACTTAGAATTGGCTCAGAGCTGAAACAAAAAGCCGTTTATCTTATGCTATTTGAACACCGGCTGGAGATTATACCGTATGATAACGCTTGAATCTTATGCTATATGAACACAGTTCGCTGATTATACCGTATGAAGAGGATAAATCGTAAGCTTAAAAGCCCGAGAACAGATTACAAAATAGTCTAGTATAACTAACATAAAAAAGGGTGAGTTTGATCATTTATAATCAAATTCACCCTTTATTCCTGTCCCAGCCTCATCCTTTTCAGTTGCGGCGCAGTTTTGCAAGCAGGCGCAATATCTCCAGGTACAGCCAGACAAGCGTGACCAGAAGTGCAAAGCCTGCATACCATTCCATGTGCTTAGGAAGCCCTGCATTCGACCCATTTTCAATAAAATCAAAATCCAAAACAAGGTTTAGAGATGCGACAATCACGATTGCAACCGAAATGAGGATTCCAATCGGACTTGCATCATGCAAAAACGGAATGGCTACACCGAAAAACCCAAGAATAAACGACAGCAAATACATAATTAAAATGCCAAAGGTTGCGGCAAACACACCCAGCCTGAAGTTGCGCGTCACTTTAATCAGTCTGAAGCGATAAGCCAGCAGCAAAGCTAAAAACACACTTGCCGTCAAAAGGACCGCCTGCATCACGATACCTTCATAGAGGGATGCGTAATAGGCTGAGATGCCCCCTACAAACATTCCTTCAAGGACCGCATACACGGGCGCAAGCACCGGCGCTGTTTTCGGAACAAAGCTTACAATCAGTGCAATGACAAACCCGCCGATTGCCCCTCCGATCATGATGGCAGATACGTCCTGCCCCTGTGCACTGTAATACCAGGCAGCTCCTGCGGCCGTTATTAAAATAAAGAGCAGCAGAAACGATTTATTAATGGCACCCATCAGCGTCATCGGCTGGCTGGAATAAGAACCTTCCCGTTTTGCAAAAGCTTTCAAAGCAGGATTCGATGTTCTCATAAGATCAACTCCTTTTTCTCAACTTGTAATACGTACAGATGCGGAAAAAGTTTCACAGTGAACGCAGCTTACTAGTTTCATTATATCGCAATGATCTCTTATTATGAAAATCTTCTGCCGCAAAGTTCTTCAAGGGGTATTAGAGGTGTTCCATCACAAAAACAAGAAGACCGCATGCGGTCTCCTTATTGCTTCAGCTTCAGAATGTGCCCGATATTTGCCATTGTTTGCTCTACATACTGAGGACCCTTTCTCAGCGCTTCTTCGAGTGTGACTATGCCTGGCACAATAGAAAATACAGATCCAATCCCAGCTTCATAAACAGATTCATATCCTTCTCCAATTGTACCGGTAAGAGCTATTACAGGAATTCCGTGTTCCTTCGCAAGCTTTGATACGCCCGCAGGAGTCTTGCCATGGATGGTCTGGCCGTCAATTCTGCCTTCCCCTGTGATGACAAGGTCTGCATCTGATATGTGCTGTTTAAGATTCACTGCAGTTAATACAATATCCACTCCACTTTTAAGTTCAGCGTTTAAGAAGGCCATCAGTCCCGCTCCCAGCCCTCCGGCAGCGCCAGCTCCCTTTGTTTGCGCCACATCTGCCCCGGTTGTCTGTTTTAAAAGGGATGCGAAATGGGCAAGATTGCGGTCAAGTACAGCAACCGATTCGGCCGTTGCCCCCTTTTGCGGGCCGAATATGGCAGATGCACCATTTGGCCCTGTTAAAGGATTGTCCACATCGCACGCTACTTCTATTTTCACTTTTGAAAGTTCAGGCATTAAGCCTGAAACATCAATTTCCGCAAGCTCCGCCAATGACCCTCCGCCATGTCCGATTTCCTTTTTCTGATTATCCAGAAAGAGAACTCCGAGTGCTCTTGCCATCCCCATTCCGCCGTCATTTGTTGCACTGCCGCCGATGCCGATGATGATATGTTCAGCTCCCTTTTTGACCGCATCCCTGATCAGCTCTCCAGTACCTGCCGTTGTCGTTATAAGAGGGTTTCTCCGTTCCGCCGGCACTAAATGCAGGCCGGAGGCAGATGCCATTTCGATAACTGCCGTTTTTCCGTCACCAAGCCAGCCGTACTCCGCATCTGCAGGATGGCCAAGCGGCCCCGTGACAGACAGTTTCGTCATCGTGCCGTTCGTGGCATCAACAAGCGCCTGCACAGTCCCCTCTCCGCCGTCTGCAACAGGCACTTTTACAATTTCCGCCCCGGGAAACGTCTGTTTAAGACCTCTTTCAGCCGCTTCGCATACTTCAAGGGCCGTCATGCTTTCTTTAAAAGAATCAGGTGCGATGACAATCTTCATCTCGAACATCTCCTATCCAAACAGTTTAAATACACCAAAGATCAGGGTAGAAATCACCGCAAGTGTCAGCCCGACAAGTGATTCATAAGGAATAAGCTTCATTCTCTCCTTCATTCCCATAAACACACTGCCTCCTGTTGCATGGAAGAAGCTTCCGTGCGGAAGGTGATCAAGGACTGTTGCGCCCGCATGAACCATAGCCGCACCTGCAAGTGCAGGTATTCCAATCTCCAAAATCGCCGGAGCAAACACACTGCTCGCAACAGCTGTTCCTGCTGTTGTAGAGGCTGTTGCTGCTGACATTAAAATCCCGGAGGCAGGCGCCAAAATATAGGCAGGCAGACCGGAAGCATTGAGCCCTGCAACAATGACATCTTTCAGACCGGAATTTGCGATGATGCCTGCCAGTGTACCGGTTCCAATCAGCATGATCGCAACACCTGACATTTTCAGTAACCCGGATGCTGCAAACTCTGTTAAACGCGTCATATTTTTTGTAGCAATTGCACCGATCAGCCCCCCTGCAGGCAATGCAATAATCGGATCTATGGCTATATCAAAGGCAGGCCGCAGGGAAAGAAGCAGAATTGCTGCAACCGGCCCGCTGACAGCTGCCGCAAATGATGGAAGGCTGCCTCCATCATTTGAAATGATTTCTTCCGACTTGATCTGCTCGCCTTTTCTCACCATTCTCTTAGCAAGCACATATGTGACGGCCACACCGAAAATGGCAGGAATGGCACCTGCCGCCATGACCGATGTTAAAGGAACATTAAACGCATCAGAAGCTGCTATCGTATTCGGATTCGGCGACATAATATTTCCCGCTTTGCCTCCTCCGATCATGGCAAGGAGTATCGCAGGCTTTGACAGCTTCGCTTTATATGCGATGGCCAGGGCAATCGGTGCCACTGTAATGACGGCCACATCCACGAAAACACCAACCATAGTAAGCAGCATGGTTGATAAGACCAGAGCAAGAAGCGAACGCTTCTCTCCGATTTTTTTTATAATTGTATCAGCAATCACCGAGGCAGATCCTGATTCAATCAGTACTCCAGCCAGTACTCCTGCAGCCAGAATTCTTAGAACCGCGGGGGTAATATCTTTTGCTCCCGCAATCATCAGCTCAACGGTTTCTGTCAGATTCACTCCGCCCAGAAGCCCCCCAATAAGAGCTCCTGCCATCATTCCATACGCGGGAGGAACTTTTTTCAGAATGAGAAAAATGGCTGCAATGAGTGCGCATAACGCTCCGAAAGCGCTTACTTGAATATCCATCGTGATTTCCTCCTTCTCTCTTTTTGCTCCTTTCATTGTAACCGCTTACTTTTGTGAAATCATTGTCCATACAGACAAAAAAAGACGGCCTGTCAGTGCCTCTTTTTTGTGCATATGCACAATCAGACAACCAGCAAAGCCGTATACAGCGTCAGTAAATCTTTCATTTTCCTTGGATTCAGAGAGGTCGATTCTTCTATTTTATCAAGCCTGTATCTCAGTGTATTTCGATGAATAAACAGCTCTTCTGCTGTATGGTTCATATCTCCGTTCTGATTGAAAAATAATCGCAGAGTGTCAAGTAGCTCACCGTTTTTGTCCATTTCATCAAAAGCGTTCTTAATATCCTGTAAGTAAACATCCTTTTGTTTGTCATATCCCCTGCGAATTAATACAGGCAGCGCCATTTCTTTATACTGAATAAACGAACCTTCTCGCGCTCCTCCTGAAGCTAGGGCATCCTTTGCACTTTCATACGACAGGGCAGGACCGTTAAACCCCTTATAAACGTACCCCGCTGCCCCTCTATGCGCGTACTGCTGCGAAAGTTCCGCCATTTTCATTAAAAATGCAGGGCTTTGACTTGAGCGGCAGTCTTTAAGAAGGACAATTTCCGCAGCACCCGGAATGACAATCAAGCCATCTGCATCTGCAGCGTCTTCAAGCTGTTTTAAGAAGAGATTCCGCTTCTTTAAATTCATATCCTCTTTTAGAACAAAGACAATTGCCTGCCTTTCAATGTCCAGATTAATCCTCAGCCTTTGGGCACGTTGTGCAAATTCTCTCCTGTCGATTATTTTTCCTTTTATCAGCTGGATCAGTGTTTCCTGCCTCAACGTTTCATTCCAACGTATTTGATCTGACAAATAAGCCTGCTCAATGGTCAGTTCTGCCGCCATTTTCACAAGTTCTCCAAGCGGTCCTACAACATCCGGATCTCCGGTAATGCCAATGACTCCAATTAATTCATGATGAAAATAGATTGGCAGGTTTACTCCTTTTTTCATCCGTTTCTTGCCGTCTTCTTCTGACACAACGGCTTTTTTCCCGGTTTGAATGACACTTATTGCACCGGTATGTATGTCCCCAAGCCTTTTTCTATCTCCTGAACCAATGATTGTGCCGTCTTTGTCCATGACATTGATGTTATATGGAATGATGGACATTGTCCTTGATACGATTTCGTTTGCGAGTTTTTCATTCATTGTCTGTCACCTGCTGATTTTTGATTTATCTTACCACAGCTCCATTATTCGGAATTAATGAAACTTTCTGTCAAGTGGAGCGTATTACTGATTGAAGGCCTATTCCTTTTCTTCCGCAGTTTAAAACGGTCAGGGGGTGATCACCATTTCAGTTCATACTATTGAGGCCATTTACCTTGCAGGACTCATTATTGCCGGTGTTCTGACTCTTATCTTCGTCTTTTTCGGAGACATCGTTGAAGGAATCAGCGAAGCCGTCCCTTTTTTCAGTCCCACACTTGTTCTCGCTTTTATCACATTCTTTTGTGCGGGCGGATACATCTTTGAAGTAACCGGCATTTTCTCTTCCATATTTTCTGCTGTTCTTTCCGTTATGGCATCCTGTGTCCTTGTTGCTCTTCTTCATTTTTTCGTCCTCGTGCCTTTGTCATCTGCAGAAGAGTCTCTTTCTTATCATGAATCGGATTTAAAAGGCCGAACAGGACAGGTCATTACATCTATTCCTGCAGACGGCTTTGGAGAAGTGCTGCTTACAAGCAGCGTGGGGTCCATTTCAAAAACGGCCTCAAGCTTTGATCATACACCAATTGCAGGAGGCACGAAAATACTGGTGATTGAAAGCAAAAACAGCATCGTCTATGTAGCACCCTATCAGCCATTCGAAGAAACTCTTTAGGAGGAATTTTTATGTTAACTACTATCATTGTCATTGCTGGAATTGCTCTATTTGTCCTAATCGCTCTGCTTGCAGTTTTTGTTGCCAAGTACCGTACTGCAGGACCTGATGAAGCATTGATCGTGACGGGAAGCTATCTGGGCAGCAAAAATGTCCACATGGATGAAAACAGCAATAAAATTAAAATTGTACGCGGAGGAGGAACGTTCGTACTGCCTGTCTTTCAGCAGGCTGAACCGCTGAGCCTCCTGTCAAGCAAGCTTGATGTATCAACTCCGGAAGTGTATACAGAACAAGGCGTTCCGGTCATGGCAGACGGCACAGCAATTATTAAAATCGGAGGTTCTATCAGCGAGATCGCAACCGCTGCCGAACAATTTCTCGGGAAATCAAAAACAGACAGAGAGCAGGAGGCTCGTGAAGTTCTTGAAGGGCATCTGCGCTCCATTCTTGGCTCTATGACGGTAGAGGAAATCTACAAAAACAGGGAGAAGTTTTCACAGGAAGTACAGCGGGTAGCTTCTCAAGACCTGGCAAAAATGGGTCTTGTCATTGTCTCCTTTACCATTAAAGATGTCCGGGACAAAAACGGGTATCTCGATTCGCTTGGAAAGCCCCGTATCGCACAGGTAAAGCGGGACGCAGATATTGCAACAGCGGAAGCCGAGAAAGAAACGCGCATTAAACGTGCTGAGGCAGCAAAAGAAGCAAAAAAATCAGAGCTTGAGAGAGCAACAGAAATTGCAGAAGCTGAAAAAATGAATCAGCTGAAAATGGCAGAGTACAGAAGAGACCAGGATACTGCTAAAGCAAACGCTGACCAAGCCTATGATCTTGAAGCCGCAAAAGCAAGACAGAAGGTCACTGAACAGGAAATGCAGGTCAAAATCATTGAACGCCAGAAGCAGATCGAGCTTGAAGAAAGAGAAATCCTGCGCCGCGAGCTTCAATACGATTCTGAAGTAAAGAAAAAAGCAGACGCTGACCGTTATTCAGTAGAACAAGCCGCTGCAGCAGAAAAAGCGAAACAGCTTGCAGATGCAGACGCAAATCAATACCGCATTGAGGCACTTGCAAGAGCAGAAGCTGAACGAATCCGCATGGACGGTCTCGCAAAGGCTGAAGCTGAACGTGCTCAAGGGGAAACAGAAGCTGAAATCATCCGCCTCAAAGGACTTGCAGAAGCTGAAGCTAAGGAAAAAATTGCAGAAGCCTTTGAACAATACGGCAAGGCAGCCGTACTCGATATGATTGTGAAAATGCTTCCTGAATATGCCAAGCAAGTAGCTGCTCCCCTATCCAATATTGATAAAATTACTGTCGTGGACACTGGAGGCGGCGGAGAAAACAGCGGAGCAAATAAAATCACAGGCTATGCTACAAATCTCATGAGCTCACTGCAGGAAACACTGAAGGCATCATCCGGCATTGATATGAAAGAACTGATAGAAAACTACTCCGGCAAAGGGAATATCAGACAAAGCATCGATCAGCTTTCATTAAGACAAAAAGAGGCAGATCAAGCTGAATAATTTCAGCGAAAAAAAGCGCATGCCGGTGTCGGCATGCGCAAGCAGGAAGAGGTGTCTTACAAACATGAGGCTTATGAGAAAAAATATCTTCTCATAGCATATCCTATTCAGCGTACAGGAGATTGCTATGTGGAATTTGTCCATTTTTAACAAATTCCGCCAAAAATCAGCAATTGCCTTTATGTGCAATGGAAATCCCCCGCACCGAAGCTGCCGCCTGTCAGAAAACATAAAAAGAAGCTGCTGATCTACTCATCAGCAGCTCCTCTTTATCATGTTCAGTTTAGTTAAAGTATGAAGCTCCAACAATGATCAAAAGAATAAACAATACAACCACTAGCGCAAAGCCATTTCCATAACCGCGTCCTTCAGACATGTCTCTTCCTCCATTTCACCTCTTATTCACTTTCCTTATCAAAATATGTAGAATGATAGAGATTGATATAGGACAAGAGTGGAGATTTGAGAAAATCCCTCAAACGCCCTTAGGGCACTTAAGGGAACTTGTATTAGTCTTCATCTTCCCATTCCGTTTTTACCGTTTCTCCGCTTTCAGCGGAAATTTCTACTTCAGCTTCTCTGCCGTCTTCTGCCATGATCTCAAACTTGTAGACAGCCTGGCCGTCATCACTTTCAAGCTCCGCTTCAGTGACCTCGCCTTTCACTTCTTTTAAAGCGATTTTTTTCGCCTCTTCCATCGTCACTTTAACCCTATCCTGATTTACCTTGGCGTCATCGCTGCTGTCACTATCCTCATGCATTTCTGTCACTTCACCGGTATCGGCGTTAATGGTAAAATCGTATTCTTTTCCTTTTGACTTCACTTCGGCTTCATAAACCCATCCTTCTGCCCCCTGCTCAAGCTCCATCTCTGAAATACTGCCTTTTTTCTCCTTCAGAACGATTTCTTTTGCTTTTTCATAGCTGATTTTCAAGTTTTGTTCTTCTGCTGTTTTTTCAGCCTGAGCTTTATCTCCAGGCGTGATAAACTGTGAACCTATGCCAATTCCTCCGACAAGTAAAGCCCCAGTTAGAATAGCTGCTGTTTTTTTCATCTGAATTCCTCCTTGATTTGTATACATTTATCCTACATCTGAAAAATGATAAACAAGAGAGAGAAAGATTAGAAATTGATGAGAAATTGATTAGGTTCTGGTGTAAATTCATATTCGCGATAAAAAAAAAGAACCTTTTGCGTACAAAAGGTTCACTTTTAATCTTCAACAGATATGGAAAGGACAGCGCCTGTAAAAGCATCGACTTGAACGGTTGTCTCATTCTCGCCATTTTCAATTTCAATCTCGTAATAAAGCCTGCCGTCCTCTTCTTCAAGGTCAAGATCACCAACCTCACCCTTTGCTTCTTTCCTTGCAATTTCAATCGCCTGTTCTTCTGTCAGCTTCACCTTCGGATTGTTTGAACCTATTGTTTTCCGGTCTTCAGATAGTATCTTCCCGCTGGACGCATCCATCTTCAGCGAAATTTCATCCT